>CAYZHV010000039.1:0-11322 GCA_964478055.1 uncultured Spirochaetaceae bacterium | reverse complement strand
TACGGCTCTCCCATCGAAATAACTCTGAACGGCGGCGAGTCGCGACGGCTCTACTGGGAAGATGTCTCCGTGGGGGAGGTCTACTCGCCACCTTACAGCTGGGTGCGCACCATAACCGTGGATCTCGACGCGGACACCTACACCCTTCGAATAACCGTCCCGGAGCCGAGGCGGTACGACGAGCGCTACTTTTTCTATCTCGACCAGATCCTCGTGCTTCCTGCGGGCGAGAGACCACCGGGGTCGGGTGAGCTGAGAGGAGGCCCTGAGTCCATCGAAGACTACCTTATCCAGCTCAAAGAAGATCCAACTGATATGGATGCATACCGGCGGCTTATCTTCTTCTATACCCTCCTAAGCGACCACCTGAATGCGATCCGTTACGCTAATCGAGCCCTCAGCGTAACCGAGGGAGACCCGGAGGTTCTGAAGCTCCTGGCGCGGAACACGATCTGGAACGGCGATATCAGCGGAGGACTCAACGTCTACTGGCGTCTCCTCTCCGCGGCCCCGGATAACCTGGCGGGATACCTGGAGGCCGGAAAGATAGCCGCCTGGAACGGCTTCTACGGCGCATCGGAGCAGTACTACCAGTCGGGAATCCGCAATCTCGAAAATGAGCTGCCACTCCTTGCGAATCTTGGTTTTACCTATCTCTGGTGGGCTCGGGAGAGCGACGCTAGGCAGCAGTTCCGCCAAGCCGCGAGAGCGGCGGATACCCCGGAGCGAGTTCTGCAGCTCGGGGATATCTATGAGCGCAACGACGCCCCGGAGCGGGCGGAGGAAGCGTACCGGGAGGGCATTGAGGAGTTTCCGGACTACGGCCCTCTCTACATACAGCTTATTGAGCTCCTCTACCAGATGGATCGGCAGGATGAAGTCGCTGAGATCCGCTCCTCTGCTCCCGCCGAAGCGGTTCCCGCCCTGGAGCGGCTCCAGCTCCAGCTCGAGGAACGGCGCGGTCTCATAACCGAGTATCGGGAATCCGCCGCGGAAAGTCCTCTGGACGTGGCTCGACGGCGAGTTCTCGCCCAGACCCTCTTCTGGAACGGGGAGGTAAGCAGAGGGGTGGAGGAGTACGAGAACATTCTCGCCGTCGAAGTGTCCGCCCGGTTGGTCACCCTTGCCTCTGAGTTGAGCTCCCTCTTCGAAGGTCTCGGGCTCTCCATGGCGATGCGGGAGGAGATTCGTCTGGCGCTCAATGAGCTCGGGGATCTCTTTGATGCCCTCGGCGATCGTCTCGACGCCTACCAGGACGCGGTGGAGAGTGGTGACGAGGAAGCTCCTGCCCGGCTGGAGGAGCTCTCGGACGCCGTTGCCCGAGCAGAGTCCCTTACCACCCTCGCCGGAAGACTCCAGCGGCTCTATGAGAGCGCCTCCGGAGAGCTCGACGATGCCGTAAGCGGCACGGTGGAAGAGCTCACGGAGCAGCGTGAGGCCCTGGCGAAGGATATCAGCTCCGAAGAGCTTCTCCTGACGATCGGGTCCGAAGTCGAACGGAGCCGGGAGCTCGGCTTTCGCCGAGGAAGCATCACCGACGGAGAACTCTCCATCGTCCAGGATCCTTACGCCCCGGTGGAGCAAGAGAGCTTTGCCCCGGAGGAGGCGCTGGTTCCGGAAGACCGGTACTATCAGCTTCTCCATCTCATCGCCACGGATCTGGACGGCGCCCGGGAGCTCGTGGCTCGAGTTGTTCCTCAGGAAGGGGAGGAGATGCCTCCGCTGCAGGAGCGTCTTTTCTCCTTCTTCGCCCTGACCGGTGAGGAGCCGACGACCGTGCCCCTATCCGGCGCCGAGGCGGCGGGGGAAGTGGAGCGGCTACGGGGGGAGCTACAGGAAGCAGAAGAGAGGCTTGCCCTTCTGAGACAGCAGGTCAACCAGAGGTACAGCGATTTTGCCAGGCGACTTCAGCTTCGCAGCGAGATGGCTCTAATAGAAGTAGAGCAGGGCAGGCTCAGTTTTCGGACGCAGCTCGGAAATCTCTTCAGCGACGCCGGGGAGGTCCGGCGGGCGATCGAGCAGTATGAGCGGGTTCTTGCATTTGATCCCACCAATCTCGAGGCAAAGTATGCCCTCGCCAATCTCTATCGGAGGGATGGACGGTGGGCCGTGGCAAAGCGGCAGCTACGAGAGATCCATCGCATCGACCCGGGGTATCGCAATACCGTTGGGCTTTACAACGAGATCTCCGCGGCTTACGCGGATACCCTCGTCAGTCGCCTCTACACGGACGCCGAGACGCAACGCTCCGCTGTCGGGGCACAGATGCGCTACTCCTGGCAGATAAACTCCCGGGCAGCAATGGAAACAGAGCTCAACGTCCGGGCTGACAGGCTCCGGTTTCAGGACGCCGGTGAGGTCAGGAGGCACGCCTATCAAATCGGCGACGTTACCGTGGCGTTGCCCCTCACCTTTCGGGAGGGACGCTTCGTGGTTCGGCCGGAGCTAGGCGCATCCACCATGGCCAACGGGCTCTACGTCGCCTCAGTTCCCGACGGCCCCGTAAACGCCGCGGTAGATGGCGCGGATTACTTTCAGAACTACCGGGTCCGTCCGCTGGCTGGAGTTCGGGGCTCGATGTCCGGACAGTCGATTTACGCTTCGGCGTACTACCGGTACGGTCCGTATCAACAGGAGTTTCAGCTTCCGGAACGGAGCATGACCGCAGAGTTTGCGGATGTCCGCTCTCACGGGGTGGACGGTGATTTTGTCTTCGAGCCGAGGCAGAGCAGCTCTCCTTTTCTGCAGCGCCTGCGGTTGGAGACAAACGGGGAGTACGATCTTCTTCTGGAGGACGGAAGCTCTCCGGGGAGCCGCTATCTAATCAAGCAAGGCGCCGTGGTCTCGGTCCTGCAACGCTCCTCGCCCTTTTCTCTGATAGGCGTCGAGCTCTCCGGCTCCTGGGAAGACTACGCCGGCGACGATGCCAGTATCTATACGCCTCACGAAATCCTGCAAGTCGGCGGCGGCCTGCAGGGGCGCTTCTACCGTCCCTTAGGGGATGAACTCACCTACGGGGTGATTGGACGAGTCTACGGAGGCTACTATCAGCCCGCCTTCCTCGAAGGGGGCACCGATTCCGCCACCAGGGTGCAGTTGGAGCTCGGGACGGAGTTAACCCGTAGAAACGTCGCCTTTCAGCTCAACGGATTGCTCAATACCACGGTCCGGGAGATATCAGATCCCGACTACTACTCCCTGCAGATCGAGTTTCTCACGGTGATCCGCAACTTCGACGTGCTGAGCCGGTAGTCATGCAGGAAGCATAGTCCATGCGTTATGCATAGGATATATGGGTTTTGCATAGCATAATGATACGCGGCGTCTAGTGTCTGAAATCTAATTCCTTTTACGAAAAGGATTTAATTTTAATGGAAAATTGGCATGTGGATTGCTAATATATTCCCAGGAGGCATATAGCCATGAAACGACATATAGCCATTAAGGCATTTGTTACCGTTGTCGTTCTACTCATCTTTTCCGGGTGTCAGTTCGGCCTCGAGCCGGAGAACGAGGACACTGCCGTCGACGAGTTTGTCAGCCTCTTTGATGTCAGCTACGAATTGGAACTGCAGGGTACGGTATCGACTTCGGACTCTCTTGCTTCCGCAGGGGTTCCTGATATTTCCGAGCTCTCCGCGTCAACCACGGTCAACGCGCCCACGGGAGGCATCGAGGCTCCTGATAGCGGAAGCGTAGATAACTTTCCCGAGCCCGGGCAGACGACGGAGTACGATGTTGTAGTCTCCTCGGAGTATCCCGGCTTCTTCGAAATCACCGCCGTGACCACTCCCATGAGCGGCTACGAAGACCAGTTCGTTGCTCAGCGGACCGAAGAGACCTGGTACGTGGACGACAACGACGACGACGGCATCTGGGAACAGAGTGACGGGGGCGCTACGGATCCTGCGGGTCTCTACGGATCTCTCCGTCGCGCAAAGCAGTCGGACTTCTTCGAGGATGGAACCGAGCGCAAGTACGTCATACTCGCGACCAGCGATCCCTCCTCGCCGACCCAGGTTTCCTACGCGCCCTTCGACTACGAGGGCTCCATGGAGTTCCCCGAAGAGGCGCTGAGCGGCGAGTACGTGCCGGCGACTGACGGAAGCGCGAGTTTCTCCTCCCAGGTCACCTATATTCACGAGCTCGACCGGACGCTGAACTTCTGGTTCCGCAGTGGTAGCGTGGTGAATCCGACCATTCAGGGTGTTCGCTATTACACGGAGCATGAAAATGGTTCCGGGCAGCTCATCGGCACCACCTACGCCCTCGAGGTCGTCCACGGCGTGGTCAACGGCTCGAGCGAGACCCTCTCGGAGACGGTTATTCGCAAAGAAGTCACCTTCGACCCCGACGGAAACGGTGGTTGGACCGCCGTGGACCGAAAGGCGAAGATGGTTATGGTAATCGAGAACGAAGTGGCTGGTGAGAATGTCGTGATAGGCAAGTTCGGCCGTCTTCTCGAGAAGCTCCCGCCCCAGGCACAGCAGGCGATTCTCCGCCACATCTGGCGAATGGCCGAGCTCTCCACCGGGCTCGATTGGGATGATATCGAGCTCCGCTTCGAATAGAGACGAACTATCATCCGGTAGCAGGGGAACTTAGGATTTAAGATAAAACTGGTAGAAAGCGGCCGGTCCAGAAGGATCGGCCGTGTTTTGCGTCCTGAGTTTGTGATACTCTCACCCACTGATGCGCATTCTTCACACTGCCGACTGGCACCTTGGTCGGATCTTCAACGGTTTTTCCCTCCTGGAGGACCAGGCTATCCTGGTGGAGCAGATCGCGGAGATGGTGGAGGAGGAAGAACCGGATCTCTTTATCCTGGCCGGGGACGTCTTCGATCGGGCGAATCCGCGCCGGGAGGCGGTGGAGCTCTTCGACCAGTTTCTCGAGCGACTCTATCGAAACACCCGGTGTGCCCTGGCGGTAATCGCAGGGAACCACGACGCCCCGGAGCGGATCGGCTTTGGCGGTGCCCTCCACGATCCTCGGCGGGTGCTGATTCGCGGCGGCCTCGGCCGTTCGGCGGGACCGCTACTCCTGGAGGACAATCAGGGCACCGTAGCGGTAAGCGCCCTGCCCTACGCTGGGGTCTTCGCCGCCAGGGATCACTTCGGCGAGCCCGGGATAACCAACCCGGATCAGGTTCTCGCGGCGCAGATCGCCGAGGCGAGATCCCTCCTTCCCGAGGATGCTCGACAGATTCTCGTGTCTCACACCTTTGTGGCCGGAGGCGCCGGCAGCGAGTCCGAGCGGAGTCTCGAGAGTGCCGGCGGAATCGAGCAGGTAAGCCCGGAGCGATACGCCGGGGCCAGCTACGTCGCCATGGGACACCTGCACCGACCTCAGCAGATCGCCCTCCAGTCGGGCACCCTGCGATACAGCGGCTCCATAATGCCCTTCGGTTTTGACGAAATCGAGACCGAGAAGTCCGTCACGCTCCTGGAGCTCGAATGGTGGGGGGTGGAGACGCTTCGTACCCTTCCTCTCTCTCCGCCCCGCCCCCTGCGGGTCCTTCGCGGTAGCTTTGACGAGCTCCTGAGCGGTGGCTCCGAGGCGGAACCGGAGGCGTTCGTAAAGCTCGAGCTCACCGACCAGCTCCCGGTCCCTGACGCAATGACGAGGCTTCGCCAGAGCTATCCGAACGCGGTACAGCTCGACTGGATCCACCGGGAGATCCTTCCCTCCGGAGAGCGGGTCGGAGCGAGTCGAGAGGGGCTCGGAGATCCGGAGGGTGTTATTCGATCCTTCCTCGCTGATGTGGGAGTAGAGGAGCTCTCCCGAGAACAGGAAGCGATTCTCCAGACCGCGGTCGCGGAGGCGCGCAAAGAGGATCAGGAGGAGCCGATTTGAGACCCCTGAGACTGAGTATGACAGCCTTCGGCCCCTTTCCGGGGAGGGTGGAGCTCGACTTCCAGCGTGTCACGGACCATCCAATTTTCGGCATCTACGGCCCCACCGGAAGCGGCAAGACGACGGTCCTCGACGCCCTCGCCTTCGCCCTCTTTGGGGAGTCCTCCGGAGCGGAGCGCCAGGCGGATCAGCTCCGTTCTCACTTTGCCGGTCCCGAGACGCTCACCTCCGTGGAGCTCCTCTTCGAGACCGGGGGAGCGCGGTACTTTGTCCGCCGGAGCCCAAAGCAGGAGACAGCAAAACAAAGAGGAGAGGGGACGACGGAACGGCCGGGAGAGGCATTTCTTTTCGACGTCTCCGGGGTGGACCCGGGGGCGGTGAGTTTTCCGGAGCGGTGCGGGACTCCCCTGGTGGAGAAGAAGGTAACCGACGTAAACGAACGGCTCGGGGAGATCGTTGGCTTCCAGGCGGCGCAGTTTCGACAGGTCGTGCTCCTACCGCAAGGCAAGTTCCGGGAGCTTCTCACGGCGACAAGCAACGAGCGGAGCGCCATTCTCAAACGGATCTTCGAGACAGGCATCTACGAGGCTTTCACGCAGAAGCTGAAGAGCCGGAGCGGTGAGCTCGCCGAGAAAAAGGGACTTCTGGAGGAACGGCTCCAGTGGATACTTTCCTCCGTTGGTGTGGACTCTCCTGAGGCGCTTTCGACCCGGCAGCAGGAGCTCACTGAGGAAATCACCACTTTCCAGGAGAAGAAGGGGGAGGCCGAGGGGAGCAGAGACGCGGCCCGGGAGCACCTGCAGGAGGAGCAGGCAAAAGGCCGTCGCTTCGAGGAGCTCCGGGAAGCCGAGGCGGAGCTCGCCGGGCTCGAAGCTCGAGCCTCGGAGATGGAGACGCTGGCCGAGAAGCTTCGCTCAGCGGAATCCGCAGCAGAGGTGGAGCCGGTCTACGAGCGCCTCTTGGAAGCGCGAGATCGCCTGGAGCGGGAGAAGCGTCAACGGGAGGAGCGGAAGACTGCCCTTGGAGCCGCCACGGAGCGTAAGGAAAACGCCGCAAGAAAGCTCGAGGAGCTCGCTGCGAAGGAAGGGGAGCGGGAGGAGCTCAAGGCTTCTCTGGCCGAGTACGACCGCCTGCAGGAGGAGGTCGCGCGCCTGGAGGAGGAGCGGCGGAGTTTCGAGCAGAGCCGGAAGGAGCGGATGCGGATCGAGGAGGAGCTAGACGCTCTCGAAAAGCAGTATGAGGAGGCGAGCCGGGAGGTTGAAGGGATCTCGGAGCGCCTGGACACGCTCGCTGTCGATCGGGAGCGGCTCAACGCTCATCTGCGAGAGCTTCAGGAGCTCCAAAGCCGTGGCAAGGCTATTGCCGGGAGGAGTGAGGCGGCAGGTCGAGCCCGGGAGCAGCAGGAACGTCTGGAGAAGCTGGATCAGGAGCGAAAGAGCCTTTCCGAAGAGCTCGCCGCCGCGGAAGAGCAACTCACCGCCGGTGAGAAGAAGCGGTGGGAGCGCTATCGTCATACCCTTGCCGAGTCGCTCGAGGCGGGCGCGCCCTGTCCGGTCTGTGGTTCCCCGGAGCATCCCGCCCCGGCGCATCTGGCCGCCCCGGACGAAGAGGCGCCGACGGAAGAGGAGTTGGGTACCTTGCGCGAGGGAGCGCGAGCGCTCCGGGAGCGCCTCGGAGAGGCTCAGACCGGTCTCGCCACTCTAGAGGCAGAGCTCAAATCGACGAAAGACCGAATCGCCGAATGGGAAGAAGAGCTCGGCGGACCACCGGAGGAAGGGGAGGCCCACCGTATCCGAGAGCGTGTCGAGGCGCTCCTGCGAGGAAAGGAAGAGCTCGAAGAGCGGCTCCAGGAAGAACAGGGGCTGCGAGAACGCAGGGAGGAGCTGCGCAAGGTCGCCGGAGACCAGGCAAAGCAACGGCAGGAACTGGAGCCTCGCCTTCAAAGTGTCCGGGGGAGAGAGGAGCGGGCCCGGGGAATCCTCGAGGATCGAGAGGAGCGAATACCCGAGGAGCTCCGGGACCTGGAGATTCTCCGGGATCGGCGGCGTCTGGCTTCGGAGCGGCTGGAACGGGAGAAGGCGGCTCTGACCGCCGCGGAAAAGGAGTCCCGGGAGGCCGAAAGCAGCTGGACGACGGAAAAGGCGCGGCTGGAGGAGAGCGATCGTCTCCTCAGGGAGGCCGAGAGTCTCGCCGAGGAGCGGCGAAACGCCTTTCGGGAGCGACTGCAGGAGGCGGGATTCGACTCGGAGGAGGGGTTTGCCACCGCTCGGCTCGCTGCGGAGGAGCGAAAAGCCCTTCGTGAGCGTCTCGAAGAGTACGGAAACCGAAAGAGCGCTGCCGCGGAACGGCGAAAGCGGGCAAAGGAGGCGGTGGCGGAGGAGTCGGAGCCGGATCTGGAGGTCGCGGCGAGAAAGGTGCAGGAGGCGGAAGAGGCGGTAAACGAGCTGCTCACCCTGATCACCACCCGACGGGAAAGCCTGCGCCGACTGGAAGAGCGGGGACGGGAGTATCGGGAAGTGGAGAGAGAGTACCGGGAGGTCGAAAGCGAACACCGACTCACCGCGCAGCTCTTTGGCCTCGCGGACGGGCATAACGAAATTCGAACCCGCCTTGTGGACTACGTGTTGAGCGTCTACTTTGACGAGGTCCTCGCCCAGGCGAACGAGCGGCTCTTTTCCATGAGCAATCACCGCTACACCCTCCACCGGAAGGCGGTGACCGGCTCCGGCAGGGGTAGGGCGGGGCTCGACATCGAAGTGTATGACGCCTTTACCGATCGGCGCCGAGACGGCTCAACCCTCTCCGGCGGCGAAGGCTTCCTCGCCTCCCTGGCGCTTGCTCTCGGACTCTCGGACACCGTGCAGGCCGAGCTCGGGGGGCTGCGGCTGGAGGTGATCTTTATCGACGAAGGCTTCGGGCATCTCGACGAGGAGGCCCTGGAGGAGGCGCTCAATACCCTCGACTCTCTTACCGGGAGCGGTCGCTCAGTGGGCATTATCTCCCACGTGGAGGAGGTCAAACGGCGTGTCCCCGCGGGATTCGAGGTGCGCGGCAGTATGAGTGGAAGCAGCGTGGAGATCCGGCGTGGTGGTGTAGGGTGAGAGAGGAGCAGCCGAAGGAGCAAGTGCAGCTCTTCCGACCTGAGACTGAGGCGACCTTTATCGACCGGCCGAACAGGTTCACCATTCTCGGCCGCCTGCCAAACGGCACTGTCGCTCGGGCCCACTCTCCCAATCCGGGACGGATGCTCGAGCTGCTACAGCCGGGTGCGAAGCTGCTCCTGAGCCGATCCGAAGACCCGGGCCGCAAGACTCCCTACACTGTGGTTGCCGTTCGTCGACCCCGGGACAACAGAGTTGTTCCTCTCGTCTCCGTCGCGGCAAATCTCCTGGCCCGGGAGCTTATTCTTCCTCGACTCTTTCCGAAGGCTGAGTCGATCCGGGCGGAGGTGGTGCGAGGGGGCAGCCGCTTTGATTTTCTTGTTGAGGAGGACGGGAGTCCCACCTGGGTGGAGGTCAAGAGCTGCACCCTGGAAGCGGAAGGTGTGGCGATGTTTCCCGACGCCGCCACGGAGCGCGGCAGGCGGCACGTGGAGGAGCTTACCGAGATCAGCGCGGGGAGACGGATGGTTCTCTTTGTGCTCCAGGGCCTCGAGGCTGATCGATTCGTTCCCGATATGCATGCGGACCCCGCTTTTTCCCTGGCCCTCCGGCGCGCTTCCGAGGAAGGGGTGGAGGTTCAGGCCGCATCGGTTGACTGCTCCGCCGCGGGGGTTGCTACTCTCAGGGACCTCGACATTCCCGTGGACTTTGGTCCCCTAAAGGCGGTGGACCAGGACTCCGGGAGCTACATGCTCCATCTTCGCCTCCCCGAGGAGCGAGAGCTCACGGTCGGCAAGCTCGGCAGCTTCCGATTCGAACCGGGCCACTATATCTACATCGGTTCTGCCATGGGCGGCCTCGGTGCGAGAACACGGAGACACCTGGGGCGGCGGAAACGGCTCCACTGGCACATCGACCATCTACGAAGCGTTGCGACCGGCGCCTGGGTCTATCCCATCTACTCGGTCCGGCGACTGGAGTGCGACCTTGCCGCGGCCGTGGGGAGGGTCTATCCCTCGCCGGTGCGGGGATTCGGTTCCTCGGACTGCCAGTGCGAGTCCCACCTATTTTTCAGCCGAGAAGACCCTCGCCGGGATCCGCGGTTTGTGGAGTTACTGCTTCGGTTTCGGCACTCCCTTTCCTTGTAAGGGGCTCGTATTGAAGGAGCTCCCTTCCTTCGGCTACTATTCCGCAGAGGCTGTGCATGTACATCGAGATTATTCCGAACCCGAGCAAAGATGACGTCTGGTATATTAGAAAGCACCTGCAGGAGTTCAATCTAAAGTATCTCGAGGTGACGGAGGACAAGCCCTTTGTCTTCTTCGCCAAGGACGATGAGACCGGAGAACGGATTGGCGGTGTGGCCTGTACGATATTCGGACAGTGGCTCGATATTGACTTTCTCTGGGTTCGGGAGGATCAACGAGGTCACGGTATAGGATCGGCCCTCTTGGAGCGCTCGGTGGAGCGGGCCCGGAAGGCGGGATGCACCAACGCCTGGGTCAATACCTTCAGCTTTCAGTCTCCCGAGTTTTACCTCAAGCACGGTTTCGAGATAGTCTTCGAACAGACCAACTACCCCAAGACGAGCAGCAGAACCTTTCTGGTGCGGGAAATAGAGCAGCCCCGAGGAGAGGACGCCGTTAGCGGGGACGAAGTGGTAGGTCAACCGGGAAGCATCGAAATCAGAGAAGAGAAGGCGTAGCATCCGAGGCGGGGACGAAGAGCGTCCACGCCGCACCCTCCCCCTCGGAGAGCTCTAGTCTCCCTCCGATCTGCTCAGTCAGAGCGCGAACTATTTGCATCCCCATGGAGGCGTGGTTGCTCTGCTCCACTGTCCGGGTAACACCAATGCCATCATCGGTGATCGAAATGTATACCCCACCGTCCCCGTTTCGCACGGTGAGGCGAATTCTTCCTTTCCGACGACCGGGAAACGCGTGCTTTACGGCGTTAGTAACAAGCTCATTCACTATCAAGCCGATGTGCACGCCGCGCTCCAGATCGACCAGGCAATGCTCCGTTTCGACTTCACCAGTGATTTCGAGGTCTGACCGCGAGAGACCGACCGTATGCGAGAGAATCGCCTCGAGATACTCTCCAAGTTTCAGCTGCGCCACATCAGGGCTCTTGTGGAGATGCTCGTGGAGCATCGCCATCGAGTGTACCCGATTGTTTGCTTCTTCGAGGGCTTCCTTGGCGGAGTCCGTCTCGAGAACGTTTTTCTGCAGATTGAGCATGCTCACCACCAGCTGCAGGTTGTTCTTGGTGCGGTGATGAACCTCGCGAAGCAGCATTTCTCGCTCTCTTAGAGCGCGTTGGAGGGCGCGGTTGGTCTCGATTTCCGTGGTTACGTCTTGGGATA
>CAYZHV010000038.1:19031-22666 GCA_964478055.1 uncultured Spirochaetaceae bacterium | reverse complement strand
GACTTTATCACCCCCCCGGAGCTTCTCGCCGACCGCTACGGGAATCGCTGGATTGCAACCGTGGCGGCCCTTATCTCCTTTGTTATGCTCATTCCCTACTCCGCGGTGCAGCTCATTGGGGCCGGGCTCCTGGTCAATGGGCTAACCGGGGGCGAGGTGCCGTATATGGCCGGAGTCCTGGTCATGGCGGCACTCTCGGGGTTTAGTGCGATCTGGGCCGGTATGCGCTCCGTGGCGTGGACCGACGCTTTCCAGGCGATTACCATGATCGTGACTTCTCTCATTGCGGTGGTCTTTGTCATGTTCGGTTCCTTCGGCTCACCGGGGGAGTTCTTTGTCACCGTGGAGCAGAACAATCCCGACCTCCTCGCCTTCAATTGGGATCCGAAGCTCTTTATCGGCATCACCTTGCCCTGGGCCTTTTTCGCGCTCACAAACCCGCAGGTCTCCCAGCGAATGTACGTCCCTGACGAGAAGCGCAGCCTCCGGCGAATGATTATCTATTTTTCGATCTTTGGGGTGATTTATACCGTCATTAGCACCCTCTTTGGCTTTCAGGCAAGAGAACTGCTCCCGGGTCTCGAAAATCCGGACAACGCCATGCCTCGGCTGCTTTCGACGCTTCCGACGGTGCTGAGCCTGATCATCTTCGTAGGTATCTTTTCCGCCGCCACCTCGACCCTGGGCTCAATTATCCTTACCCTGAGCTCTCTTTTCTCCAGGGACGTCCTTGCCCGCATAAAGAGTGACGCCGATGAAAGGACCCAGCGTGTTGCCGGGCAGTTCGCCATCGTTGTGCTTTTGCTGGGGTGTATCGTCTTCGCCTACTTTCGGCCGGGCCTGATAACCATTATCTCGAGCATGGCCTCCGGAGGACTTCTGGTCATGGCGCCAACGATTATCGGTGCCTTCTTCTGGAGACGCGCCACCGCACCGGCCGCACTCATCTCGATGATTGTCGGCGGCGTTGTCACCGGGGTCATGTACATTGCGAAGATCTATCCCCTCGGCTGGTGGCCATCGGTCTGGGGTATTCTTCTTACCAGCCTGCTCTTTGTGGGTATCAGCCTTGCCACAACGCCCCCGAAGGGCGCGGCTCACTACATCGACTGGGTGGAACGGGAGCTCAAGGAGAACGGCTTCAGAGCGGAAAAGTGAGCCGAAAGAGGGTGCGGTCTCTGCGCATTGCCTCTATGGTGCCACCGAGCTGTGCCGCCAGAGATTCCACCAGGGTCAGGCCGAGTCCCTGTTCCCGATGGAGGTCGAAGTTTTCGGGTAACGTGGCGCCGTCGTTGGAGACTTCAACCTCCACCGTGCCTTCGTGTTTTCTCAGGGCGAGGTGAATCTCTATTCTTCCCGGGTTGTTTCGGTTGTGCTTTATCGCGTTGGAAACGAGCTCGTTGATCACGAGGCCGCAGGGTATTGCGCGGTTTAGATCGAGGGTCAGGGGTTCCAGATCGAGGGTGAAGTTGAAGCTTCTCCCGTCACTCTGGGCGGCCTCGAGCTCATGCAGCAAGGTCTCGGTGTAGTCGCTGAAGTCGATCTGAGCGTAGGAACTCGACTGATAGAGCTGCTCGTGGACGAGCGCCATGCTCCGGACTCGCTCGGCGGACTGCGCAAAGAGCGCCGCATCCTCCGGATCCCTGACATAGCCCTGTTGCAGACTAATGAGGCTGACTATCGCCTGGAGGTTGTTTTTCACCCGGTGGTGGATCTCCAGGATCAGGGTCTCCTTCTCCTTGTTGAGCCGTTGCAGGTGTTCCTCTCGTTCCCTCAGCTGGAGCTCCACCATCCGTCGTTGGGTGATGTCCGTGTTCGCGAATACCACACCGCTCACCTCACCCTGCAAGTCCTGGACCGGATAGAGCCGGCTCAAGGTGTAGCAACGTTGGCCGTCGGATTTGCGAAAGATGAGGTCGATACCGGAAAAGCTTGCTCCTCCGAGGACCGACTGAAACATCCTGTCCACGCCATTCGCGTACTGAGCCGGTTCGAGAAGCTCGGTGTAGTGCTTGTCTATCATGGTCGAGCGACTGTATCCAAAGAGCCGCTCCGCGGCGCTGTTGAAGTCCCGAACGTGCCCGCTGGTGTTGGTCGTGAAGATCGCGTTTGGCGAGGACTCAACAACCTTGCGGTACCGCTGTTCTCGTTCTGCAAGGAGCTCCTCCGCCTGGTGGCGGGCGGAAATATCAGTCACATAGCCGTCTAACAGAAAGACTGACGACGACTCCCAACGGGAGACCCGAGCGCTGATCTCTATCCAGAGCTTGGAGCCATCCCTCCGTTTGGCCGGGGCGACGAAGTTCTCCACCCGGCCATGTTCCTCGAGCTTCTTAATGAGATCCGCCCTGCAGTCGGGGTCCTGATAGAGCTGATTGGGTAGATCCTGGTAGTAGGCAACGGCTTCCTCCGGTGTTGCAAAGTGCAGTATGTCGGCCATTTTCTGATTGAAGAAAATGGCCTCCCCGGTGGAACGGGTCCTGAAGACTCCGACCGGCGCGAGGGAGAGCATCTCTTCCAAAAAAGGTACCGATCTCTCCTGGGATGAGCTCATGCTTAAAAGTATACACTGGAAAAAGTCGACAGGGTGAATTACCATCTTCGTAAGGGGGCTCACTGATATGAAAACCACTGGACGAATAGTCGTTCTGGCGGCGCTCCTTTTCGCGCTCGCTTTCTCAGGTCTACACGCGCAGACTCCAGTTGAGATTCTCGCCGGCGACCTCTCGGATTTTCTCGAACAGGCAAGCCGCGAGATAACGCCACACATGCAAACATCAGCGATCACCAGCCTGGAAGCGGGTAGTGCGGAGATAGGCGATTTTCCGCACATGTATTTCTCTCTGGGCCTTGGCGCTATGTTTACCGACGGTATATCTGACGTTATCGACGCAGATTACACAATCGACGTGGAAGGGATCCTCGAGGACGAAGCTGGGGACAATCAGGCGTACGACATGATCCGGGACTTTCTACCGCTCCCGGTGGTTCGCCTGACCTACGGCATCGGCCTCCTGCGAGGGTATGAGGCAAACCTCCAGCTCATGACCATTCCTTCCGCCCTGACAAGTGCTACGGGCGTAGAAGGGGTCAGCTTCGGTTTGACCAACGTCGGGGCCCGGGTGCGGAAGACCGTCATTTCCGATGGCCCCCAGACACCGGCAGTCTCCGTTGGCGTCGGCTACGTCTACTCTTCCTTTAATATGGGGTATGAGCTCAAAGAGCTCGAAAGCGTTGACGTCGGCGGCACCCAGATCGTGGTAACCGGCGGTGAGATAACCTACGACCTCGTCACCAACTCCGCCGGAATAGACGTGCGGCTCTCCGAGAAGATTGGACCGATCATTCCCTACATCGGTGTCTCCTCCTGGTACCAGTGGAGTAGCTTTGAGGGCGGCGTAGATGGGCTCGCAGGAAGCGTTGCGAATACCGATGTTGGTCCGGTCAACACCTTGCGTGATTTCAAAGACAACGATCTGAACGCAATAGTCTCCGCCGGACTCGATCTAAAGCTCGGCTTCTTCGTCTACTTTCTCGAAGGCTCCTACGCCTTCTCAACCCGGGCGCCGGCCGCGTACACCGGTGTGAGGTTCCAGTTCTAAGAGACTACACAGTATCGAAGGATTGCTAGGGGG
>CAYZHV010000038.1:0-18931 GCA_964478055.1 uncultured Spirochaetaceae bacterium | reverse complement strand
TGGTTGTGGACAGGGACAGGTCGTCAGGTAAGTAAACGATAGGCACGATAGGGCAAAAAGAAGAGGCTGCCTCAGTTTCCTGAGACAGCCTCCGTTTCTTCTGTGAACAATCCGACGCCTGGCGGCGCCGGATTCCGATGCTATTCGAAAAGCCCCTGCACGTCGAGACCGGCGAATCCAAAGTCTCCGGCCAGGGCCAGGTAGACGTCGGCTCCAGCTTCTACGAGAGCCATCGCCTTGACGCCGCTCACAGACCGTCCCAGTGCGGGGATCCCAGGCACGCCAGCCACGTTTGGAATCGAGACGCTCGCTCCGTTCGTCAAGTTGGTCACGACGAGGCGAGACCGCGTGAGGGTGGCCAGAATGCTCGGACCGTTTGTCACTTTGAGGAACTCGAGGTCATAGACCTGCAATCCCTCGGTTCCTGGGACCGGCTGAGCCTCGCCGGTGCCTACGTTGATCTCGCCATCTGTTACAACGGTTGAGGCGTTAGTGCCGAAGACACCGCGAGCAGTCCCAAGAAAGACTCTTCCTGTACCTCCAACGACCCCGGCGCTCATGGCGCTAATCTGTCGCGCCTGTCCGCCCTGGATCAGAGTGATCGGAGTCAATCCGGGTCGCGCCTCTCCGGTGAGGAACGCCTCGGTGATTGCGTCCTGGTCGGCTCCTTCGAAGATCTCCTGGGTGACGGCAAAGGCACCTATCTTTGTGGCGAATAGGGCGTTCTTGCTGCCGTCAGGTCGCTCCCAGATGTTGATCGTCAGAACTGGCTGGCCGGAGACAAAATCCTTGAGATCTTCCCCAGTGTCGCCCCATTCGGTGCCAGTTCCGTCTACTAATCCACCCCCGAGACCCCCATCGATCTGGAACATGGCAACCGCTTCCGACTGGCCGTCGATGGTGTCAGAGTAGCCCTGGGAGGAGAGAATGTTCTGTTGTCCGTCGGCAATGTACTCAGAGGGAACGATATTGCCCATCGAGGTCAAGCTGCCTCCGGAGTAGTCGAACGGAACAATTCGCGTCTGTGGACCAGATGCCCATGCGACCTCGTCGTCCGCTGATGTCGCGCCCTGGTTAAGGCCGTTTACGGTGAACCCCGCCGAAGCCGCATCGGTTGGAGAAATGAACCTGCTCCCGTCGATGGCTGACCCAGCAAAGGCGTATACGGTGGATTCAGAGGCGGTTACCAAGGCTCCGTCGCCATCCACTGCCACGCCTTTTAGCGCCTCACCAGGTCGGGCGTAGAAGAACGGGCTGTCCTGTACGGCGACGCTGACGCCGGTATTTCGACCGCCGGTGATGCTAAAGCTCCCACCGGAGCTGATACCGTATTTCTCAGGAAAGAGAACGCCTCTGTCCTTTGTGCCGATCGTCACTACAAGAGAGTACCCGCCACCCTCCGGAATGCCGGCGATGGTGAGCTCGCTTGGTGAGTTGTTGGCGACATTGGTCTCGCCAAAGCCCACTTCGCTGCCGTCTCGGTAGATGAACGCTCGTGCGTAATAGTTACCGTCGCCGGCGGCGCTGGCACTCAAATCCGAACTGGAAATGCCTGCCTGCTCCAGCGAGGGTACGCTGATGGTAATTGATCCTGTTCCCCCGTCGTTCGAGAGCGGAGAGAAACAGGATGCCAGGAGAAGCACCAGGGCTGCTCCCAGAAGTACTGTTCGTGTTTTCATAGTTCCGCCTCCCTTTAGTTGTAGGTGAGCTCGACGGTTACGCCACCGCGAGTTTCGCGTCGGCGGCCCTGTCCGAAGCTCTCGGGAGCCTGCTCGCCGGGATCGCTTTCGAGACCGACGGGATTGATGTTGGTGCTAAGCTCGTCGAGGATCTCCTGCTGCGGAGAGGATGGTCCCTCTCCCTCACCGGAAATGGTGCTCTGCTGTCCCGCGCCGACGTTGCGGCTCTGTCCCATGGCGTTGCCGAAGGAGACGTTTCCTTCGAGCACCTGAAGGCGCTGGCCGTCGAAGCGAAAGCGTGTTCCGCGGACCGCAGCGGTCGATACCGGGCTGCGAACCTCGAAGGCTTGCCGACGTTCGGCGGTGCGCACATTGGCGCTGACTCTGCCTACATTGAGAAACACCTCCGTATCAACCTCATCGCTCGACTCAACGAGGCGAACGAGGGTCATCCGGGTGAGCTGTTCCACTTCCAGGGTGCTGTCCGCGAGCGTTAGTTCGGCGGTGGCGCCAAAGCCCGTGGAAATAGTCGTGTCGCGGTCGATATCCATACCAACCGCTGCCGGCTCCCAGCTGCCTCCCGCGCGGCGGATCTCCACCTTTCCGTTAACCTCTTCAAAGGTCGCGGATTGCGCAAAGGCTGCGGTTGCCACGATGGTCAGTATGATGACCACTGCTAAAGTTCTCATAACGCGTGCCTCCTTCCGGACCTATCTGAACCATCAGAAACTCAGTGAAGCGTCGAGGCGGACCATCCAGTCCACATCGTTCGCTTCGTCGAACATCGCGCTGCTGTTAGCAAAGAATAGTCCGGTCGTTAAACCTATGCCAAAGTCCGAGTAGGGCCGAGCTCTCACGGCGAAGTCAATCTCTGATCCAAGGTAGCTCTCGCTCGTTCCGCTGTCCACCGCCGAGACGGAGGTAACACCTTCGCCGGCGGTACGGAAGAAGCTATACCCTGAAAGCTCTCCCTGCAACCGCTTCAGCCAGCCGCTAGGCGAATCGGTGAAGGGCTGCACGCTATAAGATACCCCGATGTGCGCGGAATTTCCGGGTTCAATTCCAAAGACCTGACCAGCCGTAGAGGCGGTAATAGGAGTAAAGAGATTGGCCTTTCCGTCGGTGTTGCCTTCGGTATAGGAGTTGTAATCATCATCGCCGGTGCCGAGGCGTCCGAAGAGCGATGCCCGGGAGGAGAAAAACTGCGGAAGAAAGTAATCGAGCTTTAGGCCGAAGAGCCCTGCCAGAAAGGGCTTGTACTCGTACGCCTGTCCGGTAGCTGAGTCGTCATCCTCCACAAAGCTCAGGGTCCGTCCGGTGTTGGCAATGCCATAGACCGTGTAATAGAGGTTGCCCTGGATTGGCCCGTTAAAGGAGAGCACGGCGTACTGCGTGTCCACCAGACCTCCCCGGGTCGGCTCGGCGGTGTCGACCCCTGGATCAATGAGATCGTTGTCGTCCGGGTCCCGCAGGTCCTCCTGAAAAAGGAGCGCCACGTCAATGCTCTGTCCGAGAAAGAGCTCCGGCATGGAGGCGTGGATCTGACCAATAAGCCGGGCAGGAGCAAAAATGACTTCTTCATCGTCATCTTCCTGGTCGAGCTTGCTCAGAGAGACACTTCCCACCGGCTGCTGCAGGAGTCCGGTGTAGCCGGCGGTGAGATCGAGCTCGAGGCCGGGCCAGCCGAAACCGAGGCGGACGCCGTCCAAGGGGTGCCGCAAGACCTCTCCGGTGGGATCGGCGGCATTGAAGCGACCAATCCTGGTACGAAACTGGCTAATTGCCGACTCAGGCTGCACAATTCGGGTCAAGTGGGCCTGCCGGAGATGGAGCAGAAAGGCGCGCTCCGTACTATAGGTGTACGCCGCGTCCGCGGAGAACTCGCTGTTCTGGCCAACCGGCGTGTTGAGGTAGAAGGAGAGCGTGTTCTCCTGGTAGAATTCATCCTCGTCGGAGTCCTCGGGCTGGGTCTCGAACTGCGAGGAGTTCGTAAGGCTACCGCCCCAATCAAAAGCGTAGACCAGAGATGCGGACAGAAGGAAGAGAAGGAGTAGAAGAGCGGTCCTCTTGAGTATGGTTGCCTTCATCATCATTCTGCCTCCCTGGCTGCAAGGTAGTTCCCGAGAATCCTAAGAGCCGTCTCTCCGGAAATCTCCTCATTGGTGGTTCGCCGCTCAATTGTCCAGTTTTGGAACACCACTTCCCTTCCGGCGTAACGGGGGCCCGGGATCATTCTATACATGAGTCCGCCCGCTTCGCCGTGGGCCTCCATGAGAATGTAGGAGAACTGACCGAAGGTAATCGGCTCGCTACCTGCGGTTGCCTGCTCGAGCCACCCCTGTTCCTGGGCGTAACTGACGGCATCGCTAGTAGACGCGCTCTCCTCGATGGCTCCTGCCGAGAGAAGGACCATATAGGTTGCGTCGCCGACGTCGGCGCCCTTATCTTCGAGCATTCGATCCACGAGTTGGTTGGATTGAGCCGGCAGCAGTACTGCCGCGAGCCCAAGGAGTAGCACCAGTATCAAAAGACGTTTCATAGGAAACTCCTGCAAAGTTGTCTTATTACTACTATAATTTTGAGCCGTCAGGTTTGCAATCTTTAAGGGCGAATTGTTGAGCGCCCACTGGGGGAAAGAATGAACGGACGAGGGCAATCGTTGATAATATTCGGCATCGCGCTTCTGGCTTTTATGGGGCTCTCCTTTACCCCGCTCTTTGAGTCCGCGGAGAACCGAATCTACGACGCCATGCTCCGGATGAAACCGGGTGTACAGGAACGGGAAGACATTGTTCTTCTCGATATAGACGATCTAGCGATCTCCGAGGTGGGTACCTGGCCCTGGTCACGTCACCGGATGGCTGACGGGCTCGTACTCCTGAGGGAGTTTGGCGCGGCCTTTACCGTGCTGGATATCGAGTATGTTGACCAGAGCCCCCTTGCGGTGGACTCCACGGTGCTCCGTAACGATGTGCCCAATGCCGTGCGTCAGCAGTTCGCCGAGATCGAGCAGAGTGTGCGGGATCTCCTGCAGGCGGTCGGTGCGGGGCAGATAGATCCGCAGAGCGCGGCGGACTTCGTCCAGGATATTCCCGGCTTGCATCAGCAGGGACGGCAAGAGCTAATGGACGAGATTCAGCAAATCGCCCGGGACAACGACATCTATCTCGGTAACGCCGCGCGCCTAAACGGCTCGGCCTACATGACCGTCAACCTCCTCGATGGGGAGGATCCGGCGGTCCCGGAGGAACGAAAAGAGATGGCCATCGAAAAGGAGGCCCTCGAACGCATCGATCCCCGGGCCCCGGAGAGCATTGAGGATCATCCAGACATTCGGCCCGCGATCCCCGCGGTCATCGAGGGATCCGCGGGCCTCGGCTTTCCGAACGTTATCGTCGACGAGGACGGCGTACGGCGCCGAATCAATCTGGTCGGGCGTTATGGCGAGCACTACTTCGCGCAGCTGGTCTTTCGTCCGCTCCTCGACGCGCTCCAGAATCCAACCGTCGTGATTGAGCGGAACCGGTTTATTCTCGAGGACGCGGTTCACCCGGACGAGGAGGAGCCGCGGCGTATGGTGATTCCCCGGGCAAACGACGGCACAATGCTCATTCACTGGCCCAAGGCGACTTTTATCGACAGTTTCAAGCACATTTCCTACTACGAGCTTGTCTATCACGATGAGCAGCTCGCCGACCTGATCCACAATCTGAACATCATGGAGCAGTCCGGCTACTTGCAGTACTACGAGGGTGATCGGGACCTCCTGCGGGCGTACGACTACGCCGAGAGCATCAGAGAAGACGTTCTCGCCGGGGGAGACCCGGAGCAAATGGAGGAGTTCCGGGAAGTGCGCACCTATTTCTTTGATGAGGTCGGAAATCTTCTCTCCGGGGGCGCCGAAGAGACTCTCCTCGCGGAGCTCGAGGCGGTTCTCGGGAACGAGGGGCTCAGCCAGGCTCAGCGGGATCAGCTGGAGTCTCTCCGAGAGGAGATTCCGCAGGTTTTCGAGTCGACCAACACGATCTACGAGAACGTGATGGAAACCCGAAATACCGTAGAGGATGCGGTGGGGGGATCCTACGTGATTATCGGCTATACCGGAACGGGCACCACCGATATTGGCGTTAACCCCTTTGAGAAGGAGTACATGAACGTAGGTACCCACGCGGCGATCGTCAATACGATCCTGACCGAGGATTTCATGGACGACACGCCCTGGTGGTACTCCGGGCTCCTCGCCGCAATCTTTGGTCTGGCGGTAGCCTTTATTGTCCACAAGCGTTCACCTCAGGTGAGTCTCATCATCGGCCTGGTCGTGATACTCCTGATAGTGGCGGGCTCCTATCTGCTCTTCACCATCGCCCACCGTTATCTTCCGGTCTTACCGCCGACTCTCACTGTCCTGGCGACGGCGGTGGCGATCAGCCTGATAAAGTTCCTCGCGATTGGTAAGGAGAAAAACTTCATCAGAAACGCTTTCTCCCATTACCTCTCGAACGAGGTTATCAATGAGATTCTCACCGATCCGCAGATGCTCTCCCTGGGTGGACAGAAGAAGGAGCTCACGGCGCTCTTTACCGATGTAAAGGGCTTCTCTTCGATATCCGAGAAACTCGATCCCCACGACCTGGTAAAGCTGCTAAACCGATACCTCTCGGAGATGAGCGACATTATCCTGCAGCTCAAGGGCACCATCGACAAGTATGAGGGTGACGCCATTATCTCGTTCTTCGGGGCTCCCCTGAACTTCGAGGACCACGCGAGCAAGGCGTGTCTCTCGGCGATCCGGATGAAAAAGATGGAGCGGTACCTGAACGACCATTTCCTGGAGGAGCAGATATCACCGAGCGCTCTGTACACCCGAATCGGCATTAACACCGGTGAGATGATCGTTGGTAACATGGGAACCCAGAACCGAATGGACTACACCATTATGGGTCACTCGGTTAACCTCGCCGCTCGGCTCGAGGGCGTGAACAAGCAGTACGGCACCTGGATTCTCGTAAGTCAGGCGACCTACGAGCAGACGGACAACAAATTCGAGGTTCGCCAGCTGGACAGAGTTCGGGTTGTTGGGGTGAGCGAGCCCGTACGGCTCTACGAGCTCATGGATGAGAAGGGAGCCATCGATGAGGAGACTCGCAACCTCTGCGAGGGGTACACCGAGGCGCACGGGCTCTTCGAGAGCCGCAACTGGGAAGAGGCGCAGAAGCGGTTTATCGAGCTCGCGGAGATGTATCCCGAGGACGGACCGGTCAAGTACTACCTCGAGCGGTGTAAGTCCTTTATGAAGAAGCCCCCCGCGGCGGACTGGGATGGGGTCTTCAACCTGACGAGAAAGTAAATCGCAAATCGGCGGCCGGGGCCAGGCGCCTATGCCTGGCCCCGTGGCCTCCCTGGCCGTCGGAGCTGCTGCGGGCCTGAGTCTACACCAGGCGAGCCTTATACGAAGAAGAGGCTTCTCACAGCTTCCCGATTCTTCGGATTGTCGTACTCCGCGCCTTCGTCGGTGTACATGTAGTCGAGCAACTCCTCGTAGGCCTCCACAACTTTGTGCCGCACCATCTTTGCCGAGGAGTTGACCATTCGGTTCTCCATGGTGAAGGGCTCTGTCAGGAGCTGATAGGTCGCCGGTATCCACTGGATTGGAAAGCGCTGCTTGTTCTCAGGGGCCTCGGTGAACTCCTCGAGGATCGAAGCGTAGAGGTCGAGGACCTCCTTCGGGGTAGCTCCGGTACGCTCCTTGAGAAACTGTCCCACCGCCTCCTGGTTCGGAACTATGAGGCAGGTTGTATATCGACGGTGATCGTTGTAGAGCATCACCTGCTCGATGTACTGAGAGCTGTTGACCATGGCCTCTTCGATCTCCTCCGGCGAGTACTTCTCACCATCCGCGGAGATGAGCAGCGCCTTTTTCCTTCCTACGACAAAGAGAAATCCGTCTTCGTCGTAGTAGCCGAGGTCTCCGGTGTGGAGCCATCCGTCGATAATGGTCTCCCGGGTTGCCTCCTCGTTGCGATAGTACCCTTTCATTACGTTCTCGCCCTGGATGACGATCTCACCCTTCTCCCCGGTTGCGGCCTCGGTGCCGTCTTCCCGCAGGATGCGGCAGGTGACCGAAGGTGCAACCATACCGGAGCTTCCGAACTTGTGGAGCTTTGGGGTGTTGGAAGAGATAACCGGCGCCGCCTCGGTGAGTCCGTACCCCTGGTAAATCGGTACCCCGATGGCGTTAAAGAACTCCTGCTGCCTCTTTTCAAGGAGCGCACCGCCCCCGACGCAGAAGAGGATGTTCTTGCCGAAGATCTGCCGGAGTTTCTTGAAAATGAGTTTCTCCGCCAGGAGATAGCTCGGGAGAGTGGCAAGGCGAAGGAAGAATGAAGGTTTCCCGTAACCGTCGCCAAAACGGCGAATGCCCGCCTCGAGACCCTTCTCGAAGACGCCGTAGACGAACTTTCCCTTTTCCTCCACGCCCCGGCGCATTTTCTTCATGAAGTTGCCGGTGAGGGCTGGCACGGTAAGGAGGAACTTCGGGTTTGCCTCCTGCAGGTTCTGCGGGATGTGCCGGAGCATCGCCATGGGACCGCCTCGGGCATCCACAAAATAGAGGGAGATGCCCCGAACTAGGGCAGCGTAGAGACCGACGGTGTGGGCAAAGCTATGGTCACAGGGGAGTATGAGCAAGGTGGAAAAGTCGTAGGGAACCTCGAACATGTTGATCGAGTCCTGGCAGTTGACGTAGTAGTTGACGTTGGTGAGCATGATTCCCTTCGGGTTCCCCGTGGTCCCGGAGGTGTAGCTAATGGTGACCACCTCGTCCTCTTTCGCACGCTCCTCCTGCTCAGCAATCTCCTGCAACTCCGCCTCGCTGCAGCTCCGGCCCGCTTCCATGAGCTCCGAAAAGGTCCTGCAGCGGTACTCGTCGTACGCCTTGGTCGCCTCGTTCATTCGCTTCTTTACGCCCGGATCGTTGTCGAGGACCACAAATAGGAGTTCCGGAGCCTTGAGCTCTTCGACTATGTTCTCCACGGCGCCGACGGTGTTTGCCGAAAGAAAGATCACTCTCGACTCGGAGTGGTTGACGCGAAAGGGAACCTCTTCGGAGAGAAGACGAATGGAAAGGGGAACACTGATCCCTCCGGCGTAGAGGAGCGCAAACTCCGCGGTTATCCACTCCGGGCTCCCCTCAGCGAGAATCACTCCTTTGCTTCCGGGCTCAAAACCCTCTTTCTTCAGGGCGCAGGATAGGGTTATCGCGTTGTCTCGTATGTGTTTAAAGGTCCGTATATACCAGCCGTCATCAACCTTGCGAAGCGCGTAGGGGCGATTCGCGAACTCTTTCGCCGCGTTGGCGAGCATTGCCAGGACTGTCCGTGCCATTCGGGTATTCTGCGACGGCAGACCGGTGGTGTCAACGAACCGGCCGCGAGCGTGTTAGACTCCCAGGGGCCACTAGACAAATTGATGCAAAGTGACACTAACAAACCGACCGAAATGAGCAGCTACACCTCTACCTGGCGACAGGGCATTCTTGCGCTCCTCTGCTCACTGCTTATCGGGGCTCCTGGCTTTGCCCAGGAACAGGAGCCGCCGACCGTGGGGCTCGCCCTTGCAGGAGGAGGCGCCCTCGGCTTTGCACACCTCGGAGTGATACTCGAGCTCGAGTCTCTCGACGTGCCGGTGCACTATGTCGCGGGAACCAGTATGGGGAGTATTGTCGGTGCCCTCTACGCAACGGGATACAGCGGCGAGGAGATCCTCGATCTGGTGGCCCAGACCAACTGGAACGAGCTTTTTACCGACACGCCGCCGAGAAGGGGGCTGCCATATCAGGAGCGGCGGGCCGGGAAGACCTATCTTGCGGAAGTTGGATTTCGGGAGGGAGAGCTCGCCCTGCGATCCGGGGTCTCGGCGGGGCAGAGCGTGGTAGAGCTCCTGGACGAGCTCATGCGACGGTACGCCGTGTCCGGCTCTTTTAACCGGTTTCCGCGGCCTCTGAGAGTGATTGCCACTGACCTCATAACGGGGGAGGAGGTCGTCTTTTCCGAGGGGGATCTCAAGAGCGCCATCCGGGCAAGCATGGCGGTCCCCGGTCTGTTTACTCCAGTGGAGTACCGGGAGCGGCTGCTCATCGACGGCGGGTGGTCCAACGTCCTCCCGGTGGGTGCGGTACGAGCGATGGGGGCGGATGAAATAATCGCGGTCAAGCTGAGCGGCCTCACATCGGAGCCGAAGCGGCTGGACTCGATGACTGAAATACTCGACCAGTCCGCGGCGATTCTCCGGCAGCCGCGGCAAGAGGCCAACCTGGCGGAAGCGGACCTGGTGGTGGAGCCCGATGTTTCCCGGTTTTCCGTGGCGAGCTTCGAGCAGGCCCTGGCTCTGGTGGAAGCAGGGCGGAGAGCCGCCCGAGAGGTTCTTCCGGAGCTTGCGGCTCTTGCAGAGCGCGCCACCGGAAACGGCGCGAATGCGCCCCAGCCCCTGGAAAATCCTCTTCTTCCTCCGTCCCAGGACCAACTCGTGGAAATCTGGCGGATCGGCTACAGCCACGACCGCCCCGACGCGGAGACTCGAGCCCTCCTAGCCCGGGAGCTCCTCGGTGAGAGCTGGGTCTCGGAGGTACAGGAGCAGGTGCAAAGGCTCTACGACTCCGGTCGTTACGTCTACGCGAGTTATCAGCTGCAGCCGGAGAAAGACGGCCTGGCGCTGATTGTGCAGCTCGAAGAGGTCGAGGAGGCGAGAACCACCGTTCGAGGGGGGTACACCTTCCGCTCCGAACCCTTCACCACGATAGACCCGATCTTCGTGCTTCGGTCGAACCTCACGGTCCGGGGGCTCACCGGAGCGCAATCTCGATGGAGCACGGACCTGCTTCTCTCCGACACTCCCTCGATCAGTACCGAGTACGATCAGCCGCTGTTTCGACCGGTTTCGCTTGTATCCTCGCTCTACGCTCGAGGCGAGCCGGTTCGGTACTACCGGGAGCGAAAGATAGAGTCGAGCTATACCCGGCGACACTACGGAGGCTCCCTTGGAATTAGAACGGTCCTATTCGAAGCTCTGAAGGTTACCGCCGAGGGCCTAGGGGAGTGGGTTTCCACCTCCCTGCAGGGCGGCTTGGACCGGGAGTTGGAGGCGGGGGAGGGGCAGTTCGGAGTCTCGGTAGCGGCGGTGGCGGACAACTTCGATCGCTACCCCTTTCCGAGGCGCGGAACTGAGAGCGTCATTAGCTACGACTACCGGGTACAACCGGCGACAAAGATCAGCTACAACATCCTCGAGGTAGAGCAACGGTACTTTGTGCCGCTCTTTCGCGCCTCCGCGGCGGGGGTGGGCTACCAACTCTCCTCGGACCTGGACTCCCAGGCACCGCCGTACGAGCGGAGCTTTCTCGGGGGCTTCGGAAGCTTTGCGGGGCTCCACGATCAGGAGCTCACCGGACGGCACAGCGCTACCCTCTCCGGGGAGCTGCGGTTCAATCTATTCTCACTGCCCCTGGGCGCCGGCGACCGAGTCTATCTCTCCCTTCGAGGCAACCTCGGTAACGTCTGGGATCAGGAGATCTTAGAGATCAGGAAAGAGCCGGAACTGGTCGCTGGGGGGAGTGTAGGAGTGTCGGCGGATACGATCTTCGGTCAGCTGCATCTCCACTTCTCAGTGGCCGCCGGCGAAGCTCTCGGGAAGAACCAGGTGCGTTACACCACCTACCTGCTCCTGGGAAATCAGGTGGACGCGCCGCTCTCCGCGGCTTACCGCTGACCCTCGCCGGGGGGATTGAAGTCCTCGAGTATCTCCGTCAGGCGGCCGAAGCGGAACTGCACACCCACGGAGTAGGCCCAATCTTTTTCGCGAAACCGGTAGTTGGTCTCGGCGAAGAGACCCAGGGAAGTCTGGGGAATGTTAACTAGAAAGAGGCCGTTCATGTATCCTTCCGGGGAGAAGCCGGCGCCCACCTGAAAGAGCCGCTGCTCCTCCCGGTAGGCGAGGATGTCGAGAAACTCGTCCTGCACGGCGAGCTGCTCTCCCTCGGCCTTCTTGAGGCGAGCCTCGAGCCGGTTGTTGTCGTCGACGGTGGCCTTCAACTTTCGAATCAGAGCGTCGTTGAGCCGCCGACTATCCTGGAGCCGTTCCTGAAGAGCCGCAACGCGTTCATCCTCGCTCATCTCCGCGAGTTGCTGCCGCTCTTCCTGCAGGTTTTCCACCCGTTGTCGGAGCTCGGCGTTCTCCCGTCGGAGGGCCTGGTTTTCATCGATCTGACGGCGTAGAAGCTCCCGTGCCTCCTCGAAACGACTCACCATTTCCCGGAGACGCTCTTCGTACTGTCGGATATCCTCGGATGTGGGCTGACCGCTGTCGGTCTCCTGTCCCCAGAGGGGAGCAACGAGAAAGAAGAGAGCGATCACCAGAAGACCGGTTCGATAGACCATGCTATTCCTCTTATCGGACGAATACCTTAGAGCTTCAGGAATTTCAACCTCCCTTGCGGATCACCGTCATCCCGTCAGCTACCGGAAGGAGAACCATGTCGACCCTGCCATCGGCGTGCACCTTAGCGTTAAAGGCGCGAATCGCCTCGGTGTCCGCATCTCTGGCGGTAGGGTCCACAACCTGGCCGTTCCAGATCGTGTTGTCAAAGACCACGACACCCCCGTTCTTCAGCAGCCGCAGTGAGCGCTCGTAGTATCCGTCGTAGCCGGTCTTGTCCGCGTCGATAAAGGCAAAATCGTAGCTGCCTTCCCGGCCCTCGGAGATCAGAGAGTCGAGGATGTTCATTCCATCGCCGAGTCTCAGATCTACCTTATCGAGGACCCCGGCCTTTTTCCAGAAGTTTCGGGCGATGGAAGTCCACTCTTCACTCTGATCGCAGGCAGTAAGGGTTCCCCCTTCTTCCATCGCCTCGAGGACCGTCAGAGCGGAGTATCCGGTATAGACCCCCACCTCCAGAGCGTCTTTGGCCCCGATCAGCCGGACGAGCATTCTCAGTAACGGGGCCTGTTCCGGGGCGATTTGCATATCTTCGTCGAGGCTTCTGGCGGTGTAGTCGCGGATCTCTTCGGCGACCCTGCTGTCGCGGACCGTGTGGCGAACAAGGTAGTCATACATGGAGTCAGTCATCGGAGTGTATTTGTTCATGTCACAAAGATCGTGCAACCTCCCGCCGGTGTCCACCGTCGAACTATCTTGTCCTTCGGACCCCCGTACGGTAGGATAGCGCAGATGGGCTCCCTAACGGTTGTTGTCGTCGAAGATGAAGTACTAATCCGCAAGGACATTGCACTCTTCCTGCAAACCCAGGGTTGTGAAGTTCTCGGCGAGACCGGCTCCGGAGAGGATGCGGTTGAATTGATCAGGGAGACCCAGCCCGCTCTCGTTTTTCTCGACATTCGGCTGAAGGGAGAGATCGGCGGCGTGGAGGTGGCGCGAGAGATTCAGGCGGAAGGGACACAGGTGGTTTTTATGAGCGCCTACGATCCTGAAAGCTGGGGCGAACAGCCTGATAACGTCATTGCGACCATTGAAAAGCCTATCCGGTACGAGGAGATCGTCTCCCTCATCAAGAGACTCGACGATTAGGCTGCAGAGAACACCACGCGCGCTGTAAGAGGCAGCACAACTATCACCGTGTAAATAAGAAACACCTTCGAAATCGAGCCCATGGAGGGGCCTTTGGTATCGTGACTGTAACCTCTTCGATGCATACGGCGGTACTCCAGTATCACCAGAGGCGCCGCGAGGAGAGCAAGATAGCCTGACCACTCGGGCAGGGCTCCGCGGTAGGCGTTGTACCCGGTAAGGGCAAAGCCAGCGATTCCCAAGAGATAGATGAGCCACGGCGCTACCCGGGGACCGAGAAGAATCGAGAGGGTTCTGCGTCCCGCCATCCGGTCGCCCTCGATGTCGCAGGTATTGTTGACCGTGAGGATCGAGGCGACGAAGAGGAGGGAGGGGAGGGAGACCAGAAGGGCCTCCGTGGTGAGGGCTGCGTGCTGGGTGTAGAAAGAGAGTAGCAGTAGCACGGAGCCGAGAAAACCCCCGGCGGCGAGCTCTCCGAGAGGCGTCCGGGAGATCGGCAGAGGCCCGCCATTGTAGAGGTACCCCACCGCCATGCAGAGAGCGCCAACCGGTATGAGCTCCCATCCCACGAGGAACGCGAGAAGGATACCGAGAGGCATAGCGAGAGCGAAAAGAGCGAGAGAGACGAGAAGGGCAATCCCCGGGGGCACGCCCTGGTGCACCAGTACCTTGTCACTCTCCCTGTTAGTCTCCCGGCTATCAACTCCGCGATAGTAGTCAAAGAAGCTGTTGAATCCGGTGGTCCCCATGTCCACGGCGAGGACCGCCAGGAGCATGAGAAGAGCGACTACCGGATCGAAGCTCCCGGTCTGGTAGACCGCAAGAAGCGTTCCTATGAGATACGCGGAGATACTCACGATCTTGGTGCGAATCTCCACGATACGGGCGAACTGATATAGCGTCATCGCGCACATACTACGAAGAGTGGCGTTTTCGGGCAATGAGCGCTCTCGACAGCGGCGGCTGAGATCAGTAGCTTCTGCACCATGAGCACAGACGCAGAGAGGCGCCCCCCGGACTGGGTGGCGGACGCGATCTTCTATCAGATCTTCCCGGACCGTTTCGCCCGCCACCAGGGTGCGGAAGCGCAGAACCTGGAAGCCTGGGAGGCGAGGCCCACGATCTACGGTTTCAAGGGAGGCACCTTGAGGGGAATAGAGGAGCGCCTGGACTATCTTCAGGAGCTCGGCGTAAACGCCCTCTACCTCAACCCGATCTTTCAATCCCCGGCAAATCACCGCTACCACACCCACGACTACTTCAAGATCGACCCGATCCTCGGTGACAAAGGAGACTTCGACTCCCTCGTAACGGAGGCTCACCGCCGGGGAATCCGGATTATTCTCGACGGGGTCTTCAATCACGTGGGCCGAGGGTTTTATCAGTTCAACCATGTCCTGGAAAACGGCGCGAGCTCGCCCTACGTCGACTGGTTCCATCTCAATCCGAATCACCTCGAGGATCAGGATGGTGTCGTCGCTTTCCCTGGCCGGGAACACCGAGAGAAGCTCGGAAGCGTCGGAGGCACCTACGATGTCCTCGGCTACCGCGCCTGGGCTGACCTTCCCCCGCTGCCGAAGCTCAACACCGATACCGAGGCGGTTCGGGAGCTTTTGCTCGAAGTTTCGCAGTACTGGGTGGAGCAGGGAGTCGACGGCTGGCGCCTCGATGTGCCTCAGGAGATCAACGACCCTGAGTTCTGGAGGGAGTTCAGACGCCGGGTCCGTGCAGTCAATCCCGAGACGTATCTGGTCGGGGAGATCTGGACCCATGCGGCGGATTGGCTCGAGGGAGACCGGTTCGACGCGGTAATGAACTATCCCTTTAGCAGAAATCTTCTCGGATTCCTCGGTGGCGAGGCCCTGGAGACCGACTTTACCCCCGGCGGTTTTCCTCTGACCCGGATGAATGGCACCGAGCTTGCCCGAGATATAGCAACGCACCTCGCCGGATATCGTCCGGAGACGAACCTTGCTCAGCTCAACCTGCTCGGAAGCCATGACACGCCCCGGCTTCTCACCCTTCTTTCTGGTGATCGCGGCCGTGCCGCTCTAGCCACACTCTTTCTCTTTCTGCTCCCCGGGGCGCCGAGCATCTACTACGGAGACGAAGTCGGCATGGCCGGAGGGGAGGACCCCGGCTGTCGCGGCGGCTTTCCCTGGGACTCCGACGGCTGGGACAAGCAACTTCTCGAGAGCTTTCGCTCCGCTATCGCCCTGAGAAAGGGCCATCCCGCCCTTCGCCGAGGAGCTTATCGCGCCGTCTCCTCCGGAGAGGATCACGTCGTCGTCGCTCGCCATAAGGACGGAGACCTCGTTCTGGGCGCCTTCAATCGCTCAGAAGGGGAACGAAAGGTGACCTTCTCCTTGGAGGAGCTTCCGGAGGAGTTCCGGGGTGCTTCCCTTCGGGGGGAACTTCTACTTACAGGGACCGAGGCTGTCCCGGCACTCTCCGGGGCGCCTCGGCCGGTCACCTTCGGGGCCGAGGATATCACTCTGTCTCTGCCTCCCCTGAGCGGCTCCATTTACGTGGCGGGAGATCCGGGAGCGGCGTGATGGAAACCCAAACAAGGCAGGAGCTCGAGCAGGAGCTCCACCGAATCGATGGACGGGGCTACAAAGCGTACAAGGAGATCAAGGGGAGCTGGGATTTTGGCCAGTATCGCCTTCGGATCGATCATGTGCAGGGAGACCCGTTTGCCGCTCCCAGCGAGACCGCCCTGGAGATCCCTCACCCCTATGCGGGCTTCCCGGAGTGGGCAACCCGGGGCGAGGATCGGCAGGTCGCCTGTCGGGACTATCTCGCCCGACGCTTCGCCACAGCGGCCCGAGAGAAAGCGAAGGGCCACCGCGGCAGCGGAAAAGGCGGAATCATAGAAATCGATACGCCGGGGCAGGAGGTCCTCAGCCGCTCGGCGGTAGTGCTCAAGGAGCAGTGGATCGAGGTGCGCTTCTACGTTGGTCTCCCCGCCTTTGGCCGAAAGGTGGCCGGCAGACAGGCGTGGAGCATGCTCGGCTCCGAGATCCCAGCGATTGTAGAAGAGGCGCTCCGCTACGACTCCCGGGAGGAGCAGGCGTTAGGGGCCCATGTGGAGACCTACGAAGACAGCCGCCACCTCCGTCGGGAGATAGAGAAGCGTGGCGCCCTCGCCTTTGTTGGGGACGGGGCGATCCTCCCGCGGCGAAGCGGCATTGACCAGCGGCCAATGGCCGCCTCCGAGGCGGTTCCGTTCGAGAGCCCTGAGAGCCTAAAGGCCACGGTAGAGCTTCCCAACCGAGGGGAGGTCGCGGGCATGCTCGTTCCCGCGGGGGTGACGCTGATCTGCGGCGGGGGGTATCACGGCAAGTCCACCCTCCTCAACGCCCTGGAGCTCGGGATCTATGATCATATTCCCGGCGATGGTCGGGAGCTCGTTGTGGCTACCGAGGGGGCCACCAAAGTCCGGGCGGAGGATGGTCGGCGGGTCGCAGGAGTGACGATTACCCCTTTCATCTCCAATCTTCCCTGCGGGCGCGACACTGATCACTTTTCCAGCGAGGACGCCTCGGGCAGTACCTCCCAGGCGGCGAACATCATCGAGTCCCTGGAGGCCGGGGCCAGGGCCCTGCTGATCGATGAGGACACCTCGGCCACGAATTTCATGATCCGGGATCACCGGATGCAGGAACTTATCGCCAAAAAGGACGAGCCGATCACCCCCTTTATCGATCGGGTTAGGCAACTCTATGAGGAGCGGGGCATCTCTACGGTACTCGTCGTCGGAGGCAGCGGAGACTACTTTGACGTTGCGGACACGGTGGTCGCCCTCTACGAGTACCGGCTTCGGGACGTCACCGAAGAGGCGAGGGAGATCGCTCGTCGCTACGCCAGCGAACGGGCCTCCGAGGGAGGCGCGGGCTTCGGAACCATTGCCGCCAGGAGGCCGGTTGGTAGGAGTATCGATCCGAGTCGAGGCAAGAAGCCGGTCAAGACGAGGAGCCGGGGCACCAAGACCATCAACTTTGGACGGGAGGAGATCGACCTCGCCGCGGTCGAGCAGCTCGTGGACCCGAGTCAGCTACGCACCATATCCGAGGCGCTCTTGCGCATCCGGGAAAGAGCGGACGGCTCCAAGAGTGTCGCGGAACTCCTGGATCAGATATTCGGCGAAGGTGGCTACTTTGCCCGGGAGGCGATCAGTGACCTCCACGGGCGCCTCGCTTCGGTGCGGCGAATAGAGGTGGCTGCGGCGCTCAACCGGCTCCGCTCTTTACAGGTCGCCGGGGAGTAGGTTTCAGCCCATGGCGGTCCTCGGCCAGGGAGAGCCGCTTTTCCAACTGCTGGTTTCTTACGTTTTTTGTAATAAACAAAATGGAGTTCTCATTTGTGACAGAGGGGTGCCTGAGATATACTAGGTTCATACGGGGATGGACCGATCACACCGCCTTTGCTCTACAGCTTTGTCCGCAGTCCCTGAACAGAAAAATCCTATCGGAGGTTAGATGATGAAACTCCAGGTTTTGAAGAAGGCACCCCTCGCCCTCCTGCTCCTATTGGCCGGGCTTCTCTTGGTGACGGGATGTAGCTCCAATGGGGGTGACGGTGGCGGGGGCGGCGTATCGGCGGGTTCCGTGGAAGAGGTTAGTCTCGCGGGGACCGCGGGCACTGCGGATTTCCAATCCTTTTCGACGAGTATTTCACTCCCCGCGTCAAAGGAGGAGGCTCTTGAGTCCGCGATAAACGGGATAGGTCTTCTTGGCTACACCGTTGTGAGCTACATGGAGGAGCACCCCGACTGGGAACCGACTTCCGGCTCCTACTCCATGACCCCGGAGAACCCCGAGGACTTCGAGACTGCATCGGCGATCAGTATCGACGCATCCATGAGCAACGAGAGCCTGAATCTCACCTTTACGGATAGCTACGACCAACCCTTCAATGGGAGCGCAACGATGTCCGCGGTATTGAACATGGACGCCTCCAAGAGCGACGTTGTCGACACTGACGGCTCCCACTATCCGGACCGAATCTCCGGATCCGCCGGCCTCTCCGGAGCCCAGGTTAGCTTCAGCGGAATCGAAGCCCCTGGGGATGTCGACTTTGGCTACATCGAGTCTCTCGGAGGCAAGGTTTTCCTCGGTGCGAACGCGAACATCGACGTAGATCCGAAGTGGCGCAATGGCAGTGACGGATATCTCGAGATGTACGCGGTGGATGCGGCGTTCGGTGTGTCTGTCGCCGTTTCCGCGGCTTTGTCGATTGATGACAATCAGTCGGGGGAGTACGCCGGGGGCAATTACCTGATCCAGGCGAGCTACCTTGATACAGCAACCTTACAGATCACGGAGACCCTTATGAACGATCCGGACGCCCTGGGACAGTATCTCGAGGGCGCTCTCGATGGGGGCGATTTCTCGTTCTCGATCACGGTCTACGATGACACCCCGGCGGAGGTGGCGAGTTACACCTACACCGTTGACTGGCTCACGACCTATTTCGAGTCCCAGGAGACTGTGCAGTAATCGCAAAGGGGCTGCCTCAGGATTTCTGAGACAGCCCCTTCGTTTTGTTAGACGAACTACTCGTCCACCAGCTTCGTCCGCCGGCGAACGAGAGAACTGGTAGTTAGCGCTCGGCGCCTTCGAGAGCCTTCTCGACGACGGAGACGAATCCGTCGACGTGGATAGAAGCGCCGG
>CAYZHV010000037.1:0-22904 GCA_964478055.1 uncultured Spirochaetaceae bacterium | reverse complement strand
TCGGGGAGCTCCCGGGAGCGAGTCCTCGGAGGAGGAAACTCCGGAGCAAGAGGGCCTTCCGGAAGGGCCGCCGGGAGCGGAGGCGCTCGGGGATATCGGGCTGCTCTTCTTCCCCGCCGGCGGCGTGGGACCGCAGCAGCTTCTCAATCTGGAAAGCCTTGGAGCCCTTGACCGGGCGGAGCGGGAGAGTCTTCTCGCATCAACTCTGGAGAGGATTTCCGGAGAAGCTGGTCGACTCTACCTCGGAGCCCGGGCCGGCGACGCTGGCCCTCTACTGCTTCTGGCCCTGCAGGAGCTTGCTCCACGGCCCTCCGGAGAGGTCAGCTCTTAGTGAAGATCCGGCGCAGCCGTTCCAGGAGGCGCGCCCAGAAACTCTTTCCGTACCGCGAAGAAAAGTCGATGGCCGCATCCTTCATGGAGAATTGCTCTCCGTAGCGCCGCTTGAGCTCGTCCCAGTGTTTGACAATCCACATGTAGAGATCCGCGCTGGTTCTTCCAGGGAAGCGGGAAATAAGGCGCTCGTTTTCGATTATGTCGACGATCGGGCGAAAGACGTTCTCGTACCAGCTGTAGGCCGCTTCCTCGAAACTCACGTCCTGGTTGAGATCGAGACTCAGGTAATACTTGTGCCCCTTGATATGGGATATTACCTCATCGTACCGTCCGGTAGCGGTAAACTCCAGCTTGTGATCCGGAACGATTTTGTCGAAGCCGGTCCGGCTGTGAAAGACTGCTCTCTCGTGGTTAATCACCGCCCTGCGCAGGGTGTCCCGGGTTAGGTTCTCCGATAGTTCGACCTCCGAGTCCAGGGAGGTTACCTCCGCGTCGATAGCCATGACCCCCTGAGCCTTCGCCACGGAGACTCGATGGTTACCGTCCCTGACGAAGTAGACCCCGCCGATTTCGTAGAGACGGATCGCTGGTAGGATCACGTCCTGCAGATGGGCCCGATCAATGCTGGTCCATCGCCCCCGGAGACGCTCGTGCTTCGGGAGGAATCCCTTGTTGAAGTCCCGATATCGCCCCTCGCTCCCGACTATCTTGTCGATCGGGACCGTCTGCATGCCGCGATAGGTTTCACCCTGAGGTCGTACGACCTCTTTCACCTCGTCCAGGGAGAGGAGGCGCTGCTTTTCGGGGCTCAGTATATGGAAAATGCTCGAGAAGACCTCCTGCATGCGCACCCGGTTAAAGTCTTCTCTTGCCTCGTTCTCAACAAAGTTACTCATCCTGATCTCCTTGTTCGATCTCCAGGACGTAGTGGTCGTAGACGTTGACTACCTTGGTATCGTAGTACCGCGTCTGCCTGCGAGCGTTCAAATCGTAGAGGTGAATATGTCCATGCAGAAGATATCGCGGTCTGAAGGTTCTCATAAACCAGAGAAATGGCTTGAATCCCCGGTGGGTCGGATCGTTCTTGTCGTGAATCCCCAAGGGGGGAGCGTGAGTCAGGAGTATGTCCAGGAACCGACCGTGGACGAGGCGGTTCCATAGCAGCCGTGGAAAGAGCCTAATAATCCGCCAGAACATCTGCCGGTCGGTGAACTGGTGCTGCCCGTCGTTGTACCGAATGCTGCCGCCGAGCCCCACGATGAGTAAACCCCGCACCTTGACCGATCTGTCACCGGCATAGGTTGAACCGTAGTAGTTCTGCAGGTTTACGGTGAGTCCACTCACCCTGGTCGGATCCTTGGTCTTTCGAAAGAGATGGAGGGCCTCCAGATTGTGGTTCCCGAAGACAAAGACCACCGGCGTGTTGAAGGTTGATGCGAGAAAACCAAGATACTCCATCGGGAGATCTCCCGCGCTAATAACGAAGTCAATGTCGCTGAAGCGCTCCTTGGCGTGAGCGCTGTAGACAAGCGGATCGATGTGATCCGCAACGCAGAGTATCTTCACGCTTTCCTCTTCAACATCTCCTGGAGTCTATCCTTGTTGAAGAGGTCAATAGGCCGACTCTCGGCAAAACTCATGGCAACTCGCGAGAAATTGGAGCTCGAGATCATGATTCCGCGATTTACGTTCTGGTTCTTCATCTCTTCGTGGAGCGCCCGGACCCGGGACTCATCTATCAGCTCCGGGACCCGAACGAACCAGAGGAGTTTCGGCAGTTGCCGCGCATTTCTCCACTTTGACTGCGCCTCGTAGGCGAGGACCTCGCACCCCTGGTCAATGTCCTTTACGTCCTGGACCCGCAAGCCCATGGTACGGGCGATGCTGCCACAGGTCTCCCGAAACTCCTCCTGTCCCATGGTGAGAAAATCCTTGACCCGATCGTCTTCCCGCAGATCCTGGTACTGGCTCAGTTTCTCCGCCACGTTCTGAAAGTTCGGCCGCTGCTTGTAGATCTGCTCCCACTGTTCTACAGCGAGCTCGATCTTTCTCGTCTGCTCGTAGGCCGCGGCGAGGTAAAATCGCGCGTAGAGCGCCTCTCCGCTTCCCGGGTCCTCGGCGGCAAGCTTTACCGCCCGTTCGAGCTCCGAAATGGCCCGGCCCAGGTCGTTGAGCTTGATGTAGCACGCCCCCCGCTCCATGAGGGCTCGCGCCTTGAACTCCTGGGCCTTTGCGGCCTTCTCGAAAGAGGCGAGGGCGGAGCGATACTCTTTGTTCTCCTTGTGGATCTTTCCGAGGTAGAAGTGCGCCTCGTAGTTGTCCGGCTGAAAGCGCACCGCCGTTTCGAGGTAACCCTTTGCCTCCGCCGGTCGCTTTGCGCGGTAGAGCAATGTCCCCATACGCATGTGCGCCTCGTCGTGGGAGGGTTGGTAGTCGAGGGCCTTTTTGTAGTAGGCCACCGCCCTGCTTCCCTTGCCTCGTGCCTCGAAGAGCTTGCCCGCTTTGAAGTAGTAGTCCGGGTTGGATTGATTCTTCTGAATCAGCAGAAGGTACTCCTTCAACGCCTCTTCAGGCTGATTGAATCTTGCAAAGAGGTCTGCTATTCTCTCCCGGAAGGTGATTTCAGGAACCATACCGTCGAAATTTCCAATTTCGTTGACGGTCTTCAGCTCCATGAGAGCGAGCTCCGGCTTGTTGTCCTGGAGATACGCGAGCCCGAGAAAGTAATGGGCGTCTCCGTTTCGCGGTTCTCGGGCAACTATCTGCTTACCGACTCGAACCGCTGCGGAGCTCTTCTTCTGCTTTACCAGCGTCGCCAGCCGCGCAACTCTTTTCGGAGCAAGAATGCTCTTAATAAGGAAAAAAGTCGTAAAGCCGATAACAACACCGAGAATGATAATAAGGATGATTAATCCCATGCACCCTCATTATGCGAACAAGCCAGCCTTTGGGCAAGTATTGCTTCTCGGGCTGGTCCTATCGTTGTTCTCCGTTTCTGCCGTTTCGGCTCAGTCGCTGCTCGAGCAGGGAGAAGAGCTCTTCATGGAGAACAAGCCGTCGGAGGCAGTGTTTATTCTCGAGCAGGTTGTGGAGGGCGGTAACCCTCCGCCTAAGGCGTTCTACTACCTCGGGGTTGTCTACGAGCAGCTCGAGCGGTACGAGGATGCTGTGGAGCTATACCAGCGCGCCCTGGAGCGGCCCGGAGTAAACCGGGCCCGGGTGCTCTTCAATCTTGGCAACAACTACCTGCACCTCGGAGATCGGGAGGCTGCGGTGGACGCCTACACCCGAGCGGTGGAGGCGAACTCAGACTACGCTCCGGCATACCTCAATCGCGCCAACAGCCGCGTCGCCCTGGAGGCCTATGACGGTGCTCTCAAGGACTACTCCGTCTACCTCGCCCTGGAGCCGGACACCGCCCAGAGACCGGAAATCGAGCGGATGATGGCGGCTCTGCGAGGTATTATCGAGGAGCAGCGCATCGCCGCGGAAGAGGCGGAGCGGCAGCGAGAGCTGGAAGAAGAGCAGCGTCGTCGCGAAGAGGAAGAGCGTCGACGGAGAGAGGAAGAGGAGCGCAGACTCGCCGAAGAGCGGCGGGAGCAGCTCCTAAACTCGGTCCTCAATTCTCTCGAGGATGTGGGCTCCGAAACCCAGAGCACCACCGCCGGGCCCGAGGAGCTGGAGACCTACGAAGAAGAGCTTGATATTGCTGATTAACCGGGAGGGGAGATGATAGATAAACGCAAGCGAAACATGATCATCGGGGGAGTGGCGCTGCTGCTCCTGCTTGGTGGTGGTGCGGGGGTTTACTTTGCCACCCGCGGCGGAGCGGAGGCCCCGCCTGCGCCGCAAGAGCAAGAGCTCTCGGAGGCTGAGCGGCGGCAACAGAACATGCTGCGCCTCGCACGGGATTACGCCGAGGCCGGGGAGTATCAGCGCGCTCTGGATCTCCTGGACGAGTTGCTCATCGAGGACGGGGATAACCAGGAGGCTCAAGAGCTGAAGCAGGAAGTCCTTGCACAGAAGCAAGCCGAGGAACGCCGCCGCCGGGAGGAGGAGCTGGCCGCTCAGAGGAGCGACGATGAGGGCGCCTCGGAGGCCGCCCGGGCGGAGGCTGAGGCCCGGGCCAGGGAAGCCGAGGCGCGACAGCGGGAGGCTGAGCTCGCCATCCAACAGCAGCTCGCCGAGCAGCGCCGGGCAGAGGAAGAACGGCGCGCAGCCGAAGAGCGCCGCCGGCAGGAGGAGCGGCAGGCGGAGCTCGAGCGGATGAACCAGGAGGAGCGGGAGAAGAACGAGCGAATCGACTCCCTCCTCGCCGAGGCGCGGCGTCTTCTGGATCAGGAGTCCTATCGCGCCGCTCGGAGCCGCCTGGAGGATGTCCTGAGCATCGATCTCCGGGACGACCGGGCGGAGGCGAAGTTCCACGCCCAGGCGCACTCCAAGCTCGCTCGCAGCTACTTCGAGGAGAACCCCGACAGCTCCGATGCGCGACGGCAGGCTATTCGGCACGCGAATGAGGCGATTTCCCGGGACGACACCCTGGCGGAACCGCATCTCACCCTCGGACAGGTCTACTACGAGACCGAACGGTACAACGACGCCATTCAGGAGCTCGAAGCGGCAGCCCGGCTCGACCCGGAGGACCCGGCAATTCTCTACGAGCTCGCCCGAAGTTACTACCGGGCCGGCCGATATCGGGAGGCCCGCACTGCCTACGAGAGTTGCGTGAACATCGACCCCTACTACCGCAGCGCCTACTACAACCTCGGTATCACGAACCTCCAGCTCCGGGATACCGACGCCGCCCTGGAGGCGTTCCGGTTTGCCACCCAGGTCGACTCGACCACCGGGCAGGCGTACTTCCGAGTGGGTACGATCCTCCTCGACCGAGGTGATCTATCCGGGGCGAAAGAGGCGCTTCGCAATGCGATCGAGGAGAATCCCCGGGACGCGGATGCCCACTCGCGTCTCGCAAGCGCCCACTACCGCGCCGGCGAGCTCTCCCAGGCGGAGAGCTCCTTCGAGCGCGCCGCTCAGCTCGAGTCGTCGAACCCGACCCACAATTACAACGTCGCTCTGGTCAAGCTGGACCTCGGCAAGGCGCAAGAGGCGCATACCTTTATTCAGCGGGCTATCGAACAGAACGATACCCGGGAGACCTACTACTACACCCTTGGTCAGATAGAAGAGGCCCGGGGCAACCTGGACCAGGCGATTCAGGCGCACTCCCGGGCGATATCCCTGAATAGCTCCTACGTCAAGCCGATGGTCGACCTCGGTCGGATCCTCGACCAGCAGGAAATGTACGACCAGGCTCTCCGCTTTCTCGACCGGGCGTACCAGCTCGAGCCGAACGACTTCGCGGTTAACAACAACCTCGGTAACGTCTATCTGCACAAGGAACTCTTTGATCGCGCCATCGACCATTTCGAGCGGGCGATCGCCGCCAAGCCTAATGATCCAACCGCACAGTTTAACCTCTCCCTGGCCTACATCGAATCCGGAGAGCTCGAGGCCGCCCAGGACCGGCTCAACGACGTCATCAAGACCGAACCCACCTACTGGGAGGCGTATCAGAAACTCGGGGAGGTTTTTATTGCCCAGGATGATCCCGAGAGCGCCCGGCAGGTCCTCGAGCAGTTACTCGACGCGAACCCGCAGTACCGAAAGCGGGGTGAGGTGGAAGAGCTGCTGAACAATCTCTAGGCGCGGCCGATGAGCCGAAGGAGCTCCCCCTCGGTGAGAGAGAACCAGAGGGGGCGACCGTGAGGGCAGCGCGGGTTCTCGAGACGGAGAACCCGTTGTGCGAGCTCCGTCCCCGATATCTCGTCGAGAATATCTCCCCGCTTTACCGCGGCCTTGCAGGCAAGCTCCGCGGTAAAGCGGCGGTCGAGCTCTTCCGAAAGCCCGCGGAGCTCCAGAACGGTCTCCACCAGCGCCTCGGACTCCTCCTTGAACGCCTCGGGCACCGCCCGTATCTCCCAGTTCCCCGGCTCAACCTCGGTGAGGTGAATGCCGATCTCCCCATACGCTTCGACGTTTCGCCTCAGGGCGGCGCTCTCATCCTCATTGGCCTCGAAGCCCACGGGAACCAGGAGTTGCTGCACCGCCCGATCCTTGCGAAAGGCGTCATAGAGAAGGCGCTCGTGGCTCGCGTGCTGGTCGATTATGTAGAGCGAGTCTCCCTGGGCTACCAGGAGGAAGAGGTCGAAGAGCTGGCCGTAGTAGGTGAGTCCCTCTTGTTCCGAGGCGCTCTGGGATCCGCTCTCCGTAGGGGCGGGAAGATCTCGCTCGGCCCCCGGGACGTCGCGGCGTCGTGAGGTCGGCTGTCCGCCCCCCTGCGGCTGCTCCCGGGCTTCGGGCTGACCCAGGCCAAAGCGGCGGCGGACCTCTTCGATATCGAAGGGTGTGCGAGCCTGCCTGGGGACGGAGGCGGGTCGATCATAGGTCGGGCCCGCGGAACGCTCCCAGGAAGCCCCTTTCCCGGGGGGGCGCATCTCCCGATGCTCCACGTCAAAGCCTTCGAGACCGGGAGCGTGGCGTTGGGAGAGGCGCTTTCGCTCGTAGCTCTCGAGAAAGTTGCGAATGATCTCCACCGTGCGGTGGTGGATCTCCTGGAGGTTTCTAAACCGCGCCTCCTGCTTGGCGGGATGGATGTTGAAATCCACGAGCTCCGGATCCACATCCACCAAGAGCACCGCGTAGGGGTAGAGACCGCCGTGCATGACATCGGTAAAGGCGTACTCCACCGCCTGGACCAGGGCGAACTCTTTGAGACGGCGACCGTTTACAAAGGGGTGTATCTGCTTTCTATCCCGCCGGACGTGACTCGGATCAGCGACCACCACGGTAACCCGAAAACCCTCACCACTACCCTCCAGGCGATGGAGGGACTGCGGCGGAATCTTGTTTGCAAAGAGCGCCGAGACGCGCTCCTCCAGGGTGCCCGGAGGGAGGAGCAGCCGCTCCTTTCCATCCGTTATGAGTCGAAAACGAAGCTCCGGCTCCGGCAGCGCCTTCTCCAGGAGCACCTTGCGAACCTGCTGTCCTTCACTCTGGGGGCGCTTGAGAAAGCGCTTTCGCGCCGGGAGATTGTAGAAGAGTCCCTGTACCGTGACGGTGGTTCCTTCGCTCGCCGCGGCAGGTTCCAACGCCTCCACTCGGTTGTTGCTTACCTGGAGCCTGTTCCCCTGCTCCGCCCCGGCGGCGCGGGAGCGTATCTCCAGCCGGGATACGGCGGCGATACTCGAGAGCGCCTCCCCGCGAAAGCCGAGGGTTCGGCAGTTCGCGAGGTCTTCGGCGGTGTGGATCTTGCTCGTGGCGTGAGGCTGCCAGCAGAGCTCCAGGTCTTCCCGGCTCATGCCGAACCCGTCGTCATCCACTCGGATCGACTCGAGGCCGCCCCCGTCGATCTCGACGGTGATGGAGCTCGCCGAGGCGTCTATGCTGTTGTCCAGGAGCTCCCGAACCACCGAGGCGGGGCGCTCGATGACCTCCCCCGCGGCTATCCGGCGGGCCACCGACTCCGGGAGGAGGGCAACGGGGCCCTGGGAATGTTCTCTATCCATCAGATCCTAAAACCCGATCCGCGTCTGAATCACCACGGTTGGTGAGATCTTCGGTCCTCCGTCGTCCTCGTAAATGATGTCTCCGTCACTGTCCCTGCTCACGGTGGTGTAGACCGAGGCGATCAGATCGAGATTGGAGGCCACCGGATAGGTGACCGTGGCGGAGGCGACGGTATTGGCGTCAAAGAGTGTGGCGTCCTTTAGGTCCTTGTCATCCAAGAGCGTCGGGAGAAAGAAGGTCCGACGGTAGGCGAAGGAGGCGGTGATGCCCAGGGGCAGCAATCCCTCCTGGATAGTCGCGGAGACGTTGAACTCGTCCCGATCGGAACCTTCCCAGCTGCCTCCGGAGGTCACCTCCCAGGGCCAGAAGTACCCCGCCTCGAAGCGGAGAAGCTCGAGAATATCGAAGCCCGCCTCGCCGTAGATTCCCATGGTCGTCACGTCAAAGGCCTCAGCGTCCGGATCGTCGAGATAGGCGAAGGTCTCCGCGGCGTAGTTACCCCGGAGGCGGTCGTAGCTCGGTCCGTAGAAGCCGTAACGGAAGGTGCCGTCGTAGCGACGATACTCGAGGCGGTAGTCCACCATGGCGATGTTTCCGAGCACCCCCGAGGCGAGTCCGAAGTTCTTGAGCTCGCTCGACTCGAGATCCACCAGAGCGTCAAACTTGATCCCCGACCCGACGCCGCCGGCTTCCTGGCGAACGTAGGGGATCATTCCTCCCACGTCACCAAAGGCGACGAGGCTAAAGATGTCCCGTTCGATAATCGGTACGTCCAGGTCCATTCCGACGTTGACAAAGTAGAGGTCCGACTCCCGGGTCGCGTCGTAGAGCGTGTCCAGTCCCACGGGAAGGGAGCTTCCGTCAGGGCGGGTAGAGGAGAGCTCATCCGTGGGCTTGAGGTCCGTCAGGGCGCTCAGTCCCACCGCGGCGTTGCTCAAGGGGCGGGCTGGCCTGAAGTAGAGCCGCCCGCCGTAGATTGCCGGTCGGGTGAGGTCGTTGATCACCCCTTCGAAACCCCAGGCCTCCCGGTCGAGACCGATGTTGAGTCCGACCTTTCGAACCGCCGGGAAGTCGACGTTGTTGGAGTACTTGTACATCAACAGCCCGTGACCCAGGGTGATGGAAGGAATATTGCCCACTTTGAAGAAGAAGGGGTCCCGCTGCTCCCCCCACTGGACGTAGCGAATCTTTAGCGCCACGTCCCGGCCGAAGTCCGCCGCCGCCTCTATGGGTTCGTCGGTCCACCCCTTATCAAAGCCGAAGGACCACTCGTTGTTGCCCCCGGGGCGGTACCATTCTTCCGGATCAAAGAGGTTCTCCTGATAGACCACCGGCAGGTAGAAGGCCGCCTTCAGTTTTCCGATCTCGAAGGCCGGGGCCACCACCGCCTCGGCGTAGGTCTGGTCGTTCATGGTTACCGAGCCGATTTGAAGGCCGAGAAACTCTCCGAGATTGGAGAGGAATCGCGCTTCCTCCTCAGGAGCCGCTGCCTCCTCTTCCGGGGCAGCCTCGGCTTCGGTTGGCTCCTCTTCGGGCTCCCCTTCAGCCTCCGGTTCCTCCCCGGTGGGGACGGAGGTGGGATCGAGAGCTTCGAATCGGAGCTCCTCGACAAGCTGCTGGAGCTCAGCCTCGGGAACCTGAGTCACCGAGAACTGCTCCGCCAGAGCGTCGGCGCGCTCTCCCGCCCCGAGTTGGAGCGACTGCCCCGCGCGCGGCTTGGAAAAGGTGACTGAACCGTCGAGAACCGTCAGCGCCTGCCGGACCCCCTGGGCAACATCGACCACGAAATCCGTTCCCCGAACCGCTGCTATCGCGCCGGATAGACGCACCTCGTACTCCGCTCCACTGATCCGGGATGCCACGGTACGCAACTTGCCCCGGGTCACTCTGAAGCTGTTGGTCAGCGCCTCATCCCGTCCCTGGATCGACTCGAGGGTAAAGCTCGTGTTGGCTCCGATTTTCATGATCGAGCCGTTTGGCTCGAGGCGGATTTCCACCGTGGTGTTCTGGGTAACAATTCGATCCCCCGGAGAGAGATCCATTCCGAGGAAGAAGTTTACTTCGAAGTCGTCATCATCATAGATCGTGAGCTCCAGGTCGTCGCCGTAATATTCGAGAACCCCGTAGGGGCTGTTTTGGGCGAAAAGGAGGGGTGTCAGCAGCAACAGGGCGATGACAAGCAGTGTTCTTTTCGTTCTCATTTCAACTGCCTCCTAGTAGAGGGAAATCGTGCTCTGAAGCCCCGAGGTGACCTTCCACTGCTCATCCGGGTCGTAGGGGTCGTAGCGCAGGTTGTAAGTAAGGGAGATCACCACCGGCGAGGACTCATAGCTGATCCGGGCGCCGATAATCGACTCTTCCGGCTCGAAAATGTCGTCGGGCTCCCGAATGACGAGCTTCCGGTAGAACGCCTCCAGGCTGAAGTAGGGTATGAGCCCCTTGTTTACCCGAAAGAGCCCCTCGAGCTCCGGATACGTATCCGTATCATCGGTGAAGGGTCCGCTCATGGTTACTTGAAAGAGCAGCAGCTCCCGGAGGACGTTCAAGCCGAGCTGGCCGTACCAGCCGATGTGGCCCTCTATCAGCGTATCCTCGGCGTCGTAGACCAGGTATCGCTCGATCCTCCGCAGGTCGTAGGCGCTGTCAAAGTAGGCTGGGATAAAATTGTCACCGAGGATCCGCACCTGGGCGGTATAGTCCAGGACCCGTACAAGATTACCACCGGCACCGACCATTCCACCTACCGCCTCGTTCTGGAAGGCTACATCACCGAATCCGGTGAGAGAAAAGATCTCCCGCCGCAGGATAGGCTGGGTGATATCAAAGCCGTAGGCGATTACGTTGTCTTCGCCCTCCACAACCGGTAGTCCCGTGAGCGGGTCCGGGTCCTCTCCCTCGTAGTAGGGAGAGTCCGGGTCCTTCTCCGCGTGGTAGGCGGGATCAGTATCGATGACGATGGTACCGCCGAGTTGCAGCTCCGGAAGGAGGGGCACGGTCAGGTCCGCCAGGGGTCGGGCAAAGAGTCTCGTTCCAAAGAGGTCGAAGCTCGCCACGTTCGAGACAAAGCTCTCCACGCCGAAATAGGGAAAGTTCGCCCCGGCACCGTCGAAGTCGAGCTGAAAGCCGAACTGCCGCCGCTCCGGAAGGAACTGCTCGTTGGAATAGCCGGAGACGAGAAAGCCGTTACCCAGCCGAGCGTCGGAGTAAGAGCCGAGGAGCGCGAAAAAGGGATCCCCCTTTCGGCCGTATCGAAGGTAGCGAATCTTCGGCAGATAGAGCTCGAGAAAAGAGACCTCGTTCTGGGGCACCCAATCCTCGTCACGAACCTGGAATTGATCATTATCGCTACCGCCGGTAAAGCGGTAGTTCAGGGTGAGATCAAGACCGACTCCAAATCTACCTACACCGAAATCCGGGAGGAGCGAGAGAGACTGATAGGTTTCGGTCTCGCCGTCATCCGGATCTTCAAAGGACTGCACTCCGATCCCTAAATCGAGACCAAAGGAGAGATCCGGGCCGCTCTGTTCTGTTGTCTCGCTCTCTTGCTCCTCCGTTTCGCTCTCGCTCTCCGCTTCTTGCGCCGGAAGGGAAACGGTGAGTAAAAGAAAACAGAGTAGGGTGAATAGAATTGCGCGCATCTCGAGGTGCCCTCCTTACTCCAGTAAGTATACATCTCCGTTCGGGTAATCCCAAAAGGGCGGACCGGAATGGAGTATCTCATAGACCTCTGCTGTCCACAACCGTGCTGATTGCGGGCTCGAGCTTAGAACTGCAAGCTTCCTTCTATACCGAACATAACGCCAAGGAGTTGCTGCCTCTGACCGCTCCCTTCCGCGAAGGGCTCGTTGGTCCAGCCGAGGTCGATGTAGGCTCGTATGGAGCCTGTTTCCGGAATCTCCAGAGCCGTCTCGTGGCCGAATATGAGATCCAGGGTCCAGGATTCCACGACTTCCACCGTTGCCGAGGCTCGCACCGTGTGTCGATAGAAGGCGCCCTCTTCCAGGAGCGGGTTGAGGCTCTCCATTCCGAGGACGCTCAGCGGCACCTTGGTCCAGGTATAAGCGCTCTCGCTCTCGGCGGTGAAGCTTCGCTCCTCCCCGATTTCGGTCTCGAAGCGGTGGCGATAGTCGAAGACCCGGTCCTCCACGCCGTAGAGGGCTAGCTTGGTTTCGAAGGCGTAGCTCTGCACTATCTCGTCGGCGGTGAGATCCCGGAGGATTCCGAGGTTGAAGCTGTTTCGGATTTCATCGGACTGGTAGATCTCGAAGGTCGGGTACCCCCCTTGCTGACCAAAGAGGTTTATCGCCGCGGCGGTCACGCCGAAGTTCCACTCCTGCTGATCCGTCAGGGCGTCCTCCTCCCGGGCGTAGTTCCGGTTCAGGGAAAAATCGAGAGCCGAGGGGACATATAAGTCCGTGATCCGGGAGCCGATAGGTCGCTCCAGGAGCACTCCGGTCTTCGGAGTGTAGCTCGCTCCCTGGAGTTCCCCGGTCTCATCGGGAAAGGGAGTATCCTCCAAGGGCAGAAAGAGCTCCCACCCTGGAGCGGCGGTGTAGGGATAGCCCATATTCGAGGTCTGATCCCCGTACTCCTGCAGATCCTCCCCGAAGTCAGCGCTGTTTACTCCGTCGTCCTCGGTGGTGAAGCGCCGCTCATAATAGGGAGCCACTCGCCAGCTCGGAGCGCCCGGGGCGCCGCCGATCCGCTCACCGGTGAGCCGCAGGGCGGCCTCGTTGCGCTGTTCCTGGGAGGGGAGGCGGTTGTAGTTCGCTTCCGGTTCCACGAAGAGCCCGAGGCTCTCAGTTCCGAGCCGTCCGGAGAGGGCCGCTTCGCCCCGGCGCTCTTCTTCCCGGCCCTCTTCCCAGCGGAGCAGGAGCGGATAGGCACCGACCCAGGAGGTTGCGTAGTCCTCTTCCTTTAGGGTGTAGCCCCGGGCGTTCTGGTAGAGAGAGATCTCCGTGGAGAGGGTGAAGAACCGGGGGCTCGGGGTTTCGGAGGAGAGCCCCCACTCCTGACTCAGCCGCGTCCGGTCGACTTCCGCGGCGCTGCTGATTCGGTGGTTTCCCAGGGCGGCGGTGGAGAGGAGGAGAGAGTTGGACCGTCCCAGGAGCGGCACGAGCCTTCGAAAGGTGCGGCGAAAGGTGTCCTCGAAGACCACCGGGGAGTCCCCGGCTGGCAGGGTGACCCGATGCCCCGCCTCGCCAGAGGTCTCTCCTTCGGTTACCGAGGCGGTGGCGTCTCCCTCCAGGCGAACCCCCGCCACGGTCACACCGCTGGCGGTGGAGGAGACAAAGGTCCCCGCCTCCTCGGGCAGCGTAGTCGCCCCGGTAAATCGGCGGCTTCGGAGATCGAGCCGCTGGGTCACCTCGAAGTCCTCGAGGACCGGAAAGCCCCGAGCCTCGAGAATCACCCCCGGACGCTGCCAGCTGACGCTTCCGCTGGTCGCCCCATCCAGGCGCACCTGGGGCTCGGTGAGATAGACCTCATCTATGTAGACCGTTCCGGACTCCGCTCCGGAGAGCTCGATCGTGGTGTAGCGCAGCTCCGTAAGGGAGCCGCCGGAGGTCTCGGCCCGACCGGCGGGAGCGCCGTTAACCGTTACCGCTCCGCTGCTCGTGTTTACGGCGATCTCGGACCAGCCGTCGGCGAGACCGTTTCCCGGTGGTTCGTCGAGATCGATAACCGTGCTCAGGGCGGCTCCCGCTGGAGCCCCGGCCTCGCTCTCCGGAGGACTCTCGGAGAGTGTGAGTCGTAGAGTCGGATCGGTGGCGCCGGTGAGCTCCTCGAGATAGGCGTAGAAGCGAAGCTCGCCGTATTCATCCCGAAAGACCCCGGGGGTCGGGCGAAACGCCCGAGCGTAGGAATCTCCGCTCAAGCCGGTCCAGGTCAACCCCAGTACCCGCTGCTCCGCCCCCTCCCGCAAGAATATCTCCCGAACCGTGGCGTACCGGGAGCGAAGCGCCTCGCTCCCGCTCAGGGGATCGGGTCCCTCTCGAACCGATACTCCGGCGTCGGGATCGTCTGACTCGGTGGCGTACCCCGAGCCGTAGAGCTCCAGCTTCGAGAGGAGGAGCCGACCCACCGCAGGGTTCGCGGAGGTGGCGCTTCCCCTTTCGACTAGCACCACTCGGACCGAGGTGGTCTTGGTAAGTCGCGACCGTTCCTCCGGCGTGAGCTCGATTGTCACCGGGCGCCACCGGTTGACCGGCTGGTCACCGCCGGTTCCGAGCTGCCTCGAGATAAACTGCTCCTCCGTCCCCCGGTCCAGGAGGCCGTTGTTGTTGGTGTCCTCGGTAAGGGGGCGGTCGTAAGTCGCTCGGGTGTCCCCGGCGAAAATCGTGATGCCCCTGGCGGCGTCGTCGAAGGGAATGAGCGGTTGTACCCCCGAGTCCCCCTCGTCGAGGTTTCCGTCGCCATCGCTGTCCTCGGAGATGTAGCCGATCTGGAGCCACACCTCCAGGTCGCTCGGCGGTCCTGAGCCGTCCACCGCGGGTCTCAGGGAGTACTGAAAGGAGATCTCCGGAGTATTTCTTAGGTCGAGGGTGGCTCCGGGGGAGAGCTGCATCGCCTCCCACTCTCCCGGGGCGAGCTCGAAGTCGGCGATCGCCACCCGGCCGTCGATGCCGTCCCCCGCGGCGGTGGCGGTATAGGGCCCCCGGCGGGATCCCGCCTCGTAAGGATACTCCTGCCCCGAAGGTATGGAGGCGTCATACTCCTTTACCAGCTCCGCCCCGAAGGTGTTCGTCTCGGTGTACTCCTTAAAAAACAGCTTCCCCCGGTTATCCCTCGTAAGAGCTGAGAGGGCGTCGTAGGCGCCGGTGTCCTCACTGGTCCCGTCGACCTCCTCATCGAGCTGCGAGGGCCGGGGGACGGAGCCGGGCAGGAGCCGCTCCGGAGCGACGGCGAGCTCCTGCACGCGGTTGTCCATGCCGTCGATTCGCAGGAACCCGGTGGTGTCCGGCTGATAGATCTGCAGGGCGCCGTCGACATGGGCCTGCAGGTTCTCCGCCTCGTAGTTCAATGCCGAAGAGAGGATCACGGAGCCCGGATTCTCCCCCTGCTCCGAGGAGTAGTCGGAGTCGCTTATGTTCCAGCGCCCGCCGAGAGCCACCTCGCCGGAGAGATAGTCAGAGAAGGTGATCCGGTTACCGCTTGCAAAAAGCAAATCGCCGTACTGCTGGTCTTCCGTGTACCTCCGGTAGCGGAGCTCGATCTGGTCCCCGGGGAGAATGGTTCCCGGCAGGTTGACCTCCCCGGTCTCATAGTCCACGGAGACCCCGGAGAGGGGTACGCCGTTTCGCAGAACCGTCAGCGTCCCGGGTACGGTGCGCTCGGCGATGTTGATCGACTCCACCGGGGAGAGTTGCTGTACGGCGATTTGCACGTTTGACGCCGCGGGGGCCGTGGAGGCCTCGGGGCCGTAGATACGCACCTCCGGCGGAAGGGTCCCGGTTTCCGGATCCAGTCGAGCAAAGGGGTAGCGGCTGCCAACATCCCGGGGGTCGGCGTCGGGAACGGAGATAGTGATGTAGTCGCCCTCGGTCGCCGGGGTAATGACCAGGTCGTCGAAGCGGTCCGCGGGCTCCGAGGTACCCCGCTTGAGGAGCTGTGCCGTGTCCTCCTCGGTCACGCCCTCCGCGGCGTATCGATTGAGTCGCTCAAAGGGGTTGAACTGCCCTGGTGCATAGAGCAGCAGGGCGTCATTGCCGTCGGATAGAGGCACCCGGTAGTCGGTTAGGGGTCGACCAAAGTAAGTGTCATCCGGGGCCGGGGGCGGGGGATCAAAGGAAAAATCCTGATAGCCGTCGGTGAGATTGCCCGAGACCGGGTCATCAGCCACGAGGGCGTCCTGACCGAGGCCGGCGCTGCCCACCGGGAGGCCCCGGGATTCGTAGTACACCAAGACCCGCCCCGGAGCCGCCTCCCGAAGAGCGATGGTTCCCTCCTCTCGGGAGTAGACCGCCTCGGAGTCCAGGTCGATCTTGCGGTACCGTCTCCTCCGGAAGGCGTCCCCCCCGTCGTCGAGAACCGTGCCCTCGTCATCCTCCACGTAGACCGTGAGATTTGTCACGTTACTGTCCGGGAGAATGAAAAACCGCCCCCGAATGTAGTCCACCGGCTCGATTCGCTGTTCATCCACGGCGTTGAGGCCGCGATAGAGGGTCGAGTCGGGGACGGAGCTCTCTATTCGCAGCAGGAGCTCGTGCTCCGTCGACTCGGTCTGGAATTTCGCCGCCATCCCCGGGACGTTTTCTCCGGCGTCGCCGATATTGAGGTAGGCATACTCGGACATCGGCAGGGTCGAGTTACCGGCGACCACGTACTGCACCGGCTCATCCTCGCGCCCCTGGTAGCCAAGGAGGAGAGAGTTGAACTCGAAGCCATCCATAAAGGTGGTCTCGAAAAAGTAGCGTTCGTAGAGCCAGAGGGAGAGCGTCAGGTCCACGAGCTGATAGAAACTCTTCTTCTCGAAGGCAGGGTAGGGATAGGGGTAGGTTACGCGGTCCTCGCTACCCGGCAGGGGAGGGTGCAGAGCGAGTCCAAAGGCGGTGCCCCAGCCGGCGGTCCAGGAACCGAGGACAAAGAGGTCCACCTCCGCGTCTCCGAGGTCGGTCTCGAAGATTGCCTCCGGCGCTTCGGGCTCGAGAAAGGGGTTATAGAGGTCCTGAGCCCGAACTTCCGGCGAGGAGAGGAGCGAACCGAGGAGGAGCAGGAGCAACGGAAGGGAGGCGAAAACCCTTCTTGAGTGTGACCCTGGGCTGGATGTAGTATACTTACCCGGCATACGCAATAATGTAGATACCACAGAAGGCCGACAATTGAAGCGATGAGCGATGAACATCAGAAGGCGTCAGCATTTATTTCTCGGCTGATGCAGAACCCAGCACTTCAAGGCTACACGGTGCTTCAGAAGGAGGAACAAATAATCCAGTTTCTCCATACGAATGCAGCTCAACTAGCACCGACCCTTGCCTCTCAGCAGTTTTTCCCCGGGAAGAACTGGAACCAGATTTTCTCCCTTCTCATAAGAGCTCTTTTCGACATGAGCGACTTGGAGCTCAAGCGGGACATTCAGTCCATTCTCCACGATCGAATCTCCTTTACCTTTCTCTCGTTCTTGCAGCAACAGCAGCCGCCCCAGGAGGCAAAGGTGCGGGAGCAGACGGCGGATCTCCTCGAGGAGCTTATGGAGAAGGCCGAAGCGCGGCGCACCTTTACCGGAGCCTATGCGGCTATAAAGTTTAACATCGTCGACCGCTATCTCACAGAGAGTTTTGCCCGGAAGAAATATGTACACTTCGAGCTCACCAAGGTTCAGCGATTGCGGATGAGCAAGGACGAGGTACGGAACTTCATCGATTTTACGCTCCTCCTCCGTCCCTCCATAACGATGCTGAGCTCCGGATCCCAGCGGCAGCAGGAGCGCGCCTCCGGTATCGTCCAGGGGCAATTCGCGGACAAGGTGTTCCAGAGTCTGAAAAAGCGCCTCTCCGCAGTACCGGAACAGGCGCTCAGAAGCGCCGTAAACTCCTGCATCTCCTTTAACGAGAACCGTTTTATCGAGGCCACCGCGCGACTGGCCGCAATTTTCGCCGCCCGGGCCAAAAACTATCACCCCCACATGCGGGTGGACCGTGGGGCGGACACTCCCGACAAGAGCTGGTTTGCAATATCGAGACGTAACTACAAGTTCTACGGATTCGACGTAAAGATGCTAGACGAGTTATACAAGATCGCAGCGGAAAACATGTGGTGAGTAGTATGAGCACTGTGCAAGAGACCCAATCGACACGACTCCGAGAGAGCCTCGAGAATCTGGTAATCCTAGTGATTATCCTGGTCCTCTTTCAGACCTTTCTGGAAGACCTGGCGGTGGTACTTCGGTGGTCCTCCGGAAGCAGGCGGATCCTTACTATTACCGGCTTCGGTTTCGACCTCTTTTTTACTGTCGAATTCCTGATTCGAATCTACGACGCCTATCGCTACCGGAGAATGTCCGAGTACATGATCCATCAGCGTGGTTGGCTCGATTTTCTCGCCTCCGTACCGCTTCTTCTGCTCAATAGTGGGCCCGCGGTTCTCGCCCTGGCAGCTGGAAACACCATGGTCGTCGGCATGGGCGGTATGCTCAATGTCCTCAAGGTGGTAAAGGCGATACGCATAGCCCGGATCCTGAGGCTCCTGCGTCTTCTCAAGATCTTTCGCCGGATCAAGAACACCGACTCGGTCATGGCACAGCGCCACGTCGCAAAGATCAGCACCGTCTCCGTCTCGGTTATGATTTTCTCCATTCTCGTGGTGACTTTGGCCGCTTCTTTTCTCCCCACCCCGAGCCTGGACGAGCAGGTTACCAGAAGCCACGTGGGAAGCTTCTCCTACATCGTTAACCAGGATCTCGCGGCGCCGGAGAACGAAAACCGCCTGGAAGCCTTCGGAGAGGCGAATCCCGCGCTCCTGTTGGTAAAAGAGCGCGGTCAGGTGCGCTACAGCCGGTTCGATAACCAGACCTACGAGAACGAGTTTCTCTTAGGGGACTATGGCTACCTGGAGCGAGAGGGGGTGGAGGTCTTTCTCGATCTGCGCGGCCTCAATCAGGAGTCCTCCCGATCAAACATCATCTACTTTCTCGCGATTGTTGCGATTGTCCTGGCGCTCCTCTTCTACTACTCACCGCACTTTGCCCTAACCGTGAGCGACCCGATTCACATTATGCGTCGCGGCTTTTCGGAAAAGGGGTACAATCTGGCAATACGGATACCCAGGCGGTTTGAGAATGACGACGTCTACAAGCTGGCGAAGCTCTACAACGAGATCTACCTTCCCCTGAAGGACCGCAACGCCGACGAGAACGAGAGTTCCGTGGTGAATCTCGACATGGACGACGTCAAAAAGATGTTTCAGGAGTAAGTTCTACTTCACAGATGGTAGTCTCGATGATACAGCTGGTGGTGGCCCTCTACGGGGTCACCTCCATCAAAGAGAAGCGGCGGGTCATAAAGTCCCTCCGGGATCGCATTATCCAGAAATACAAAGTCTCAGCGGCGGAGGTGGATCTCCACAATAGCCTCTCCTTCGGACAACTCGGCGCGGCGGTTGTGAGCAACTCCCGGCAGCATGGGGAGCAGGTCATGCAGCGAATCCTCACCTTCGTGGAGGATTACGGTGAGGTTCGAGTGGAGAATGTGGAAATCCACAGCGAGATCTACGGTTAGCCGATACTCTTGGCGGGAAAGATGTAGAGGTCCTGCAGGAGATAGTCCCGGTTATAGGTAAAGGTGCCGGCAAATCGGGCGTCGCTACTCAAGGTAAGGGTAAAGAAGTGACGAAACTCCTCGTACTCCTCATCGTCGATCCTGAGCTCACACTGAAAGGTGCGCTCCTCCTCAGCTGACTCCGCGGGAATCGGTGCAGGCCAGAAGATGAAGGTCCCCGGCGTGTTGGAGACGATGGCGTAGGGATTCTGCCAGCGGCTGTCAAACATTCTCGCTGCCTCGCCATTCAGGAGTAGCAATACTTCCACGCCGTAGATCGGCTCAAAGCTTCGGCCGTTAAAGACGCGCCCCTTTATCGTCGGAAAATTGAAGCAAGGCCCCTCGTTCGGGGGTACCGCCTTTTCCGCGCTGTCAGCGTAGTAGCTCCTCTGAACCGAGGTCACCCGGCTCAGTCCCTCCTGGGCGAGACGCATCACGTCTATCTGAAGCTGCTGATCGTTCTCGATGTCCGAGCTCGAGTGCGCGAGGCCGCGGCTCGAGGTCACGTAGTGGGGAGGTATGCGGTTTAGGACGTAGCAAATCGCGTCGAGGCGGCACTCGTCGGAGGTGCAGTAGCGACTCTTTCCTTCTCGCTCATCGTCATCACAAATCTCGTTTACCGCCCGCTTGACGGCGTCTTCCATGAGATTATGAATCTCCATCGGCCTCCTCCTCATCCTGAGCCTCTTCTGCGATGTCGAGGACTTCCTGCAGCGCCTCCACGGCTTCGCGAAAATCCCGAACAGTCTCTTTAAGGGCGAAGTAGTTGAGGCCGGCGTAGTAGATTTTGGAGAAGATCGAGAAGGCTATATCCTCATCTCCCGCCTGGAGATTGACGTAGCAGCCGTACTCGTAACTTATGTGAAGCATCTCTTCGATCCGGGCGCGAATAAAATCCGCCATGGCCACGGAGAAACTGAAGGTGTAGGCGAGCTCGAGAAACTTGGAGTCCCGATCAATAAAGAGTCCCCCTTGAAATCCGTCCTCGCTCTCGAATCCTGTGGAGTAGGTGTCGTCCAGATACTCCCCTTCGTGGAGGGCGTAGCCAAGCTCCTTGAAGAGGACCTGGACGCGGCGGATCCGCTCCTGCATTAGTCGTGAGTGCTTCATTCGGCTTCCAGTCTAATACAGATTTCAGAGGGGTATCAATCGGAGTCCGAGGCGAGGCCGGGGACGTACTCATGGTCAATGTTCCATCCCGAGCGAAAAATGTTCTGCCGGGCTCGCTTGTTGAGTCCGCTGAGCTCCTTGATCAGCGGTTTGAGATCGCTACGGATGTTCGTCTCCCGGTAGGGGCAGTCTATCGTGACGACCGGTAGCTTCAGATGCTCATGGACGGCAAGCACCTTTTCTTCCGGGGTCTGCGCCATTGGTCGAATCATGGTGACCTTGCCGCCGAAAAAGGGCTGTACCGGCATCATTGTGGAAAAGGATCCGCGCATGGAGATGTTCATAAGGGTGGTCTCGGCGACGTCGTCGAGGTGGTGTCCCACGGCGATGCGGTCGACCCCGGTCTCCCGAAGCTCATCGAAGAGCACCCGTTTTCGGTTTCGGGCGCAGAGGTAGCAGTTGAATTTGCCTCCGAAGCTCTCGGGAAACATCCCCGCCTGTATCGTCTTGAACGGGACCTGGATCGCGTCGAAGTACGCCTCCAGCGCCGCCCGTTGTCCCTCGCTCAAGGGGTGCTCCCGCCACTCAACCATCGCCGCGGTGAGCTCGTAGCTCACCGGCATCCAACGGCGGCGGAGACTCAAGGCGAGGGCAAGGACGAGACTGTCTTTACCTCCGGAGATGGACAGCAGCGTCCGGCTTCCGGCGGGGAGCATGTCGAACTCGTTAATGGTTTTTCCGATTCCTTTAACAAACCGCTGGAGGTAGGGCGGTACGGAACCAGTGAATAGCTCTCGAAAGCGGCTCATATCGGTGCCGGTGTGCGGAGCCCTCACAGTCCGAACTCCTCCCGCCAGGGCAGCGCCGGAAGCGAGTCGAAGAGCTCCTGGGGCACGCTCAACCGTATCCGTCGCAAGGTGTGAACAAACCGGCTCACCACCTCCGGGAGAAAAACCGTTCCGCTCTCGGTAAAGTCGATACGCTCGCCGTTGTCCCAAACCGGAAAGGAGGTCTCAAAGGAGATATTCTCAGGCAGATCAACCACCACCTCTTCCGGATCTACTGTTCTGCCGGTGAGCTTCGCCAGCCGGCGGCCTACCCATTCTTCCATCTCGTAGCGCCCCTCCATCGTCTCCAGGCGCTGGTGCGTCTCCCGGGAGCCGTCGTAGGGAATATCCAGGAGGATCTTGTGGAGCCTCCGGTCGTAGACCGCCCGAAGGAGGCGCAAAGGCTTGTAGTCGCGCTCGGCAAAGGTGCCGTAGAACAGTTCGTCATCGAGGCCGTAGAGTTCCTTCGGTTTGACCGCGCCGTCCCGGAGCGCCATAAAAAGTACCTTCTTGATCATCGCCGTGGCCACCCGCACCGTTCGGTGCCAGTAGACCGCCCGGTACATCTGGTATTTGGAAAAGAGAATGTTTTCCACCGCGGAGACGCCGGTTATGTCCACCGCCACCCCCTCGTAGCCGTTGGGCCTCAGCCGGGAGAGGACGTAGTCGATATCCTGCAAGCCGTAGGGAACACCGCAGAAATATGCGTCCCGGTTGAGATAGTCGAGCTTGTCCGGATCCAAGCTGCCTGAGAGGAGATGACGGTAGAGGAGAAGCTCCTTTCCGTTGGTGTGCTCGAAGCTGTCGTCCACGATCGCCGCCACGAGCTCCGGGTCCGTTCCCAGGTCATCCTTCAGGATCCCGGATAGCTCGCTTTCCAGAACGATGCGCCCGGTGAGCTCCTCATGTTCCCGCAAAGCGAGCCCTTTGAGGCTGTGGGTGTAAGGAAAATGACCCAGATCGTGGAGAAGGGAAGCCGCCAGAAACGCCTTGACCCCGGTCTCGCTCACTTCCGGTGCCTCCTCCTGGGCGAGGAGGTGCTCGATCATGCGCCGGGCTATGTGGAAGACCCCGAGACTGTGGTTGAGTCTCGTGTGGGTTGCCCCCGGGTAGACCAGGTAGGTCGGGCCGAGCTGTTTGATCCGGGCCAGCTGTTGAAACGGGGCGGTCCCCGTGAGTCGTGCGATCTCCGGGGGAAGGTATATGTGGTTCCAAAGGGGGTCACGTATCGGCTCGGTAAACGCCGTGGCGAGGTAGACCCGGACCTGATCGTTCGGTTTCATAGGTTCGAAGGCATGCTATCGCTCTCGACAAACTCTGTCCACCGGTCGTAGACTCTCTAACCGTCGTGAAACACGCGCTCGTGCTGTTACTCCTCACAACCCTTGTTTTCTCAAGCTGCCTTCGCCGGGAAGGTGCGGGCTCGCAAACCGAACAGGAGGGGGATGCGGGTGTGCAGAGCGCGACGCCGCAAGACTCCGATAGTTCCGGAGCGCCGGATAGACGGAGCGGCATCTTTGGTAGCCGTGGTCGCGGTTCCGGAGGTGACGAACCGGACCCAGCCCAACCCGGAGAGACCCAGAAAGGCGGCAAGGAGACGCAAGCTCCGGCCTCGGTGGAAGGAGAGTTTCCGCCGGTGGAGCTGCCCCTGGAGCAGATCTCACAGCTGCCGGAGGAGCCACACGGCGCCAAGGACGCGCGAATCGGCGCACTCACCACCAGTCGCCTCGGTAGCGATCCCCAGGGCACTCGGGCCAGGGAGTTGGTGAGAGAGTTTCTTGCCGCCCTGATCCAGGGGGAGGTGGTAACCGGC
>CAYZHV010000036.1:0-23426 GCA_964478055.1 uncultured Spirochaetaceae bacterium | reverse complement strand
GCGACCCGTCGCATGAGTTTCGGTGGAAACTCTCGCTCCTTCATGTGTCGCTTTATGGTCGTGGAGGGCTTGCCGGCGTGCTCGAAGTCGAAGGGGCGGGTGGTAAAAGTCTGCTGGCACACACCGCCCTGATCCTCGCCGCCACTCTGCCGGCGCTGTTCCGCCTCGAACTTCTCGACTTCCCGGTTTACCTCCAGGAGGAGCGCGACTATTACGTCACGACTCGTGATAATGCCTACGAGCTCTTTGTCCTTGTTCAGCACCGGGAACCGACCGTAGGTGTACTTGTCGAGATAGGAGATGGCAAAGGAGAGAGGCATGTCGTCTTCGAGAACGATGACGCTTCTGGTCATGTGCTCCTCGGCGGCCGCGTCGATGTACCCCTCGTCCAGGGCCTGGATAATGTCATCCATACTCACGATGCCGACGAGTCGATTGCCGTTCACGACCGGAATGCCCGTGATACCTCGCTCTTTCATGATCTTCTGAGCCGAGCGAAGACTCTCCTTTGGTGCGAGGGTAGTCACCGTACGGGTCATTACATCGCGCACCTTGAGCCGGTAGATGAGCTCGAATACAAAGGAGGGGGAGTTCTCAGTGTCTATCGGGATCTGGTTCACCGGAGGGTGACCCTCCCGAGGTGCTCGGCTATGGCGATCGCCGCCTCGAAGGAGCGGTGGGTAGTAGAGAAAAGCGTGATTCCCTGCTCTTTCGCGAGCTCCACCATCGTCGTCTGCGGCTGCTTGCCGTTGGTCAGGGCTACCGCCGCAGCGCCGACGATGTCGGCGGTTCGAATGACCTGGTCCGAGGCGAGGGAGGTGATCAGAATGAACTCCTCCAGATCGACCAGGAGCACGTCGCTCATCAGATCCGAGACGACGGCGTCTTCAACTTCCCTCTTGGGGTATCCTTCTCCGGTCACAACGACGTGAGCCGAAAGGGCTTGAGCGCAGGATTCTACAGTTGGCACCTAGGTTACTCCGCTTCGTCGGAGGCCTCGGAAGAATCCCGTTCCTCCGAGTCCGCTTGGCGCATGTTAACAAGATAGAAGAGGTTCTCTATCTCCAGTCCGATATTAACATTTTGAACAACACACTTGATCGGGCAGTTGTGCATGTCGCACTTGCCCGCGCATTTGAGCTCAACGGTAGTGAAGTTGAGGACCCCGCGAATACCCGCTTCGATCAGGGTGTCGAACACCTCCGTGGCGGCGGAGTCCGGGACCGCAAGTGCTGCTACCTGGATGCCCCGTTTCTGCACGAACTCACCAAGCTCCTCCATGGGGAGTATCGGCGGATCCGCCTCCCGGTCGAGCACGTCCGGCTTCACGTCGAAGACGCCCACTACGTTGATGCCTTCGTTGTGAAAATCCCGGTAGTTGAGCAGGGCGTGGCCAATGTTGCCGTAGCCCACGATCACGATATCCTGCCGCTCCTCCTTACCGAGAACATCGATAATATGGTCGATAAGGGTGTCCACGTTGTAGCCGCCCCGCTTGTTGCCGGGGATGCTGATTTGGGAGAAATCCTTGCGGACAACCGCCGGGGTCACGCCGATTGCGTCTCCCAGGTTGTTCGAGAAGACTTTGACAAATCCGAGGGACTTCAGCTTCTGCAGGACCCGCAAGTACTTCGCCAGGCGGAGAACAATTCCTCTGTTGATCTTTACGTCGGTTCTCATCTATTTGTACCTGCTTTCACAATAACGGATTTCACTCTATTATAATAAGCTATTAGTTGCAATACAAAGCACATATGCTCTACTTAATGAACGAGTATCGATAATTATATCTTAAGTGTTGCAAAAAAACGAGACCCGGAATACAATGGCCGCACTAATCCGGACATATCCATTAGTGTAAGGAGATCGCGATGGCAACCAGTGCCCCGGAACGCGTACAACTACCCCAAGAGCTTCTCGATTTCGTGGAAGAGTGGAAGGATAAGCCGGGGAATCTCATAATGATTCTTCACCGGATGCAGCAGATCTACGGCTACATCCCCCGGGCGGAGGCTCTCGAGCTTGCCCGAGTTATCGATATTCCCCTGGCGAAAATCTACGGCGTCATTACGTTCTACCACTTCTTCAAGCTCAACAAACCTGGAAAGAACAAGGTTCAGGTCTGTATGGGCACCGCCTGTTATCTCAAGGGCGGTCAGGACCTTATTCAGGAGCTCGAAAACCTTCTCGGAATTGGTGTCAATCAGACTACTCCGGACAACGAGTTCTCCATGGAGGCGGTTCGCTGCGTCGGCTGCTGTGGCCTTGCCCCGGTGGTGGTAGTTAACGAAGAGGTCTACGGCAAGGTGGGCAAGGACCGCCTTCCGGAGATCCTCGCGGAGCACCGAGGGAAGTAGTGCACTACACGGTGTGTGACCTGTTGCTCGATGTGGTTCAAAACTCCATCGAGGCGAAGGCGCGCAACGTGCGGGTCTCTCTGGAAGAGAGGGACGGTCGACTTCTGGTTGAGGTCGAGGACGACGGTCGAGGGATGGACGAAGAGACCCTTCGTCGAGCCCAGGACCCCTTCTACACCGAGCCGGGGAAGCACCCGGAGCGGCGAGTGGGCCTTGGGGTTCCTTTTCTGATTCAGACCGTCGAGGCGTCTGGAGGGACGTATGAGATCACCTCCGCGCCGAATCGGGGCACCAGGCTCCAGTTCGACCTGGACCTGGGGAATGTCGATACCCCGCCCATGGGAGATCTTCCCGGGACCTTGCGGCAGATGCTCTGCTACGAGGGACCCTACGAGATGGATATTATCCGACGTCGGGGCGCGAGCGGCTATGAGATCAAACGATCCGAGCTGATCGAGGCCCTCGGAGAATTGGAACGTGTTGGAGTCCTCGGACTCCTGCAGGACTTCCTGGAGTCCCAGGAAGCATGGATAGATGAGGAGGCTGAGCATGGCACGGATGACCCTCGCTGAGCTGCGCAAACTTCGAGACCAGAAGCGCGGCGAGCTGGATATGCGGGACAGCTCGAACAAGAACATTCAGATCATCGTTGGCATGGGCACGAGCGGCATTGCCAACGGCGCAAAGGATACCCTCAACGCATTCGTGGAGATCCTTCGGAGAGAGGGACTCACAAATGTGGCGGTAAAGCAGACCGGCGGCCTCGGCCTCGATCACGCCGAACCCACCGTGGAGGTTCGTATGCCGGAGATGCCAACGGTCATTTATGGTCGCGTTGACGCCAAGGTGGCGGAGCGAATCGTCAATGAGCACATCCAGGAGCGGAGACTCGTGGATGAGCACGTCTACGATCGACCGGCACCGGACATCGTTGAGGAGCAGGAGTAAGAGATGGCCTTCAATCATTACGTGCTGGTCTGTGGTGGAACCGGTTGTGAGTCGAGCAAAGCGGACGATATCTTTCAGAATCTTCGACATGAGATTCACGCCAATGGGCTTCACGAGAAGGTTCAGGTCGTAAAGACCGGCTGTTTCGGTTTTTGTGAGCAGGGCCCGATCGTCAAGATCCTTCCCGAGGACGCCTTCTACGTGGAGGTCAAACCGGAGGACGCCAAAGAGCTCGTCGATGAGCACCTGATAAAGGGTCGCCCTGTGGAGCGCCTCCTCTACAAGGAGAGCAAAGAGCTCGCCAGGGTCGACGAAATCAGCTTCTACCAGAAGCAGTTCCGTATCGTTCTGAGGAACTGTGGTTTTATCAATCCTGAGAGCATAGAAGAGTATATCGCCCGAGACGGTTACGCCGCCCTGGAGAAAGCGCTCTTCGAGATGTCCGCCGACGATATCCTCAAGGAGCTCGAAAAGTCGGGCCTCCGAGGCCGTGGCGGCGCCGGATTTCCCACCTGGAAGAAGTGGAAGTTCACGAAGGATGTAGAGTCCGACATAAAGTACGTCGTCTGCAACGCCGACGAAGGCGACCCCGGTGCCTACATGGACCGGAGCGTTCTAGAAGGCGACCCCCACTCGGTCCTCGAGGCAATGACCATAGCGGGAATCGCCTGCGGGGCGAGCCGGGGATACATCTACATCCGCGCGGAGTACCCCCTGGCCATTCGGCGTCTCAATAACGCGATTGACCAGGCAAAGGAGATGGGGCTTTTGGGAGAGAAGATTCTCGGCTCCGACTTCTCCTTTGACATCGAGGTTCGTCTTGGTGCGGGAGCCTTTGTCTGCGGCGAGGAGACCGCGCTTCTCGCCTCCATCGAGGGCGAGCGCGGTATGCCGCGCCCCCGTCCTCCCTTTCCGGCGGTCAAGGGTCTCTGGGATAAGCCCACGGTCATCAACAACGTCGAGACCTGGGCGAACATCCCGGTCATTATCACCCGCGGGGGCGACTGGTTCGCCAAGATCGGTACGGAGAAGTCCAAGGGAACCAAAGTCTTCGCCCTCACCGGTAAGATCCGGAACAGCGGCCTCGTAGAGGTTCCCATGGGCACACCCTTGCGGGACATCGTCTACTCCATTGGCGGCGGTATTCCGAATGAGAAGAAGTTCAAGGCCGTACAGACCGGTGGACCTTCCGGGGGTACCATCACCCACGAGTACCTCGATACGCCAATCGACTACGAACACCTGCAGGAGCTCGGCTCGATTATGGGCTCCGGCGGTATGATCGTCATGGACGAGGACGACTGTATGGTGGACGTCGCCAAGTTCTACCTGGAGTTCACCGTCGAAGAGTCCTGCGGTAAGTGTGCTCCCTGCCGAGTAGGCGGACGCAAGCTGCACTCCATCCTCGACCGGATCACGAAAGGCCAGGGAGCGATGGAGGACCTCGAGAAGATCGAGGAGATCGGATACGCCATGCAAAAGGCGTCCCTCTGCGGTCTCGGGCAGACCGCTCCGAATCCGGTTCTTTCCTCGATGCACTATTTCCGGGACGAGTACGAGGCGCACATCACCGATCGCAGCTGTCCTGCTGGACAGTGTAAGGATCTGATCCAGTACTTCATCCTTCCGGACAAGTGTATCGGCTGTACGCTCTGCGCCCGACGCTGCCCGGTTAACTGCATTTCCGGCGAGCGAAAGCAGGTGCACGAAATAGATCAGTCCCTCTGTATCAAGTGTGGCGAGTGCTACAACGCCTGTAAGTTCGGCGCAATTGAGCGGAAGTAGGACAGGAGTTTAACGATGAGCATGGTAACGCTGAAAATAAACGGAGAAGAGGTCCAGGTTCCCGAGGGAACGTCGATCTACAAGGCTGCGCTGCGGCTCAATACGAAGATCCCGGTGCTCTGTTACCACCCGGATCTCCCGGCTTGGGCGGCCTGTGGTATCTGCGTGGTCAAGATCGAGGGATCACCGAAACTGGTGCGCGCCTGCGCCACCAACGTGGCGGAGGGAATGAACGTCATTACCCACGATCCTGAGCTCCATCAGATTCGCAAGACCACGATTGAGCTTATTCTCTCGACTCACCCGAACTCCTGCCTCACCTGCCCGCGGAACCAGACCTGCGAGCTCCAGAAGCTCGCCGCGGACTTCGGCATCCGGGAGATTCCTTTCGAGATGAACCTCCAGGAAATCGAGAAGGACGCCTCGACTCCCTCGATCGTTCTCGACCCCGAGAAGTGCGTGAAGTGTGGCCGCTGTGTTGCCGTCTGTCAGGGCATGCAGGATGTGTACGCTCTGGAGTTTATCGGCCGCGGCGACGGGGTGCGCATGGCTCCCGCCGGCGATATCGCTCTCAATGAGAGCCCCTGTATCAAATGCGGTCAGTGTTCCGCTCACTGCCCGGTGGGCGCCATTTACGAGAAGGATGACACTCGAGCGGTATTTCAGGGACTCCGAGACAAGAGCAAGCACTCGGTTGTGCAGGTCGCTCCCGCGGTTCGCGTCGCCATCGGCGAAGCCTTCGGCTACGAGCCCGGGGAGATTACCACCGGGAAGCTCTACGCGGCTCTCCGGCAGCTCGGTTTCGACACCGTCTTTGACACAAACTTTGCCGCGGACCTTACGATCATGGAGGAGGCCACGGAGTTTATCGAGCGCTTTGCCAAGGGCAAAGGGCCGATTCCGATGGTCACTACCTGCTGCCCCTCCTGGGTCGACTACATGGAGAAGTACTACCCCGAGATGATCCCCCACTTCTCCACGGCCAAGTCGCCTCAGATGATGCTCGCGGCGCTGACCAAGAGCTACTTCGCCGAGAAGATCGGCAAGACGGCGGAGGAGATCTTCCACGTCTCGGTCATGCCGTGTACCTCCAAGAAGTATGAGATTTCCCGGGGTACGGACATGTACACCTCCGGGACCCAAGACATCGACGTATCCATTACGACCCGGGAGCTCGCCCGAATGATCAAGTCCGCCGGTATCGACTTTCGGCACCTCCACGAGGAGGAGGCGGATCCGGCCCTCGGTATCTACTCCGGGGCGGGGACCATCTTTGGTGCCACCGGTGGTGTGATGGAGGCGGCAATCCGTTCCGCCCACTACTTTGTCACCGGTCGAAACATGGATAAGGTCGACTTCGAGCCCGTTCGAGGTCTCGAGGGCGTCAAGAAGGGCGTCCTGGATCTCGAGGGCACCGAAGTCCGCGTAGCGGTGGCTCACTCGATCAGCAACGTTCGCACCGTCATCGAGGACATGAAGGCGGCCCTGGAGAAGGGCGAAGAGCCTCCCTATCACTTCGTCGAGGTAATGGCGTGCCGCGGCGGCTGTATCGGCGGCGGTGGTCAGCCCTACGGCGCCACCGACGAGATTCGCCGCAAGCGAATCGCCGGTATCTACAACGACGACACCGCCTCGAAGGTACGCTGCTCTCACGACAACCCGCAGATCAAGGCGATCTACAAGGAGTATCTCGGAGAGCCCTTGGGTGAGAAGAGCCACCAGTACCTTCACACTCACTACACAGCGCGAAAACTCTACCAGCGCTAGAGTCGCATATAAACCTCCTTCTACTATGGTTGGGCCGACTTCCTTCGGGGAGTCGGCCCCTTTTTTCGCTCCATTGGTGCACACCACCCCTTGTCGCCGGCCTCCCGCTATCGTAGCTTTACAGCTGCCCATGGGACGTTTCACCCTTTTCGGTGCTCTAACTATCTTTCTCCTCGCGATCACCGGTTGCTCCGACGGTAGCAACGGCGGCGAGGCTTTGCCCGGGGCTTCCGGGACCGAAGAGGGCCGGGTTGAATCCGAAACCAGCGGGATCTGGCGGGTAACCCGCTTGCAGAACCCGGTGGAGACTCCGGAGCTCTCCCTCCTCGTTCTCGGAGAAACGCCGGAGAGTCTCAATCCGTGGCGGGACCCGAGCGATCTCGGTCTACTGCTCTTCCCGAGAGCCCTCCGGAGGAATCCGGAGAGCCTGGAATGGGAACCCTGGATGGCCGAGAGCTGGGAGATCGCCGAGGACCAGCGCAGCGTCGAGGTGACGGTTCGAGACGGGGCGAGTTGGAGCGACGGAACCGCGGTGACCGCGGCGGACTGGGTCGTCCCGGCGAATCGTTACTTCACCGACCCGGCCTTGCGCACGCCCTTCCGGGAGCGGCCGGAGCTCGCCGGGCTCGGCCCACGCTGGGAGCTTGTTGGAGAGCTCAGATTCCGGATTAGCGTGGAGCACCCGGTGGATCGCAACACCCTTCTTTCCCTGCTCTATGTGCCGCCCCTTCCGGCTCGGATCCTGGAGACCCAGGCCGGAGAGTTGACTCCGAGCCAGGAGCTCAACGAGCTCTGGGGTCTCCGTGTAGGCGCTCGCGGCGGCGAGGAGCTCAGCCTCCCGCCCTCGGCGGGTCCTTACGAGCTTGAGTCGCTGGATGCGGGGCCCAAAGGTGCGGTGACCGCGATTCTCCGACGTCGGAGCGCCTACCGGGACCCGAGTTACGCTCTTGCGGCGGCGGAGCGTATCGAACTTCGGTACCGATCACCATCCCCGGAGCCCGAAGTAGGCTCGGGCGCAGCCGAAGGCGCCTTTGCCGGAGACCAGGACCTCATCTACGTCGCCTCATCCACCGCTCGTTTTCAGCCTCCGGCGGGGTACGAGAGGGTCTCCGCCGGCACGGACATGACGCCGGCTCTTCTCCTCTTCTCTCCTGGAATCGCCGACGGGGAGCAGCTCCGCAGGCTCGCCGCGGAGGCCAAGGAGAGCTTTCTGGCGTCTCTCCAGAGCCCGGAAGTGGTTCCTCGGGATCTCCCGTCTCTGGGGGATCAGGAAGTTCTCTTCCGGGAGGCGCCGGGAGAGAGTGACCTCGACATCGGAGATCTGCCCGGGGGAGTAGACCCGCTTCCCGGGGAGAGCGATGACGGCGAGGAGGCTCGGGGTCTCCTCTTCCTTGTACTCGATCGACCGCTGCACCGGGAGTATGCGGAGCGCTTCGTGGAGAGTGCGGAAGGGGTAGGTATTCTCATTGAACCGGTCTACGTGGGGGAGCAGGAGATCGCCAGTGCCCTCCTGACCGCGGGAAGCTGGGACGTGCTGCTCCTGGAGATTGGAGAACGATTCGATCCCGTGGTGGGGGATCCTCTCCTCGGCAACGCTCTGCCCCTAACCGGGCAGTGGAGCCTACTCGCCTCGGCGGCCCCGGCTAGGAGCGTCCTGGTTGAGCCGCTCTCGCCAACGGAGCTCTCCGCGTTGCGGGTCGCCGGGACAGAGGACGTGGAGCTTCCGGCGCTTCTCCCGCGACTCTGGAGAAAGGTGACCGCCTCCTCCCGAGAGGCGGACCGACAGCGCGCCCGGGATCTCCTGGAAACGATATGGGAGCTGGAGGAGCCGTGGCTCTATCTCTATGACGAGGAAAGGCTGCACTACGCCCGGAGAAATCTCGGGAATCTGCTGTTTCGCCATATCCCGGGGGCGGAGCTCGGAACAGTGCTCCCCCAGGTCTATCTCGAGCCCGGAGGAACTCGATGATCTGTCTTACCGCCACGCAGAAAAGCCCCGCGGCTGTAGCCGAGGCGATCGAGCATAATCGTCGCTGGATCGACATGGTGGAGCTCCGTCTCGATTTCTGGAATCTTCAGGACCCGGAGGTCTTCGAGACCGACCTTCCCGACGGGCTGCCCCGGATCGTGACACTTCGAAGAGTTAGGGATGGGGGGCGCTTTGCCCTGAGTGAGGAGAAACGGGCGGAGCTTCTAACCGTCGCTCTGGAGCGTCTTAGACCTGAGTATGTAGACCTGGAGGACGATTTCTGCGATACCCCCGAGGGCTCGGAGCTTCTCGCCTTCGCCTACTCCCTAGGATGCAAGGTGGTTCGCTCGATTCACGACTTCGAAGGAACCCCGGAGGATCTGGCGGACCGAATACGCCGTCTCGACGCCGCCCCGGGAGAGGTTACGAAGTACGCCGTGGCCACCACCTGCACCGCCGAGTTGCTAACCCTCCATCGGGCGGCGGATGCCGCCTTTAGAGCGGATCCGGAACGGGAACGGGTGCTTCTCGGAATGGGCACCTACGGCGTGCCCTCCCGGCTCCTTCCTGGCAGATTTCACTCCAAATGGACCTACTGCTCCGCCCCTGACCCCGGAACGACTCCCGGGGCCCCGGGACATCTGACGCCCCAGGAGCTCGTCGAGCGTTTCGCCCATCGGGAAGCAGAGGCGGGAGAGCCGCTCTTCGCCATTCTAGGAGACCCGGTCCTCCACTCAAGCTCTCCGAGCTACCACAACCGACGTCTTCGGGAGGAGAACGCTCCGGGCGCCTACATCGCCTTTCCCGCGGACCAGCTCAACCCGACCATGCAGCTTCTCGATCGACTGGACCTACAGGGTTTGTCCGTCACGATACCGCACAAGGAAGGGGTAATCCCCTTCCTCGAGAAAGCGGAGGCGTCCGTCAGGGCGATGGGAGCTTGCAACACCCTCCTGAGAACTGAGTCCGGCGGATGGCGGGGCATAAACACCGACGTGCAGGGGTTTCTCGAGCCTCTGAAAGAGGAGCTCCCGGAGTTGCGGGGCCTTCGGGCCCTGGTGATCGGCGCCGGCGGGGCGGCCAGGGCGGTGGTGTTCGCCCTCCTCACGGAGGGGGCACAGCTTACCGTGGCCAATAGAACCAGAATGCGGGGTGAGGCGCTCTTAGAGGAGCTCAGGGATCTCGGCGGCGGTGCCGGGGATCTCCCTCGGGCGGCGAGTCTTAGCGATTCGGATCTTCTAAATGCCCCCTTCGATCTCATAGTGCAGACGACCAGCGTTGGCATGGATGGGGTCTCCGAACCGCTGCCGGCGCTGCCGCTCACACCGAATCAGCTCGTCTACGACATCATCTACACCCCGGCTGAAACACCGCTCATCCTCCGGGCCAGAGAGGCGGGAGCTCGCACCATTACCGGAGAGAGAATGTTCGAAGCCCAGGCGGCGGCGCAGTTCGACGAGTTCCTGCGCCTCGCCGGGACCGGAGGTTCCGGCCGAGGGCGTGCACGGGGCTGATCGATCGGACCGCCCGGGGAGACTTAGAGTGTGCGAATGAGCGTTCCGGTAAGCTTGCGCAGGAGGGCGATCTTTCGGACCTGCACTTTTACCGGTCTGTTGTCCGGCAGGGATGTGCCGTGGAGAATGACATCGCTACTGCCCTTCTCCAGGTTTCGGGGGCGCAGGAGCAAACGCTCCGGTTCGGCGCCTGCCTTACGGGTGAGTACTTCCAGGAGATCCCCGGAGGCGGAGAGGGCTGCTTCAATAATCCGGATCTTGCCGAGGTAGTCTAACCCCCGAGCTTCCGCCACAGCCCTCCGGGCGGCCTCGTTCTCCAGCTGCTCCGAGTAGAGCAGGAGCTTCATATCAAGCCGACGGTTGAGCTCCTGCTTAACCTCCTCTCCCGCTCGCAGCTCCCCAATTCGTTCGCGGAGCCGCTCGGTGAGCTCCTCGGCCTGCGGAGAGCTCCCCTCTTCGGAAACCTCTCGGGGATGAACCAGCTCCTCTGAGGTGGAGGCTGCGAGGCGGTCGCGCTCCTCCGGGGGTGGCTCAAAGGGATAGGGTCCCGGAGCGCTCTCCCCACGGCCGCGCTCCACCGGCGGCACCTGCTCGAAGCCGATCTCCGCCAGGGCTCTGCGCCACTCCTGCTCCGGCCCCTGGAGTAGGTAGACTCCTTCGGCCAGGCGCCTGCGGAGGTAGGGCTGAATGGCCGGCGCGTGCTCCAGGAGGGTGGCCTGTTGTCCTTCGGCGAGAAGCACAACCCCTTCCATGAGGCGAAAGGCGCCGTACTCGGACACCCAGGCGGCAAGGGTGGTGGAAATGTTCTGCGGAAGCTTTCCGGCGAGCCCCCGGAGCTCCTCGATGCGGTTCTCTCCCTCCTGGCGACCCTCACACCCCTCGAGAAAGGAGTCCCGGGTGATCTCATAGCGGCAGAACCTGTCGTATCGGAGGATCCGCGCAAGCTTTGCCGCCTGGAGATGCTTCCCGATCATCGCTTCCATGGGCAGGGTGATCTCGAAGTTGGGCGAAAGAAGCGTTCCACCGGTGGCACGAGCCTCGCCTTCCTGCACATCCTCGCCGGGGAGAAGAGCGAGCTGCACATACCCATTCTCCCGGCGTCGGAGAAGGCCGGAGGCGGTCAGGCTCCTGAGGAGATCTTCCCCGGTCTCCATTGAGCCTCCCTGACCGGTGAGGATTATGCCGAGATAGCGGCCGAGGCGCGTGGGCTCATAGGATCGCGCCGGATCGAGGCGATGCAGAAGCTCCCTGAGGGCGGCGACGCTTGAGTAGAGCTCCCGGGAGCCCCGGGCGCCGGCGGCCGAACAGACCGCTACCAGTTGGATCCACTCCTCCGGAAAACCCGCGAGACGCCGAATTCCGTCCTCGTCCAATTCCAGGGTTCCCGCTTTCTCTCTCAGGAGCTCGAGATGGCGGAGCCCTCGAAGGAGGTAGGAGAGCCGTGGCGGCAGCGTCGCGCCCTCCGGGGTTCCCTCGCTGTTCCCGCTTTCCTTCTCCAGGAGAAGAGGAAACCGCTCCGACAACGCCTCTTCGGACCGTTTCTTGAGCTCCCCGCTGCTCTTGAGAGGATCCGGGAACTCCCTGAGGAACGCCATGAAGGCGGGGATAAGAGAAGGCTGAAACCACGGCTCTCGCCGCTCCTCCGGCTCGGCCTGACGAGAAGGAACCAATGAGGCCGCAGTCACCACCTCCTGCAGGTGCGGGGCCAACAGAGGATTGATCCGGAGACGATGGGTGGACCGATTAGCCAGAAGAATCAGACGGTCCTGAAGGTTCAACAGTCGGCTGTGGAGGTCGAGGTAGCCGTGGATCTCCCCAAAGAAGAAATGAAGATCTCTTTCGCTGGGCTCTCGAAAGTAGTGGACCGCCGCCAGGAGCTCCCGGTCGTAGGAGTCCAGAAACGCCTTGAGCCGGCGAATCGTCTCCTCCCGGGTGAGAAAGCGCTCGAGACGCTGAATAAGATTGTGCTTGTTGAAAGGGGTAGAGAGCGGGCCGAGGTAGTTGCGCATTACCGCGAAGAATTCCTCGTCTTCTAGGGATAGGAGGAACTCCGAAAAGCCGTCATTCACCTGGTCTACTCCTGCCAGTACTCGATATGGTACTTGTAGCCCTGTTCCGTGAGGAACTTCTGTCGATTGGCCGCGAAACTCTCTTCCACACTCATCCGGGTTACAATCGTGTAGAAGTAGGAGTTCCGGTTCTTTTTGGGACGAAGGATGCGCCCGAGACGCTGTGCTTCCTCCTGCCGAGAGCCGAAGGTCCCGGAGATCTGAATCGCCATGGAGGCGTCCGGAAGGTCGATGGCGAAGTTGGCAACCTTTGAGACGACAATGACCCGTAGATCTCCCTTTCGAAAGGAGGCGTAAATCTCCTCCCGTCGCTTGTTCGGGGTCTTGCCGGTAATGATCGGCGCATCCAGGAGCTCGGCGATTTCGTTGAGCTGATTGAGGTACTGTCCTATGACGAGGATTGCGTCTTCCCGGTGATTCTCCACCAGCTGCCGGGCGACCTCGAGCTTTGCGGGGTTCTCGCTGGCTATACGAAACTTGCCCCGCTTGTCTGCTACGGCGTACTCCACCCGTTTCTCCTGGGGAAGCTCCAGACGGATCTCGTAACAGTTTGCCTCGGCAATCCAGCCTTTCTTCTCTAGCTCCTTCCAGGGTACGTCATACCGCTTGGGGCCTACCAGGGAAAAGACGTCCTCCTCGTGACCATCCTCCCGAACAAGGGTCGCGGTGAGTCCGAGGCGCCGAACGGCCTGGAGCTCAGCGGTGACTCTAAACATTGGCGCCGGGACCAGGTGCACTTCGTCGTAGATAATGAGCCCCCAGTTCCGACTGCGAAAAAGCTCAAAATGGGGGAAGTCCTCCTCTCGACTAGCCCGCCAGACCAGTATCTGGTAGGTCGCCACGGTAATCGGCTTTATCTCTTTTCGATCCCCTGTATACTCGCCAATCTCCTCCTTGGTCAGGGTGGTCTTGTCAAGGAGCTCATCGATCCACTGGTGCACCGCCGCGACGTTGGTACTCACTATGAGGGTGTTGGTCTCTAGGAGCTCCATGGCGGCGATGCCGACGATAGTCTTTCCGGCGCCGCAGGGGAGAACGATGGTACCGAAACCGTTACCCCGGCGCCCTTCGCCGTAGAATGTCTCTGCCGCCTCTCGCTGGTAGTCCCTTAGAACAAACGTATCGCCGGAGCCCATTTCTTCGCGAAAGGAGACCGGCTGATGCTCCCCCTGCTCCAGAGGGGCAAGATCCTCTACAGGGTAGCCGAGGCGGGTGAGCTCCTGCTTGAGAGTGCCCCGGTCGTAGAGTGAGACGTAGAATCCCTCTCCCTCTCCCTCGGCCTCCGGCGTGAGGAGGCTCGATACGCGCTTCTGACTCAAGAGCTCCTGCCGAAGCTCCGGTTGTGAGACTTCGAGGTGGAGCGTGTGGGGTTCATCGGTTTCCGTGAGCTTCAGTAGGCCGTATCGGGATATGGTGTCCCTGACGGTAAAGGCGACGTTGTCCGGAACAGGGTACCGGGCGTGTCGCTCCAGGGCGTCTATGACCTCCTCGGCGGTGACACCGGCGGAGGCAGCGTTCCAGAGCGACAGGGGTGTCATGCGGTAGGTGTGCATGTGTTCCGGAGACTTCTCGAGCTCCGCGAAGACACCGATTTCTCCTCGGGCCTCCTCGGATCCCGGGGCGTGCACATCGAGAAGGAGAGAACCGTCGCTTTGTACGATAAGAGCATCGCTGCGGGTTTGGGTCATGCTCGTGCAAGATAGCCATGGATTAACAAACTTTCAACTAACCGGGGATTAGACTATGATTGGAGCGGGAGAGGAACGGAATGTCCAACGGCAGCAAGATCTTTGTCATCGACACCAACGTATTCATTCACAGACCAGAGGCGATCTTGAGCTTCAAGGATAATGAAGTTGTGGTGCCGCTTTGGGTCCTGGAGGAGTTGGACAAACTCAAGACCTTTAGCGATGAGCGAGGAAGAAACGCCCGTCACGCCATCCGTTTTCTTGACGAAGCGGGACACCACGGGGACCTGAGTAAAGGGGTTCGTATAGAGAACGGCTCGGTCCTTCGGGTCGTGGCGAGTCAACCCTCCGATGTTCCCCACGACATGCTCCAGGAAAAGACGGACAACAAGATCATCCTCACCGCGTATCAGCTCCAGCGGGAGGGGGGCCGGGTCTTCTTTGTTTCCAAGGATATCAACGCCCGAGTAAAAGCGACCGCCCTCGGCCTCAAGGCGGTGGACTACGAGAAGCAGAAGGTCAATATAGACAAGCTCTATGCGGGCTATACGGCCATGGACACCAAGAGCGAGACCTACGAGGAGCTCAAGGAGGAAGGAGAGATATCCTGGCCCGAGGAGCTTCCGCCGAACCATTTTCTCATTCTCCGGGAGAAGAACCGAGAAGAGCCCATTATCGGACAGTACCAGGCCGAGACCCGGACGCTCCGTTACGTGAGCCACAAGTTCCCCTCGGTGGCGGGAGTGCGGCCGTTGAACGACGAGCAGCGAATGGCCTTCGAGCTGCTCCTGGACGACTCTGTCAATCTGGTGACCCTGGTAGGGAAGGCAGGCACCGGCAAGACTCTCCTTGCGATCGCTGCTGGGCTCAAAAAGGTGATGGAAGAAAAGAGCTACAGCAGAGTTCTGGTGAGCCGGCCTGTCATTCCCCTGGGCAAGGACATAGGCTACCTCCCTGGGGCGAAGAACGAGAAGCTCTCCCACTGGATGCAGCCTCTCTTCGACAATCTCGAGTTTATCCTGAGTGTCTATCAGCGCCCGAACATCCGGAACATGGAACAGCTCCTGGGCTCGAACCACATCGAGCTCGAGGCGATTAGCTACATACGGGGACGGAGCCTTCCGAGTCAGTTCATCATTATCGATGAGGCCCAGAACCTCTCGCCCCACGAGATCAAGACAATCGTCTCTCGTGCCGGGACGGGGAGTAAGGTTGTCCTCACCGGCGATCCTTACCAGATCGACAGCCCTTACCTCGACGCGAACTCCAACGGCCTTTCCTATCTGGTCGAGGCGTTCAAGGGGCAGCCGCTCTTCGGGCATGTCATTATGACCCGAAGCGAGCGGAGCCACCTGGCGGAGCTTGCGGCGGAGTTGCTCTGACGGCGGCGGCCGGGGCGACCTCCGGTGGTCCATCCCTCCGGCGGCTGAGCCCGGTCTCGGGCGCGAGATTGTGAAAAATCTCTTTCCGTCCTTGCGCGGGCAGTTGGACTATCCTATAGTGAGGCGTGATGAGTGATCGCAGCGACAGCAGCTTTCACAGCCTTGATGAGCTCCTCGACTATCCCTTCGAGCGAATAGAGACGGAGCTGACCCCCACCCTCCTGGAGCGTCTCGAGCAGCTCGAGCAGAAACTGCAGGAGATGGATGACGAGCTGACGGAGTATCTCGACCGTTCTACCTGTACCATTCAGTAGATTCCCGGATTTAGTGTTAACATTTTCTCTGCGGTGCCGATTACCTACAGTAGATGGGAAGATGGGGTAGTGTGTTGAAACGCGTTCTTTTTCTCTTCGTCCTCGTGGCTCTCGTTGTCTTCTCCGTCAGCGGGGAAGTAACCTTCGGCGGCCTCGATCTCAACGGAAACAATCAGCTCGCCTTCTCGGCGACGGTCAATGCCCCGGAGTTTGGCGAGTACACCACGCTCTTCCGGGCGGATCTGATTCAGGGCAGGATACAGCAACTCTCCTACTATCCCGAGGAAATGATCTATCTCCGGGAGAGCAACCAGCTGCAGATCCAGAACCGCTTCGGGGTCTTTCGCTCCACCGAGAACCTCACCAACTTCGAGCCACTCTCGGAGTTTCCTTCGTTTATCACCGGAGACGAGGTGGCAACCGGAAAACTGCCACCCATCGCTTCTTCTCCCGACGGCTCACACCTCGTTTTTATGGAAGCAACCTCCCCGGCCTTCGGAAACCTCATCCTCTACAACGTGGAGGCGGGGAGCCGAAGGGTCCTCACCCGGAATGTGGAGTTCGACGTGGACAGCCCCCCGGTGCGCTGGGCCCCGGAGTCGGACTACCTGGTGTACGAAAAGGACCGGGGGCTCTATTACTTTCCCCTGGAAGGTGAAGGCGGACGCGAACTCGGAGAAGAGCAGCGCCACATCGGAGAAGGGTCGATTCGAAACGCCCGCTGGGGCCCTGACAACAACCTCTATTACATTCGTGGCTCCGTGGTCTATCGAATCCTGAGCGTGGAGTTCTTTACTCGTTCCCTCTATCGAGATCTCCTGCAGGTAGGCACGGTGGTGGGTAAGCTACCCTACGACTTCGACCCGAACTTCGACGATTTCTGGATTGCGCCGGATGGTCGAAAGATCCTCCTCAGCAAAGAGGGACGAAACGTTACCCTCTACTACTTGCAGAACGACGACTTCCTCTCCACCGGGGAGACCATATCTCTGCCGTATCTCTTTCTTCCCAGGAACAGCAGAATCCTAGACGTTCTCTGGTCGCGGACCGACGTGATTACCCTTATGGCTGGGAGCATCCAAAAAGGAGAGCGATTTCGCGCTCTCTATCGCCTCGATGCGAGAAGTCCGGAGCAGGCAACTCGGTTTCGCCGGGTAAGTGAAGAGCCGGTCCGGGGCGTCGTCCTATCGCCGGATCAGCGACAGGCCGCGGTGCTCACGGATGACCAGATTATCCTGCGGGACTACGAGAGCTGGAACCGGAGGCGGAGTTTTTCCTTTGTCTCCCCCATTCGCGCCGTCTGGACCCGGGACAACGACCTCGTTGTCGCGGGGGCCGACGCCACGGAGCTCATAGAGTTCTCAGGGAGCGTTCCGCAGCGCTCGGTACTGGCGTTCTCTCGTGTTGACGACTACGCTCTAACCGAGGCCGGCAGTGTCATTGCCCGCTCAGGTAGCACGGTTCGAAGCTATCAGGGAGGGACCTGGAGCGACGACGGGACAGTGTCCGAAGAGGAGGGCAGCGTTGCTTCCGAACAGTACCGGGTCTATCTTCAGGATCTGCCCACCGGGAGCTACGAGAATATCGTCATGGTTCGCAGTATCGAGGACCTCGGCACGGAGCCGCTCTTTTCGCGACCAAGCCGCCGGTACGAGCGCTTTCCGGATCAGGAAGAGCCGGTCAATCTCGACCATTTCACCCACGGCTCGAGAATCCGTCGGCGGGAGGTGGCTTTTGTCTTTAATGCCATAGATTCCGTCGCAGGTCTAACTGAAATCTTAAACACGCTTGCTATCTATGACGTGCGCGCTACCTTCTTCATAAACGGGGAGTTTATACGGCGTCATCCCGGGGCGGTGCGTGAGATTGCCGAAAGCGGGCAAGAAGTAGGATCTTTGTTTTACACCTATTTCAATATGACCGATACTCGGTATAGAATAACTGACGACTTCATTAAGCAGGGACTCGCTCGCAACGAGGATGAGTACTTTCAGGTGACCGGACAGGAACTTTCCCTGCTCTGGCACGCGCCTTACTATTTTGTGACTCCCGAGATAATTGAAGCGGCCGGAGAGATGAATTACGCCTACATCGGCCGAGACGTGGATAGCCTGGACTGGGTTCCCCAGCGGGACGAGACAGGTATCTCCCGGCTCTACATGCCGACGGCGGAGGTCATCGAGCGGGTTATGGAGGAGAAAAAGCCGGGCTCCATAATCGCCATGACCGTTGGTAAACCCGGCGACGATACGCCCTATGGAGGGCGCGAGGACTACCTCTTTCAGAGGTTGGACGTGCTATTGAATAACCTGATTGAGCAGGGCTACTCCGTTGTCCCTGTCTCGACACTAATGGACCGCGCGGAATAGGAGGGGACTATGTCTTACCACGCTCATTCGGTGAACGCCTACAAGGAAACCCGAGTCAAAACGGCCGGGCGCGGGCGGATCATCGTCATGCTCTACGACGAGGCGATCAAGCAGTTGGACAGCGCCGTAGAGCTGCTGGAGCAGAAGACTAAGCAGTTGGACAAAGTGAACAACGCCATTACCAAGGCGCAGGACATAATAGCGGAACTGATGGTTTCGTTGGATTTCGAGCAGGGCGGCGAGATCGCCCGAAATCTCTTCAGGCTCTATCTCTACTTCAACGATGAGCTCATGGAAGCGAACATGAAAAAGGAAGTGGAACCGATCCGGGGGGTACGGCGATATCTCGCTGAGCTCAGGACCGCCTGGAAGCAGATAGAGAGTCAAGCCTCAGGCCCCACCAACGGTGGTCAGGGCGTCAATATCGCCGGGTAGGCGCAGCACATGGTCGACGCCTACACCAAACGGGAGCGCGTGGCACTCCTCACTCGGCTGCGAGAGCAGCTTCTCGCTCAGCGCGAAAAGTTTGAAGAGTACCTCGTTGTCCTCGAGCAGCAGGAAGACGCCATTTCCGAGGGGGACGCTGAGCGGCTTGCCCAGTACGTGGAGATTGAGACCCGAATCATCGGCGACATCGAAGCAACTCAGCGGGTAGTAGCTCCTCTGGCGGCGGTCTACCGAGAAGTAACCGCCGAGCCGGACCCGGAAATCGTAGATCTCACGGAGACCCTCGGCCGGCTGCACAAAGAGGCGAGCAGCCGCAACCAGCGCAATCAGGAGCTCCTCCGGGGCGGCATCGAGACCCTGCGGCAAGAGATCGCGGCAGTACGAAAGCCCCAGCAGCCTCACAACGTATACTCCAGCAGGGGCACCGCCACGGTGCTCGATATTTCGACCTAAACTCTCCCAGAATCAGCACTTCGCCAGGCTGCCACGGAGTCTCTGTGGCAGCCCTTTTAGTTCGTCCGACTCATGTAGACCTGGCTGGAGCGGTCGAATTTAGGGAATGAGGCGATCTCCTCCGGGGAGTAGAGGTTTGAGAGGGGCTCGGGCTCGGGCTTGTAGTCTCGAGATATGCCCGGGCTGAGCTCCTTGCGCCACTTGTAGTCCTCGTGGGTATCCTCGTACTGGATGCGCTTGCGGACGACGAGACGTGTCTGTCCCTTCTCTTTTTCCTCGGCGACGATTCCGAAGGTTCCCTTCCCGAGGTAGCAGATCCGCTCATCCTCCTTGAGGGGTTCCTGCTCTTCGAGCCGTTTGAGGACACTCTCGAAATTGGCCGGCTTGCCGCTGTTCGGCTCGGCGATGGCGGAGTAGATGTCTTCCACCGGTTCTCCGGTCAGGGGATCGGGCTCGTACTCCCGCTCCGGCACAGGATCCGGCAGCCTGTGCTTCTGCGGATCAAAGGCGCGTTGCTGTTTTCGACCCCGACGGCGACCACGTTTTGAACGCCCACCAGAGCCTTTTGAGGAAGAGTTTTTACCCATTACCTCAAGACTATGCACCAAGACGGCCTCCCATTTCAATAACCATGACAGCAGAAATCCGGGCGTGGTATAAGAGGGTATGAAAGAGCCTCTCTATCTTCTTGACGGCTACAGCGTCATCTACCGCTCCTATTTCGCTTTCATAAGAAATCCCCTGCGAAACGGTCGCGGGGAGAACACCTCCGCGATCTTCGGCTTTGTGCGCACCTTGCTGAGTATCCTCAAAGAGTATGAGCCGAAGCGTTTCGCCGTGGTTCTCGACTCCCTAGAGGAGACCTTTCGGCATAAGCAGTACGAGGCGTACAAGGCGACTCGGGACAAAACACCGGACGATTTGCACGCTCAGATACCCCGGATAGAGGCGATCCTCGAGGCGCTGAAGGTGCCAAAGATTCGAAGTGAGGGGTACGAGGCGGACGACGTCATGGCGACCTTTGCGGAACGGTGTCGGGAAGAAGGAAGGGAGTGCTACGTCATTTCCGGGGATAAGGACCTCCTTCAGCTCGTTGACGGTCCGGTAAAGGTTCTCAAACCGACGCAGAAGTCCGGGCTCGAAGAACTCGACCGGGAGGGGGTACTCGAAGAGTGGGGCGTCTACCCGGAGCAGATTCTGGACTACCTTTCCCTGGTGGGCGATAGCTCTGACAACGTGCCCGGAGTCAAAGGGATAGGCGCCAAGACGGCGGCTAAGCTCTTGAGCGACTTCGGCACTCTGGACAGGATTTACGAGAATCTCGAGGCGATCTCCTCCAAGAGTCAGCGAGAGAAGCTCGAGGAAGGCCGGGAGAGCGCCTACATGAGCAAGGAGCTCATCACGCTGGCCTATGACGCTCCTTTGAGTCTCTCCATTGAAGAGCTCGGGCTCTCCGGCCTAGATGTGGAGGCTGCGGTGCCCCTTCTTCAGGAGGAGAGCATGCAGAGTGTCGTCGATGAGCTGAGGGCGGCCATCGGGAGCGAGAGGACCGCCGAATCCGGCGGCCCCAGGGCGGATTCTGGCGCGCCGGCGGCCGGAGGACACCCTGCGGCGAAGGCGCAACCTGTGGCGGGGGCACAACCCGCGGCGAAGGCACGACCTGCGGCGCAGGCACGACCCGCGGCGGGGGCGGTTCCGGGATACGAGCCCCTCAGGACTCCGGAGAAACTCCTCGGAAAGGGGAGCTACGAGACGGTTACCACCGTGGGCCGAGCCCGGGAGGTTCTCGATCAGGCCCGAGAGGCAGGACGCTTCGCCTTTGACTCGGAGACCGACGCCTTGAGCGAGATGGTGGCCCGACCGGTCGGGTTTTCGATTTCCTGGGAGCCGAAGAGCGGCTTCTACTTTCCTCTCCTCGGGCCCGAAGGACCGGTACTTCCGAGAGACGAAATTCGACCTTTGCTGAAGGAGCTACTGGAAGACCCGAAGTGTGAGCTTGTCGGACAGAACCTGAAGTACGATTACAAAGTGCTCTCCCGGTGGGGAGTGGAGATGGCCTCGATCCACTTCGACACGATGATCGCTGCCTGGCTCATCGATACTGCGGCGAACGGCTACGGCATGGACGGTCTCGCCCGGCGATACCTCGGCTACGAGACGGTCCACTATACGGATCTCTTCGAAGGAAAGGGAGCTGGTGATAAGCCCTTCTCGGAGGTGCCGCTCGAAAGCGCGGGGCACTACGCCGCGGAGGACGCGGACATCACCTGGCGGCTCTACGAGCTCTTTGCACCCGAAATCGAGCGTCGGGGCTATCAGAAACTCTTCTACCAGGTGGAGATGCCCCTGGTGGCACTGCTCGGGCGAATGGAGCTCAGGGGTATTAGCCTCCAGGTGGACGAGCTCGAGAGTTACAGCGAGGAGCTCGGCTCGGAGCTCCAGGATCTGGAGAAGGAGATCTATGAGCTCTGCGGCCGGGAGTTCAACATCGGCTCGACCAAGCAGCTTCAGGAGGTGCTCTTCCAGGAGCGAAAGCTACAACCGGTCAAGAAGACCAAGACCGGCTACTCTACGGACAACGCCGTGCTTCAGCAACTCGCCCGAGAGGACCCGGTCCCGGAGCGCATCCTGCGGCATCGACAGCTGAGCAAGCTCAAGTCAACCTACGTCGACGCTCTGCCGAAGCTCGTGAATCCCGAAACAGGGCGGCTTCACACTCACTATCAGCAGACCGGCACCGCCACGGGACGACTTTCGAGCAAGGACCCGAACCTGCAGAACATTCCGATCCGGGATGAAGAGGGTAGAAAGATCCGCCGCGCTTTCGTGGCTCCTCCCGGATGGCGTATCGTGAGCGCTGACTACTCCCAGATCGAGCTCGTTGTACTTGCCCACCTCTCCGACGATCCCGGGCTCAAGTCAGCTTTTTCCGAGGGGGTGGACGTACACAGAAGAACCGGGGCGCTCATTTTCGGTGTGGACACAGATCAGGTGACGCCGGAACAGCGGAGGATCGCCAAGACGATCAACTTCGGCGTGATGTACGGGATGAGCAGCTTTCGCCTCTCCAACGAGCTATCCATATCCCGGCGGGAGGCGGAGGCGTTTATCCAGGCGTACTTCGGTACCTACTCCAGGATTCGGGAGTTCATCGACCAGACCGTGGCGGAGGCGGAGAAGACCGGAAGAGTTCGTACCCTCCTCGGTCGGGAGCGCCCTTTGCCGGACATCAACAGTAAGAATCGCAACGTCAAGAGCGGACAGGAGCGCATCGCGGTGAACACCCCGATCCAGGGCACCGCCGCGGACATCGTAAAGCTCGCTATGTTAAACGTCGATGAGCGGCTGACTCAGGAGAAGATGCGCAGTCGTGTGCTTCTTCAGGTGCACGACGAGCTCATTCTCGAGGCGCCGGAGGACGAGGTGGACATGCTCACGGCAATTCTCATGGAGGAGATGAGCACAGCGGTGGAGCTCTCCATCCCCCTAGGAGTCAACGTCGAGAGCGGCAGCAACTGGGGCGAGCTTCACTAATGGTTGTCGGCGTAAGTGGGCGGTACTGCGCCGGAAAGAGCGAGGTCTCCCGGATGCTCGTTGCGGAGGGATATGAGCGGCTGGACGTAGACCGGTATGGCCACGAGGCCCTGGTGAGCGAGGGGAACCGGGTTGTGAGCGTCTTTGGCGAGAGGATCCTCCGGGAAGATGGAGAAATCGATCGACGAAAACTCGGGGAAATTGTCTTTGCCGACGAAGTTTCCCGCAGGCGTTTGGAGGAGATTGTTCACCCGATCATGCGAGAGCGGGTAAACGCGCGAGCCGCGGAAGGCAGGAGCCGCGGCGAACGGTTAGTCATTGACGCCGCCCTTCTCTTCTATATGGAGCTTCACACCGCCTGCGACACGGTGATTTGGGTCGACGCGCCGTTTCTCGTTCGGCTCTGGCGAGCCCTCAAAAGAGATAGCTTGAGTCTCCCGCGGCTGCTCTCTCGGTTTCGGGCGCAGCACGAACTAACCCCTCAACCTTATATGCACGATGTCGATATTAGAAGAGTGAACAATTGGGGTTCTCGCGCCCGGCTCTACAGGCAGGTCGCTGAGGTACCGGGAGTTTTACCTAAGAGATAGCCTATGGAACAGCAGAAGGTTCTGATAATTATAATCTCCGCGGCCCTCTTCATAGCCGCGGTCCTCGGCGTGGGGCTTGCACTCTTCTACCCCGATGGTGCCCGAGGTGAAGTCGCCGCTTCCGCCCGGGAGTTCGACCCCATCGAGTACGCCCGACAACCCGCGGCGGAAGAAGAAGACGACGACAAGGAGTCAGTCATCGTCTACGGGGGCGACGAGGAAGAGACTCCCTCCGAAGAG
>CAYZHV010000035.1:0-23650 GCA_964478055.1 uncultured Spirochaetaceae bacterium | reverse complement strand
CCAACGCCCATGTCATCGGTGAGGCGGACAGCATAATTGTCACTCTTGACGACGGTCGGGACTACAATGCCGATCTGGTCGGGTCGGATGAACGGAAGGATCTCGCGTTGATTTCCTTGGAGACGAAGGACGATCTGGTTGTGGCTACCTTCGGTGACAGCAGTACCCTCCGAGTTGGAGACTGGGTTCTCGCCATAGGAAGTCCTTTCGGCTTTCAGTCTACCGTCACGGCGGGTATCGTAAGCGCCCTCGGACGGCGGGGCGGACCGGCGGGGAACATAAGTGATTTTATACAGACTGACGCCTCCATTAACCGCGGAAACAGTGGAGGCGCCCTCGTAAATCTTCGGGGCGAGGTGGTGGGCATAAACACCTGGATCACCTCACAGACCGGCGGCAGCGTGGGCTTGGGGTTTTCCATACCCATTAATAACGTAAAGGGCGCCGTGGATGACTTTATCGAGCTCGGGAGCGTCCGATACGGCTGGCTCGGCGTTAGTATTCGCTCAGTGCCCCGGGCGATGGCGGAGGACCTGAGGCTTCCTTCTACCGAGGGGGCTCTCGTCTATCACGTCTTTCAGGGCTCTCCGGCGGACGAGGCGGGGCTCCTTCCCGGAGACTTCGTTACCAGGATCAACGAGACCGAGATCGAGGATTCAGATCAGCTCGTACTCATGGTCGGGGATCTCGCGGTGGACGAGATCGCTACCTTCAGGGTCATCCGGCAGGGAGAAGAGCGGACCGTGGAGGTTCGCATTGCGGAGCGACAGGCCGAGCGCTCCATCGCCGAGCAGAACCAGGCTCTCTGGCCGGGCCTCGGGGTCTTTCCGATCACTGAGGAGATACGCTCGGAGGCGGAGGTCCCCGGAAGCGTAGAGGGCGTTATAGTTAGCTCCGTGGAGAGCCGCACTCCCGCCTCTCTAGCGGGCCTGCGGGTAGGCGATATCATTACGAGGGTCGGAACCGTTCCCATTGCCTCAGTCCTCGGCTTCTACCGCGAGCTAAACGCCACGGAGAGCGATGTGGGCCTGCAAGTATGGCGTGACGGTTCGACGCAGACACTCACTATTGCAAGGTAGAGGTATGGGAAAAGAGTTCATTCCGGCCCAGAAGGTCAGAAACAACGCAATCAAGCTGGCGAAACGAATCTACGAGGAAGGCTTCGATCCGGACGTGATCTACGTCAGCCTTCGGGGCGGCGCCTATATGGGAAACGTTCTCAGTGAGTACTTCAAGTTCATTCGCCGGGGACAGCGCCCGGTTTTCTATGCCGCCGTCGTCGCCCGCTCCTACACGGACATCCACAAGCGGGACAAGATCATGGTGGACGGATGGACCTACAGCCCGGAGTACCTTCGAAGTGGCGACAAAGTCCTTCTTGTGGACGACATCTTCGATTCCGGTAAGACGATTAACCACCTCGTGGAGGTCATTCTGGAAAAGGGGATTCCCCGGGAGGACATCAAAATCGCCGTGCATGATTACAAAATTCGAAGCTACGGCGAGGAGCAGCAGGCGATCCATCCGGATTTCTATTGCCGCAAGCATGTTATTGACTCACCGGAGGATGACCACTGGATTCACTATCTGAGCCACGAATTGGTCGGACTAGATCCGGAGGAGATCGATGAGCAGTATGGCGAAGATCCGGAAGTTGTGGATATACTAAAGAGACTAACCTTGTAGTAGCGGATGTGATGACGCGATTTCTCTTCCTGCTGACTCTTGCTCTTATTCCTCCCTTCCTCCTGCATGCGCAGGAAGAGGTCCGTTTCTCGCCACCTCCCGGCGCCTACGCTTCCCCGCAGGAAGTGACCATCTCCGGAAGGGAGGATCTGTTCTTCCGACTTGCCGAAGGAGAACGGTTTCTGCCGGTGGAGGGTCCAATCATGCTGGATGCCCTCCCGGGGACCGTGGAGCGTTACCGCCTGGAGTTTCATACCGGTGAGGCCGCTGCGGAACCTCGAAGCGTCGATTACACCATAGACCGGCGCCCACCTCTCCCGCCGAGCAGCGAACTGCCCGAGGGACGCTACCTCTCGCCGGTCAACGTCCGCTTCCAGGAGTCCGACGGGCTCACCCTCGAGTACAGAAGAAACGGGAACTATGTACCCTTTCCCTCATCAGGGCTACTGCTGGATCCCGGAAGCGGCCGACGGGAGGTCTACACTCTTCGGGTTCGCGCCATCGATGCCGTGGGAAACAGCAGCGCACCCACCGAGCTCCTCTACGTCGTTGATCGAACCTATGACACCCTTCTGAGTAGCGGTGAGGAGCGGCAGATACTCCTCTCCCCCAGGCCCGGGCGGTACCGAAATCAGCAGTTGCTGCTTCCGGAGAGCCGCCTCTGGAAGGATGTCCGCTACACCGTGGATGGCACTGGTCCGGAGAACGGAACGAGACTGACGGAGCCTGTGCTTCTCCCTGGGACCGGCCGAATCGAGCTCAGGGTTGGCGCGGTCAGCCGCGTAGATGGAAGCTACCGAGAGGAGCGGATTAACCTCACTCAGGGAAATGAACCGTCTCCTTTCCCGGAGAGCGGGATACGGAGAGATGCGGTCACTCTGGAGCCGCCGGAAGAGGGGCGCTTCTCCTTTTCTCTCGCCCCGGGAGTAGATACCCCTCGGGAACAGCTGCTGCTCTCTCCTCTGGAGCTGGAGGCGCCCCCGGGAAACCGGCGATTCGTCTTTTTCAGGGCCGCACCCCTCGGTTCCACCGGGTCGGTCTACGCCCAGGCGTACCTTCTCGAAGATCGGCGCCCACCGGAGCCGACGGTTCTTCTCGAGCGAGTGGATGCTCGAAGCCTCAGACTTACCGCCTTCTCCATGCCTGAGGCGCAAATAACCTACGAGGTGTCAGGAGTGGAGGCGCCGGGACGCTACGACTACAGTGAACCGACACTCCTAACGGTCCCGGAAGGGGCGGAATCTGCTACGGTGGGGCTGACGGTGCATGCGGAGCTACCGGGAGGCGCCCGGAGTGATCCCGTTCTCCGGGAGGTTCGTCTCTCAACTACACCTCCTGCTCCCCCAAGACTCTCCCTGAGGGAGCGCTCCCCTTCGGAGAGCGTAGAGATCTTTGTCGACGCGCCGCACCCGATCTTTCTCGGCGGACTGGGTCAGGCTGAGAGCCGCATCCCCCCCACGGCCACAACGGTCGAGCCCTTTCTGAGCTTTACTCCGCCTCCGGGAGTGGAGGGTACCCGACGCTTTTCCGGCAGGAGCGTCTCGGAGGATGGCTGGCTCTGGAGCTCCCCGACGGTCATCGAGGCGAGGATAGACACTCTTCCGCCGGAGCCTCCCAGGCTCGAGGTGCGGGCCGGCTTTCTGCGTCTCTTCGGAGAGGGGAACCTGGAGTATCGGGTTAGCGCCGATTTAGAGGCTGCTCCGTCAAACACCGAGGGTTTCGTCTCCTATCAGGGGAGAGTCGCCCTGGAGGCACCAGAGAGCTCTCTCGTACGATACACCCTGGAGGCTCGAAGCCGAGACGAGTCCGGCAATGTCAGTGCAACTGTAACCGAACGGTACAGCGCCGACGCCCGAGAAGCGTCGATCCCACCGATTAGGGGCATTCAGAACGGCGGCCGGTATCGAGAGGCCGAACTCTATCTCATTTTCCAGAATCCCTATCCAGAGGACCTTCAGCTCTTCTACGAACTCCGGGAGGGAGAGGGGGTGGTGTCTACGCCACCCACGCCAAACCGGCAGAGTCCCTCGGTCCGGGAGCGGCTGCTAATAGAAACACCTGACGGTGTAGAACGGAGCTATCGAATACGAATCAGGGCGGGTTTACCGTCGGGACCGCTCTCGGATACCCGGGAAATTCGCTTTACGGTGGATCGAATCGCCCCGGAACCCCCGGCAGTGCTTCTACCAGGGACCGGATCGCCCTACGCCCGGGACGTGGAAGTGCGCCTCTCAGGCGGGGAGGGCGAGCGGTACCTGGCCATTAGCGAAGAGGAGCCCGCGGATCCCCTGGGCCCCCGGGGACAGCGATACGCCGCCCCGGTGCGTGTGACTGGCCGGGAGGGAGAGGCGATTCGCTATGTGGTAACCGCCGCGAGCAGAGACGCCGCGGGGAACCCCGCCCGTATGGAAGAGCCGGTAACGTTCCTGCTCGACCGGGAGCCCCCGGCCCCGCCGGAGATACTTGTCTCCGGTACGCCTCAGGAGGGGAGCGCCGTCCGTTCCAGCCCCGGGACCATCACCCTCCAGGGGGAAGGAACGCTCTTTCTCAGTTACGCCCGCCGGGGGCGGAGCGCATCCCTCCAGGAGTTCTCCGGCGAGGGTCTCACGCTCTCCGGCGAAGAGGGTGCGGTAATTAGCTATCTAATCGAGGCGTTCAGCATTGATGAGGCCGGAAACCGAAGCGTCACCCGCCGCCTAGAGCTCACTATGGATCGTGAGCGGCCCGGAACGATCGCTGAGCCGGAAGTCATTTACGCCCCTGACGGTCGCTCCGGCACTCTGATCTGGCCCGGAACCGGGGAAGGGACGCTGTTCCTGGCGGGGCGTGAGAACCTCTTGCTTCCGGGAATAGAATCCACAACGGAAGAGCCTCTAGGGGGCACCCTGCGGTGGCGCCTCGAAGATGGCTCCCAGGAGGGAACCCTGGTCGTCTACGCCCAGGACAGCGCAGGGAACCGCTCAGAGGAGCAAGAGGTTCGTATTCCGGAGCGAACAGAGCCGCCGCCGCCGGCCTTCGTCGGTCTGCCGGAGGATGGGGTAGCGAACGACCCGGTCCGCCTCGCTTTTCGACAGCAGGGGCCGGAACCGGTTACGGTTCGATACACAGTAAGCACGGACGGCACCCTGCCTCCGGCGGTAACGCAGGAGTCTCCTCGCTTCGGAGAGGCTCAAACCTTTACTGCCGGCCGGGGCGAGACTATTTCCTACGTCATCAGCGCCCGGGCTTACAACAACGCCGGCGAGGCTTCGGAGACGCAGGTCTTGCGGTTTACGGTAGATCGCGAGCCGCCTCGACCGCCGAGGATTGCGGGAGTTAGCAGCGGCGAGTACTACCCCGAGGCGCAGACCTTCACTCTCTCGGGAGAAGGCGAAATCTACTACCGCGTGCTGCAGCAGGGACGGGCCGGTTCTTCCCAGGAGTTCAAGGTGTACCGGGGAGAAGAGGTTGAGCTTCCAGCCCGGGAGAACGAGCTGATCTCCTATCAGATCGAGGCGTATACCCGGGACAGCGCGGGAAACCAGAGTCAGCAAGTAGAGCAGTGGCATATCTTTGTGGACCGAGAGATTATCTACGTCAGCGCCGCCCTGGGAGCGCCGGGGAACAACGGAAGCCGAAACGCTCCTTTTGCCACGATCGATGAGGCCCTGAGGCTACTCCGGGAGAGTGAGCGGTCCACCCTCTTCCTCGATGCCGGATCCTATACTATTCGCGGAGAGCTCAGCTTCAGACGCCCTGTCAGGATAATCGGCGGCTTTGATGGAGAAAGCTGGCGACCCGGAGATGAGCGAACCACCCTCCGTCTCGCCTCCGCGGCGGACGGAGAAAGTCAGCCGGGACCGAGCTTCACTTTGGCCGCCGAGGGCTCACTGACCCTGCGACGTATCGCCGTGGACAGCGTCCGGGAAGAGCCCGTGGCGAGAGTGGGCGAAGGCGCCTCTCTGCTAATCGAAGAGAGCGAGGTAGAGACGATAGCTTCCACGGCAGTGCACCTCTTGGGCGGTGATCTCCGGCTCTCGGCGAGCAAAATCGCCGTTCCCCGAGGGGGGCGTTCGATCCTGGCGGAGCGGGGAAGCTCCCTGGAGCTCAGGGAAGGAGAGTTGGCGCCCCTGGAATTGACTCGGTCCGACTACGAGATCTCCGACTCCGTTCTCATCGCAACCCCCATTACCACCGAGGCTGCAACCGCCCTAATAGCTCGGGAGAGTCGAGGAACCATCACCGGGTCGGTGATTCGTGCTGACGCTCAGGAGGAACACTTGCTGCTGCTGGAGCTGCAGGCGGGACGCCTTCGCCTTATCGACAGTGATCTCCTCGGAGAGGCAGGCACGGGAATCACCCTCCTGCGTTCTCGAAACAGCGAGATCACCATCGACCGGGGACGGCTCCGGGCGTCCGGTGCGGGCTCCTACCTCTACGGGCTCGTGGGGCGTGGCGGCCGGGTCACGGTTACCAATAGTGTCATAACGGCTACAGAGAGCAGCAGCGCCATCGCCTTCTCCCTCCAGGGGGGAGATTTGAGCCTTGCACACAACACAATACTCTTCGGTGATCTTCGGCAGAGCTACGTGCTCTCCGCGGGCAACCTCTCCGGACTTTCCCTCTTCAATTCACAGCTCCATCAGCTGAGGCTCACCGGCAACGGAGAACACACTGTGCTCTACCTTGATGGCGAAGTTGACGACCTCCGCATCGCCGGGAACAACCTCTCAGGGTGGACGAGAATCCTCACCGACGGCGCCGCCACGGGCACCTCCTGGGGATTTATCTCACCCGGGATACTCCGACGAGTTGATGAGCTCCATCGCTCAACGGTGGAGCTCCCGTCGGTAAGCCGCTTCCGGGCTTTCGAAAACATCGCGGAGAGCGCGGAACGCACCTTCGCGGCGGGACCGGACGTATTGGCTCAGCAGCAGTACGGTCTGCAGCTCGGGAGCGCCTCCGTCGGGGGCGGCATACCCCTAAATCAGATCGAAAATGAGGGCTTGCGTTCTCTCCTCGAAAGAGACTACGCCGGTGAGGCCAGGGAGCCCGGGGCCGAACGTTCCGGTAGACCCTCCATCGGCGCCGTGACCTTCTGAGAACCTGAGAGCAAACAAGAAAAGCGCCCCGCAAGGCGCCTTGTAAGAGTAAGTCTCCTAATCTAACAGAGTGCGAACGCCGCCGGGATCGTTCGATGCCGACGGGTCGCAGCCGCTATTGCTGCGGGTGTTCTACTCCCAGCGGACATCCGGGATGCCGTTGGCATCGTAGATGACGTTCCAGAGACCAATTCCGCCGGTAAGAACGAAGACCTGACTCGTTGAGAGGCCGCCGTTGCCGTCGTCGGGACGGTAAAAGCCACGAACGGTAGCGTCCTGGAGCTCACTGGTGTCGTAGCTACTGTCGTCCGGCGCCCGCGCCCCGTCAAAGGTCACTTCGCTGTCCGAGGCGGTCAGGAGCACCTCGTAGTACCCCTGGTCGGATATACCCTGTTGAATAATCGGTTTCGTCCCTACCAGCAGGGCTCCGTCGCCTCCGCTACCGGCACTGGGCATCCAGATCATGTCCGTCAAGGCGCGACTGGAGACGTCGCTCATCATCCAGGTTCCGCCGTCGTCATAGGTCGCCCAGACTCTGCCGTCCGTGTCCGAGAGGAACAGCGCTACGGTCCCGGCGGTTGCATCCCCTTTGAGATCTCCCCGGTCAATGGAGTAAGCCCCAGAAAAGCCGCTTTGGTCTCCGGGATAGGTCGGGTCTTGCCCCTGGAGCCGCCTTATCGTACCGGCCCCGGTATCGTAGAAGAATATTCCGCCCTTCTGGCCCACGAACCAGAGATTGCCACCATTGTCCACCGCGGCGTCTATGAGGTGGTCGGTTCCTTCTATTACGGCGTTTTCATTCCCGCCTTCGCCAGCTGGGTTTTCCAGGAGAGTGAAGAGCGGCTCGTCGTTAAGGCTTCCCGAGCGGACCGAGGCGAAGAGCTTGTCGCCAAACCCGTCCAAATCCGTATCAACCGCTATGAGGCCCTCGATCGCATTGACGGTGTTGGCGTCATCATAGGCCAAATCGAGCTCCGTAAAGGTAACCCTTCCCGTGGCTTCATCAATCGTAAGCCGAAAGAGCCCTTTGTCCCTGCCCTCTTGAGAGTTGTAGGCGGCGTAATACTTCCGGCTGCCGGGAGCGCCCAGCTGGACGAGGGCGACCGATATCGGGCTGTCTATGCCCGGAGGGCTTCCGACGCCTCCCCAGTCGCCTCCGACTATGGGTCGCCGCGAGATATTTCCGAGGGAGGCAAAGTAGTGGTTGCTCGTCTGGGCCACGCCGGTTATGGCGCTGTTTTCCGAGAGGTTGGATTTCTGAGTCTTCACTTCCTGCTCGATACTGGCGAATATGCCCACCGAACCCCGGGTACAGGAGCCGAGAAGGGCGGTCAGCGCAAGAAGCGCGATGATGTATCGTTTCATCCTGATCTCTCTCCTAGAAATGATAGAGCGCCGATAGGGTCACATCCATAAAATTCCCGTACCTGGAGTCCTCGCTCGGTGGATCCGGGCCCCGGTAGATCTGGGGAACCCACCAGTAACTGACATTCACCCCAAAGGCCCACTCGGCGTTGTAGTTCCAGAGAACCGAGAATCCCGGCTTCAGGATCGGGTCAACCTTGAAGTTCTCCTCCAGGCGGGAAAAATTGATGCCCGCCCCGAGATAAAGGGGAAACTCCCAGGGATAAGCCCGCAGAAAATAGGTGAAACGAGCCATTACCGGCAGCATAAAGAGGTTGCGCCGGTTCGGCGTAAAGGCGAACATTCCTCCGCCCTCCAGGCCGAGGGCCATGTTATTGTTCAGGAAAGCGCTCCAGTGGAGTGATCCCGTACCTCCAAGGCTGAGCTGGGTATCCTGAACCCCGTCGGGTCCTCCGTAGAAGAACAGCGGGATGAACATGCCAAGGTTGATCGCCAAGAGCTGATCACCCAGAGCGTAGGTGGGTACGAATCGTTCCGGTGCTTCTACCGGCGGCTCCTCCTCAGTGGGGGGCTCCTCCTGGCTAACACCAAAAGGCGCCACCAGGAGCAGTAGAAGCAGTGCGAGTGCTAAAGTACGGTTTCTATGTCTCTGCAAGAATCGCTACTCCAAGAAAATAGTGATGGAATCGTATCACGCAGAGAGTTCCTCTTCAAGAAGCCATCATTGCATCCTGTGCCGACTCCGTGGTAGATAATAATCTGTTATGGCTGCTCAAATTCTAGATGGAAAGGCTCTGGCCCGCGAGATGCGGGAGGAAATTCGCCTCGAGACCGAAACCCTCGCCAAGACCGGTACCCGACCGGGTCTTGCGGTCGTTCTCGTGGGAGAGGATCCCGCCAGTGTATCCTACGTCCGGGGAAAGGAGCGCGCCCTGCAAGAAGCGGGGATGCACGAGCGAGACCACAGGCTTCCCGCGGACGTGAGCGAGGAGCACCTACTCACGCTCATTACGGAAATCAACGAGGACCCGAGGATACACGGAATTCTGGTCCAGCTCCCGCTGCCGGATCATATTGACACCGAGCGGGTCGTCGCCGCGATCGATCCCGACAAGGATGTGGACGGCTTTCATCCTGTGAACCTGGGCCGGATGATCCGCGGGCTCGACTGTTTCTATCCGTGCACGCCCCACGGGGTGGTCAAGATTATCGAGCGGGCGGGAATAGAGATCGCCGGAAAGGAAGTGGTAATCATTGGCCGGAGCAATCTCGTTGGCCGCCCCCTCTCGATCATGCTCTCCCAGAAGAGCCCCCAGGGCAACGCGACGGTAACGGTTTGTCACTCTCGGACCCGGGATCTTGCGGAGCATACCCGCAGGGCGGAGATTCTTATCGCCGCTGCGGGAGCGCCGAAGATGATCACCGGGGAGATGATCAACGAGGGAACCGTGGTGATTGACGTCGGCGTCAATAGGGTAGAGGACTCCACTGCCAAGAAGGGGTACCGCCTCGTGGGCGATGTCGACTACGAAGCAGCGGTAGAAAAGGCTTCTCACATCACCCCGGTACCAGGTGGCGTTGGGCCCATGACCATAACCATGCTTCTCTACAATACCCTCCTCTCGGCACAGCGGGAGGCCGGGAGGGCATGAGAGATGTTCAGAGCCTACCGGATGAGCGGAACATTCCAATAAACAAAGTAGGCGTCCGAAATCTCCAGTACCCCATAACAGTCCTCGACAAGGAGCACCGTACTCAGGATACCGTCGCGACAATCAGCCTCTACGCCGATTTGCCGCACAGTTTCAAGGGTACCCACATGAGTCGCTTTATCGAAGTGTTTCACGAGTACAGCGGCGACGTGCAGATGCCGAATTTTCTCGACATGCTCGACGAAATACGAAAACGTCTCGATGCTCGGGACGCATACGGTGAGCTCGATTTCCCCTTCTTTCTCGAGAAACACGCACCGGTCAGCGGGCAACCAGCGGTCATGTCCTACAACTGCGCCTTTAAAGGGACGGTTTTCGAGGAGCATCGCGATTTTTTCGTGGCCGTAACCGTACCGGTAACAACCCTCTGCCCCTGCTCCAAGGACATCTCCGCCAGAGGCGCTCACAATCAGCGGAGCCTGGTAACAGTAACTGTCCAGCTAGGCCCTTTCTTCTGGATCGAGGATCTCATCGACCTCGTGGAAGGGTGCGCGTCGGCTCCGCTCTACACGCTCCTCAAGCGTGAGGACGAGAAGTTTGTCACCGAGCACGCTTACGATAACCCGGTATTTGCGGAGGATCTGGTCCGGGAGGTCTGCGTCGCCGTGGAGGGACGATACGATTTTCCCTGGTACAGCGTGGAGGCGGTGAACCAGGAGAGCATTCACTATCACGACGCCTACGCCTACGTAGAGCGAGGCGCTATCGAGGGAGCCAGGCGGTGCTGAAGAATCGCGTCACAAAGGTTCGGGACAGCGTCCCCATTCGGAATGTCATCATGAGTCTCTCGGACAAGGGGGGAATCGAGGCCTTCGCCCAAGGGCTGTTGGAGCTCTCTCCGGAGCTTCGCATCTTCTCCACCGGGGGTACCTTCCGCAAGTTGGAGCAGCTCCTAGGGAGCTCCTCGGAACGGCTCGTGGAGCTTTCGACCTACACGGGACAGCCGGAAATGCAGGGGGGCCTGGTAAAGAGCCTGGACTTCCACGTCCACGCGGGGCTTCTGGCGGAGCCGGGGAACGACTCGCATCGCGAGTTCCTGGAACGAATCAACGCTGTATACTTCGACATGGTAGTGGTGAATCTCTACCCCTTTGAGAAGACCGTTTCCAGCCCTGATACGGACATCGAAGATGCCCGGGGAAATATCGATATCGGCGGGCCAACTATGCTGAGAGCAGCGGCGAAAAACTTTCTACGAGTCGCGGCGGTCTCTAATCCCGCACGATACGGGTCGCTCCTCCAGGAGCTTCGCGATGGAGGGGGAGCGCTCTCCCTGGAAACCCGCTTTTCCCTGGCTCGAGAAAGCTTTCACCACACCCGGCGCTATGAGGAAGTGATCGCGGACTACCTCGACAACGTTGAACCCGATAGTCTCGGGGGCACCTATCTTTCGGAGGAGTAGGATGAGCAACCGATCCATGTATCGCACGATTCAGAGCGACCACTTTCCTAACCAGTTGGAGCTCTCCTTCCAGGATTCCGGCTCCCGGCAGACGCTCTTCTACGAGAAGGTAAGCTGGGAGGTGGAGGGCGAACGTCGGGGCCTTCGATACGGGGAGAACCCGGACCAGCCCGCGGCGCTCTACCGTCTCGTTAACGGAAATCTCTGCCTCGGGGACGTCGAGTGCATTCGGTCGGGACAGTGGCTCGCCTCGGACGTAGAGCTCCTGCAGAGCGGCAAGCATCCCGGAAAGATCAACATCACCGACGTTGACAGCGGATTGAACATTCTTCGCTACTTTACAGCGGAGCCCACGGCGGTAATCATCAAACACAACAACCCCTCCGGTGTGGCCGTACGTTCTACTCTTGAAGAAGCGTACCTGACCGCTTTCTGGGCAGATCCGGTTGCGGCGTTCGGCGGAGCGGTGGTGCTCAACCACCCCGTCGACGCTCCGACCGCCGAGGCGATCTCGGAACGTTATGTAGAGGTGGTCTGCGCCCCGGAGTATGAGGAGGGGGCTCTCGAGGTTCTCTCTGCCCGGAAAAACCTGCGAATAATGAGAATCGGAAACATGCAACGGCTCGAGGAGTACGTCGGACAGCGCACCCTGGACTTCAAGAGTCTTATCGACGGAGGACTCGTCTGCCAGTGGTCCTACGTGCCAAAACTCTTTGCTCCAGGGGAGCTCGAGCCGGCCACCACGGAATACAAGGGCAAACGGTACGCTATCGAGCGTGAACCAACGGCGCAGGAGCAGCAGGATATGATCTTTGGCTGGCTCGTGGAGTCCGGAGTGACAAGTAATTCCGTGCTCTACGTAAAGGACCGCGCCACTGTTGCCATCGGAACCGGAGAGCAGGACAGGGTAGGCGTGGCCGAAATAGCAAGGGACAAGGCGTATCGTAAACTCGCCGAGCGAATCGCCCAAGACGAGTTTGGCCAACCTCTCTCCGAGCTCGCGGAAGAGGATAGAAGGGCAGTGGAGGCGAGCGTGGCAAATCACAAAGGAGGTCTCCCTGGAAGCACCATGGTTTCCGACGGCTTTTTCCCCTTTCGTGATGGGGTCGATGTGGGCCTCAGAGCAGGGGTCTCGGCAGTTATTCAACCCGGAGGCTCTTTGCGGGACTTTGAGAGTATCGAGGCGTGCAACGAGCACGGAGCGACAATGGTCTTTACCGGACAGCGTAGCTTCCGCCACTAAAGAGCGATGGTAGGCAAACGACTCTGGCTTTTTCTTGCGATTCAGACAACTCTCCTAATTCTATTGCTTCTGGTCATCGGAGCGCTCCTTCTACGAGGAGAACGACGGAGCACAGAGGCCCGGGAGCAGCTGGTCGAGGAAATCCGAAACAACGCCGAAGCGGTAGACGCCGTTCGGTCCGGTCTGCTGCGCATGGCGGAGGACACCGATGAGGTCCGGGAGTCCCTCGGACTTCCGAGACGTAACTACTCATTCCTTCAAGAGTCCCAGGAGAGCAGCGGCAACGACGACGAGACAAAGGCGGAACCGAGCCCCTTTGTTCCCTATTTTTCTGCTCTGCAAGAACTGATTGAGTACAACCGACGCAACGACTCCTACGTGGCGGTGCGGGAATTCCTAGATATCGAGGAAGTTCTATCCTTTCTCGAGGAGGAGCGGTTGTGGGCGGAGAGCGGCGGCGACGGGAGCTACCGCATCTCGCGACAGGGTGAGGCCATTGCCTACCTCGAGTTAGGAGCGCAAGAGGGCACCTTCATACTCAGGATTCCTTCGCAAAACCAGCATACCATCCGGAGCTCAGAGGAGTTCGTAGACACCCTGGAAACGGAGCTGGAACGACGGGATAGAGTCGCCCGGCGGCGAGAGGAAGCGGCAAGCACTCTCCGGGACCTCGCGGCGGACCCCTCGGTGAGAGAGCTCTTGCGGAGTGAGGAGCTCTACTTCGGAAGTCTCTCGATCACCGGCGACACTCTCCAGTTGCCGGTGCAAAAGGGGCGGGGGGAGCAGGTTTTTTCCATCCAGTGGAACGGTGCGACCGGGACGTATGCCGTCGGTTCCCGACAGGAGGTGGACGCCCAGGAGCTTCGCAGCAGCCTACAGCGCGAGCTCGCCGAAGGGGATCTCCGTACGGAGCGGGAACGGGTCGTGGACGGGAGAGTCACGGAGCTCCAGGAGCTCTTCGGCGATCCCGGCTTCCAGGCGTATCTGGACACCTTGAATCTATCCGTCAGCCGAGTGCCGCGGGAAGGGGAGGAGTACCTCTACTTCGACCTGGAAGACGAAGCGGGCAATCCGAAAGGCTCCTTCGCGATCCAGCGTCTCAACGGTACGGTCTGGATAATGGACGAGGACGACGTCCCGCTTACCTCACTCCGGCGGATACGGGACGGCGATCCCGAAATGGAGCGAACCTCCTCCCGGGAGCTCGACCAGGAAGTCCCCGAGGTTTCAGGTCTCCTCTCCCGACAGGGGGAGGAGACCTTTCTCGTAATAGGGTCCCATGAGCAGATGGCTGACACCGTTATTCTTGCTCATATCAACCACCGGGACGGTTCCATTCAGCTCGTGAGCGTGCCCAGGGACCTCTACTACCGAGGAAGAAAGATCAACGTCCTCTACCCGCATTACGGCGGCGAACGCTTTTCGGAGGAAATATCGGATATCACGGGACTGGAGATCTCCGGATACATTGCCATCGATATGTACGCTTTTATCGACGTGGTCAATATCCTCGGAGGCATTGACGTTACTCTGCAGGAGCCACTGATTGATCCCACCTACAGAACCAAGGAGGATGGTCGCTGGTCGACGCTCTACTATCCTGCGGGGACCCATACTCTTTCCGGGATCGAAGCCCTTAGACTCGCCCGCAGCCGCCACGGAGACTCGGACTTCGGCAGAGCGGAGCGGCAACAGGCGATACTCCGAAGCCTAAAGAGCCGCCTCGCAGAGCTCGGCACTGGAGAGTTTGCTACGCTCTATGAGCTTGCGTCCACCCTTTTTCGGTACGTGGAGAGCGATCTATCCTACTACGCTGTAGCTCGCCTTATGGCGCAGGCGCGCTCCTACGAGATCACCGAGCAGGTGGTGCTCAACACCGACAACATCCTTTACCACACATACTCCAATCTGTATTATTCTGGTAAGAGTGCTGAAGAAGTCGACGAAGACTTCTACAAGGGGGCTTGGATACTCCTGCCGAAAGAGGACGATTGGAACGTTATTCGATGGTACATCAGAGAGCTCCTGAACGAGGAAGCAGTGTGAGGCAGATAACGCCTCGAGCGGAGAGCCGGGATGCCTTGACCAGCAGAGGCATACGGGCGATATCCAGCCTTGGAAGCGGTGCGGCGCTCCTCCTCTTGCGGAGCTTGTCAGGCTTCGGAGGACTCTCGCTCCCCGGAATTGTGGCCGGCGGGGCGCTATCTCTCTTCGGCCTCGGCAGCGCCGCCGGGAGCAAGCATCGAGCCGACCGTCTCGGAGGGCTGGCAACCGCAGCTATCGGGGCGCTGACCCTGGGCGCCTCTCTACCGATTGTAGGAGCTCCGGTGAGCGCGCTGATGTGGCTTGGGGGGCTCGGACTCGTTGGATACGGTGCACTAACCGTGGCTCAGTTTCTCCGGGGACTGCGCACAAGAAAGTAGGATAATCATGCCGTGGAAATTCGTTACCGTTCTGGTAATCCTGGGAATCGTTCTTCTCTTTGTCGCCTTCAACGTCAATAACACCTCCGATATCTCCTTCGGGATTTATCGCGCGGAGGACGTGCCCATCTTTTTGAGTCTCTTCATAGCTTTCTTTCTCGGTTTTCTTGTTACGCTGCCCTTTGCGCTCTCTTCTTCGTCTCGCAAGACCAAAGCGAGTCTGGAGAAACGGCGGGAGAAAGAGGAGAAGAAGCAAAGCCGCCGGAAGGAAAGAAAGAAAGGGAAAGAAAAGGGCAGCGATGGCCCGCCGCGAATCGCCGAGGGAGGGGACTCGAGCAAGCCCTCATGAGCCCGCGACGCCGACTCGCCCTCTTCTCCATACTTTTCCTTGCCGCATCCACCCTATTCGGCGCGGACTTCGAGGAGCTTACTGAGCGTCTTCAGAACGAACCGGACTCACCGGTTCTGGGAGAGCTCCTTGTTGAGGCGATCGGCGCGGCCCCTACACTTCAGGAGGCACGGCAGGTCTACGCGCTCTACAGTGATCGCCTTTCCACTGAGCAACAGAAGATCGCCGTCTACCGGGAGCTCGGTTCTCTCGAGGAGCTTGCGGGAAACTTTGTCGCGGCGTTGCGAAACTACGAGCGTCTTCTCGCTGTCGATCCGGAGGATGACGAGATACGTCTCCGTGCCGCCGCGGCGGCGATGGAAACCGGTAGCTACGAACGGGTACGCCGACACAGCCAGTACGTCGTCGACTCTGCGCGGGACCGGGAGAAACAACGACTCGCCGGCCTCTATCTTGCGCTCTCTTACTTTCACGAGGATAACCGAAGCGAAGGACTTCCGCTCTTTCAGTCTCTCACAAGAGGGGAAACTCGACGAACGGTAGAGTCGAAAACGCTGGTCTTTGCCCTCCTGGCCGCCCGGGCCTGGGAGTCTCAAGCGTACGCCGAGGAGCTCCAGGCAAAGCTCGAACGGCTATACCCCGCCACCCTCGATCGCCTCGCCGTCAGTGAAGAGGGCGGGGTTTCTCTTGCCCCCCGGCCGAGCATACTTCTTCCCGCGGCTCCCTGGGAGTTTGTTCCACCCGCCGAAAGCGGCCAGAGCGAAGAGAGTCGAGAAGAGAGGCCCGCGCCCCAGGGGGAGACCGAGAGGGAGCAAGACTCCCGGGAGCAGCCGCCGGAGACCACGGAGCCCCTGGTAATCGGCATCCAAACCGGATCCTTCTCGGATCGAGACAACGCCACCGTGATGCGGGATGAAATTCGCGAGGAGGGGATCCCCGCCCAGGTCAGGGAGGTGGTCCTGGAGGAGAAGCGATACTACCGGGTCGTGGTACCTACGGAAGGGCCAGTTCCCCCGGCGGACGCGCAGGAACTGGTGGTCCGTCTCAAGGAGCTCGGGGTGGAGGGGTTCCTGCTCTTCGCCGAGGAAGAAGGCGAGTAGCTACTCCGCGAGCTCTTCCACCTGTTCCAGGCGCAGGGTTCTTCCCTCGGTGTACTCTATGGAGTCTGATCGTACCCGGGCGGGAGTGAGGGTGATGCGCCTTACGATGCGGTCGCTTCCTTCCTCCTCCTCGAACTCGACCACGAAGGTCCTTCTACGCTGCATGAGGCCGCTGTCGTCAATGATTTTCAGCTCCAGGACGGTCTGTTCCAACTCAAAAATCGCATACCCACCGGCCACTTCCTCATCATTGTCCCGCATGACAAATCGCGGATTGGAAAAGAGGATCTCCTGATTGCTATCGTTGCGATAGAGACCGGAGAGGGTGAGATCGGATAGTTGGGCGCCGCTCCGGCGCTCCCGGACGATGGAGCGCTGCAGATTGTCCGAGAGTCGGCGGTAGGTTCCGTTCCAGTACTCCTCTCCATCAACGCTGAGATAGATCGTGTCATAGCCGAGAGCGGAGACCGACACCTGGCGACGAACGTTTTCCAGAGCTTCGTTGCGCACGTTCATCCAGATTCCGGGGCCGGACCGGTACATAGTCTTGTAGGAGTTGAGCCAGTCAAACCGCTCCTGAGCCCCCTCCCGATAGAAGGAGATACTCTGCTCATCCTGAGAGAAGTGGACAAGCTCCGGCGCGCCGGGACTCTCATTGGTGCCTTCGGCGCCGGTGGCCCGGTACCAGGGACCGTAGAGGTACTCCTCGAACCGTGCCGCGTCGCCGTCGTAGAGCTCCTTGAGCTGCTCCTCTTCGACCTGTCCTGCCGGGATCTTCTCCTCCGGTCCGGGAACGTATCGATTCTCGGAGATTCTCCAGAAATAGGTCGTCCGAATGAGGTCCGCCGGGTTCTCGCTCTCCGGATCCGGTGCATAGACGACAATCGGCCAGCTCCGGCCGTTCTGCTGAAGGCTCTTGTACTCCGGGGATCGCTCGAGCTCGTCGATTTCGATACTCGCCCCGGTAGCTACCGAGAGTATTCGCTGGTAGCTCACCCCGAGGCGCCCGCTGCCTCGGTCCCTCCGAAAAACGTCGAGGGTCTGCATGCCATCGTTGTTCATTCCGAAGGCGGCTATTTCCAAGGTGTGATCGCCTATGAGATCGTAAGTGTAGACCGCGAAGGTCCTGACGTTATTGGCACCGGTAACGCCCTCCCAGCTCGCGATGTATGCGTTGCGAACACTGTCGAAGTCCGCAACCATGAGGTGAATGCGGTCCGATTGATCCCCGTGACGCTTAAAACCGATAATCTGCTCTTCAGCCTGGTCGGTGTCCAGGTTTACATCTACGAATTGAACCGGAAGAACGTCTTCCGCCATGGGAATCCGGGAGGAACTGCCCTCCGACTCCCCCTGAATAGAAAGCCCCGAGGGGCGGTCTGTGGCCAGGGTAACACCTTCGCCGGCCTCTGGAATGATCCGTCGAGCCCCACCAACGAACTCTTCGGGCTCCTCCTCCCGGGCACAGCCTAAAACAGCCGCTCCGATAAGAATGAGTAGAATGAATCGATATATCTTCATACGGTACCTGCGTTTTGACAAAACTGTGGATATCCGGCACTATCAGACATGGAGCCTCTTTCCACGACCGAATCCTACCACATTCACACAATTCTCGTAAGGAGGATAGATCGCCGTGAGTCTTGATGAAGCACTCAGCTACGACGATATCCTGCTGCTGCCCTCCTATGCCGATTTCCTTCCTTCGGAAACGGACATCACCGTTGATCTCACCGAAAATGTGAAGCTCAACGTGCCGGTTCTTTCAGCAGCGATGGATACGGTTACAGAATCAAAGCTGGCCATCGCTCTCGCCCTGCAGGGTGGAGCGGGGGTAATTCACCGAAACCTGAACCCCGAGGACCAGGCAGAGGAGGTGCGCTCGGTAAAACGTCACCTCAACTGGATTATTGAGAACCCGGTGACCGTCTCGCCCAGCCAGACCGTCGGAGAGGTTCGAAGGATAATGGAGGAGCGGCGGATTTCCGGACTCCCGGTGATCGAAAAGGAAACCCTTGTGGGGATTGTCACCAGTCGGGACCTCCGTTTCTCCCGGGATGATAATCAGAGCGTGCGCCGGGTAATGACTCCGGATCCGGTGGTGGAGGTTGGCAATCCAACCATCGAGAGCGCTCAGGACAAATTTGACTCCCACAAGATCGAGAAACTGCCGGTGGTAGACAAAGAAGGCAAGCTAACCGGCCTCATTACCGTAAAGGATATGGAGAAGCACGGTCTCTTTCCTTTAGCGGCCACGGATCAATCCGGGCGGCTCATCGTTGGCGCCGCCGTGGCACCAACGGACCTCGAGCGACGAATGGAGTTGCTCTCGGAGGCAAAGGCCGATTTTGTTGTCACCGATACCGCCCACGGTGATTCCAAGAACGTCCTGGAAACGCTTCGCCGTATAAAGCAACACTATCCCCAGATACCGGTAATCGCCGGAAATGTCGCAACAGCGGAGGCGACCAAGCGGCTTATAGACGCTGGGGCGGACGTAATCAAGGTGGGCGTTGGACCTGGTTCCATTTGTACAACACGGGTCGTAGCTGGAATCGGCGTTCCCCAGTTCAGCGCGGTCATGTGGGCCGCCGAGGAGGCAGCCAAAAAGGGGATACCCGTCGTAGCAGATGGGGGTATCAAGTTCTCCGGGGATATCACAAAAGCAATTGCTGCCGGAGCCTCCGCAGTGATGGTGGGAAATCTCTTTGCGGGGCTGAAAGAGGCCCCAGGAAGAGAGATACTCTATGAGGGGCGCATTTTCAAAACGTATCGTGGCATGGGCTCCGTGGGAGCCATGCGCCGTGGCAGCGGTGACCGCTACGCAATGAGCGCGGAGGAGGAGCCCGTACCCGAAGGAATCGAGGGGCGCGTGCCCTACAAAGGTGAGCTCAAACCGTACCTCTATCAGCTTGTTACCGGTTTGAGGAAAGGTATGGGGTACTGCGGCTGCAGATCACTCCGAGAATTGCGGGAGTACCGAAAGTTCGTTAAGATCACCGGGGCTGGATGGAAGGAGGGCCACGTTCATGACGTGCAAATCACCCAGGAGCCGGCCAACTATTCCCGAAATTAGGGACGGTGTATGAATTTAGTAGTCATAGGCGCTCAGTGGGGCGACGAAGGTAAGGGCAAGATCGTCGATTTTCTCGCCAGCGATGCGGACCTGGTTCTCCGCTTCTCCGGCGGGGCTAACGCGGGGCACACGATCGTTCATGGCGGCAAGACCTACAAGCTCCATCTGGTACCCTCGGGCATTCTCTATCCCAATTGTACGGTCATACTCGGAAGTGGCATGGTTATCGATCCCGAGGCGCTGTTTGTGGAGCTCGACGAGCTCAAGAGCGTCGGAATCGACTGGGAGGGGAGGGTGCTCATATCAGAGCGGGCACACCTGGTGCTCCCGGACTACCGGCGCAAGGATATCGAGATCGACAAAGGGCGACGCCATCCGATCGGTACGACCGGTCGCGGAATCGGTGTTGCCTACTCCATGAAGTCTCTTCGCGACGGGCTCAGGCTCGCGGATGTCTTTTCCCCGAGAGCCCTGGACTCCCTTCATCCTGAGGATCAGGCGTTTATTACGGAGCACGCCGAGCGTCTGTCGAGCATGGCGGTGGATGTAACCGAATACATGAACCGCCTCCCCCGGGAGAAGAAAGTGCTTCTCGAGGGCGCACAGGGAGCCCTCCTCGATCTTGATCTCGGCACCTATCCTTTTGTCTCGAGCGGATACTCCGCCGCGGCCGGTGCAGCCTTTGGCGCGGGAATCGGACCCCGCCGGCTGGATCGGGTACTCGGAGTCTTCAAGGCGTACTCCACCCGCGTTGGAAACGGCCCCTTTCCTTCGGAGTTCACCCCCGCCCGGGATGGCCACCTGGAGGACTACATTCGCACCGTTGGCAATGAGTACGGAGCCACCACCGGCCGGCCCCGAAGGTGTGGCTACCTCGATCTCGTGGCCCTTCGATACGCATGCCAGGCGAACGGCCTCGACGGCCTGGTGCTCACCCATCTCGATGTCTACGACGAGCTCGAAGAAGTAAAGGCGTGCGTCGCCTACGAGACTGAAGAGGAGACAATTGAGCGGTTTCCCGCTTCAATTGAGCTTCTTCAGGAGGTTACGCCGGTGACCCGGAGTTTCCCGGGCTGGCTCGAACCGATTGGCGGCGTAGAGTCCTTTGATGAGCTTCCGAAGGCGGCCAAGGAGTACATCTCCTTTATCGAGGAGTTCGTAGGGGTTCCGGTGGATATAGTTTCCGTTGGATACGAACGAAAAGAAACCCTCATTCGCAAGGATCCATGGACCGCATCGTAGTCCTGGATTTCGGGAGCCAGACTACACACCTCATCTCTCGTCGTCTGCGAGAAGCCGGCATCCTGGCGGAGGTCTTTCCCGGAGACACTCCGGTTCTGGAGTGGTGGACCGTCGAAACCAAGGGTATCATTCTCTCCGGCTCCCCCGCGTCGGTCCATGACAGCGACGCCCCGGAGGTCGACTCTGGCATCTGGAACCTTGGAGTTCCGTTACTCGGTATCTGCTACGGATTGCAGCGACTCGTGGCCGACTCCGGCGGCCGGATTTCCTCCCGGGAGAAGCGCGAATACGGCAGGGCCGCGGTCATTCTCGAATCCGCGGAACCGCTCTTCAGGGGGATGCCTGGGCGGTTTACCGCCTGGATGAGTCATGGAGACAGCGTCAATGAGACCCCAAAGGGGTCCACGATAATCGCCGAGACCGTAAACGGCGTGCCCGCGATCCTAAAGCTTCGGGACGCTCCCGAGGTATACGGCCTCCAGTTTCATCCAGAAGTAACCCATACCGAGCACGGAAGCGACATACTCGTCAATTTCGCCACCAACGTCTGCGGCGCCAGGAAGGAGTGGAGCGTTCAGGTCTATCTCGATGAGATGCGAGAAAGCGTCCCGAAGCGCGTGGGCAACCGTTCGGTACTACTGCTCATATCAGGGGGGGTGGACTCTACGGTGGTAGCGGCGACCCTTCTCACTCTCCTGCCACCGGAACAGGTGCACCTCATGTATGTCGATACCGGCCTCATGCGACTCGATGAGACCCGCGAGGTAACCGGGGAACTGGAAAAGCTCGGAGCACACAATCTCCACATTGTTGACGCCGAGAAAGAGTTCCTTTCCGCCCTGGCCGACGTCTCGGACCCGGAGAAGAAAAGGCATATTATCGGTGACCTCTTTATGACGGTTCAGCAGCGAGAAATTGCACGGCACATACCTGAGGGGTACATACTAGCTCAGGGAACCCTATACACCGATATGATCGAGTCCGGTCGCGGAGTCGGGCGAAAGGCAAAGGTGATAAAGAGCCACCACAACGTTGCCTCGCCTCTGGTGGCGGAAAAGAGAGAGCAGGGGCTCCTGCTCGAGCCGCTTTCGGGACTATACAAGGACGAGGTACGCAGCCTCGGAGCGCTCCTTGGGCTCTCTCCGGCCGTTATCAAGCGGCACCCTTTCCCGGGCCCGGGACTTGCAGTGCGAATTCTCGGAGCCGTGACCAAGGAACGGTGCGATACCCTCCGACAGGCGGACGCAATCTACATTTCCGAGCTCAAGCAGAGAGAGCTCTATGATGAAATCTGGCAAGCATTTTCGGTGCTCCTGCCGATTCAATCTGTGGGAGTAGCCGGTGATGCCCGGGAATACGGCTTCGTCCTCGCCCTCCGGGCGGTCATCTCCCGGGACGGCATGACCGCCGACGTCTACCAGTTCCCGACGGAAGATCTTCTCGAGATCTCCTCTCGAATAACCAACGAGGTTCGCGGTGTGGGTCGGGTGGTGTACGATGTCTCGAGTAAGCCCCCGGCGACGATTGAATGGGAGTAGTCCCGTGAAACCGAGTGAATCGGACCTGGAAGAGGCGCTAAAGCTCTATGAGGAAGAACTCGCGCGATTCAAGGGAGCCATTACGGCGGCGGATCACGCGATCTACATAACAGACACCAAACCTCAGATAATCTACGTAAATCCCGCCTTTTCCGCCCTCACCGGCTACTCTGAAGAGGAAGCGATCGGAAAGAATCCGAATATGCTGCAGTCCGGCGTTCAGAATTCTGCCTACTACGAACGTCTCTGGGAAACGATCGTGGACGGAAAGACCTGGAAAGAGGAAATAACCAACCGTCGGAAGGACGGCTCAATCTACCAAGCTTTTCAGATTATCTCGCCCATACGAAACCGTACCGGTGATGTGCGCACCTTCGTCGCCATCCAACACGACATAACCCGGGAGAAGGAGATAGAGTCCCAGCTCCGGCACGCCCTCGCTGAGCAGAACGCGGTTTTCGAGAACACCCAGGATGCGCTCTTTCTCGTGGACGTAGTTGATGAAGAGGAGTTTCGCTACGTCAAGCTCAATCCGACCCATGAACGGATTACGGGCCTCACAACCGCGGCAGTTCGCGGCAAACGCCCACAGGACCTCCTGGACGAGAAGACCGCACAACGGATCGTGGAACACTACCAGGAGTGTGTCGCAAAGCGCAGACCCATCAGTTATGAGGAGACTCTGGAGCTCCCCACGGGAAGAAAAGTATGGTCAACCATGCTATCCCCGATAGAATTGGATGGACAAATCATTCAGCTCGTCGGCTCAGCCCGAGAAATAACCGAGCAAAAGGAGCTCGAGGCGCGACTACGCTACCTCTCGGACGCTGATCCCCTGACTGGTATCGCCAATAGGCGCAAGAGCATGGAAGAGCTCGACCGCGAGGTAGAAAGGAGCCTCAGGTACGACCACCCATTCTCGCTGCTCATGATAGACCTGGACCATTTCAAGAGCATCAATGACCGTTTCGGCCACTCCGTGGGAGACTCGGTGCTCACTCGTTTTGCTCAGAAGGTCAAGAGCCTGCTGCGGCCAACGGATACTTTCGGCCGCTGGGGCGGGGAGGAGTTCATTATTCTCCTGAGCGAAACGGATCGACGAGGCGCTCTCATTCTCGCCGAGCGAATCAGACGCACCATACACGAGAGCAGTCTCATTCAAGAGAGCCCGGTCACCGTCAGTATCGGCGTCGCCTCTCTCCTGGAGGGACAGAGATCCCGGGACGAGCTCATCAACGGCGCGGACCGCGCCCTCTACCACGCGAAGGAACACGGCCGTAATCGCGTCTTCGCCGAACCGTAATCCGTCGCGCTGTCACCATAAGAAGACAAAAAAGGGGCCCCTCTTTTGGAGGACCCCTCGAACGCTGGAGGTGAGGGGAATCGAACCCCTGTCCTGCGATGCCGGACCGACGCTTCTACAGGTTTAGCTC
>CAYZHV010000034.1:7775-23828 GCA_964478055.1 uncultured Spirochaetaceae bacterium | reverse complement strand
AGGTCGCGCTCTCGGTACCCGTATTTTTCATTCTCCATGCCTCCCGTGGGTGCAGCGTACCATTGCGCCGCCGAGGGGTCAATAGTCGGCACAAACACGCACAAGTATGCACATATCGGCTCAAACCTGCCGATTATCAGTACCAATCTCGCATGCTCTATGGTAGTATCTGAGGCGAGATGTTAGTCGAAGAACGGCAACGGACGATTCTCGAGCACCTTAGAACCCGGAAGGCCCTCACCGTGGAGGAAGCCGCGGAGCTATGCGGGGTGTCTCATGACACGATCCGTCGGGACTTCAAGAAACTCGCGGAGGAAGAGCACGCGCATCGGACCCACGGAGGCATCGTTCTCGTCGAGGAGTACGCCAGGGACAGCCACCTTCGGGAACGGCAGGTGCGTAACCAGGAAGAGAAGCGAAGAATCGGCGCTTACGCCGCATCCGTCATCCAACCTGGAGAGACCGTCGCCGTTGACGCCGGGACGACCGCCGTGGAAGCGATCCCCTTTCTGACGGAGGTCCCGAACCTGACGATTCTCACCTACAGCCTCGATGTCGCCCGACTGGCCGCGGACAACAGAGAAATGAGCTGTATCATGCTCGGAGGGCTGATTCGAGAGAACACCTACAGCACCGTCGGTCCCGACGCCCTCGGCATGCTTCGTCGATTCCAGGCCACCACCCTCCTCCTCGCGGCCAACGCCGTGAGCCCTGAGCTCGGCCTCATGACGCCGAACCGGATGGAAGCCGAAGTGAAGCAGGGGCTCATCAACGTCTCACAGAGAGTAATTCTCGTTGCCGACTCCAGCAAGATCGGCCGCCGAGCTCTGGTAAGCTTCGCCGACTTCTCCCGGATCGACCTCTTTGTCACTGACAGCGGCGCCGACAAGAACTCCCTCGAGCAGTTTCGCGAGCTCGATATAGAGGTTGTGACGGTTTAGGTGCAACGATGCCGGTGTCAGAGCGTAACGGCTACCCGGTAGCGGCTCCGCCGCTCGCGCTTGCTCGCGCAGTCGTAGCAAAAGAGGGTATCCGGGCGGGCCAAGAGCCGATTTTCGGCGATTTTCCCTCCGCATTCAATACAGAGACCAAAGTGACCGTTCTCCAGTCGCTTCTTCGCGGAACGTGTCCGGGCGAGTCGCAGCTCGTAGTGCTCCATGACCGAGCCGAGCTCATCCAGGTATTTGCTGTTGGCAGCACGATCGCCGAGCTCCACGCAATCTGAGTTTGTTAGAGCCCGGTACTCCTCCCGGCACTCTTCGATGGTGGAGACGATTTCTTCTTCTGTGGCATCGAGAATGTTGCGTATGTTTTGTTTGAATCGCTTTGTCATGCTTTCTCCTGAAAGAAAGCATAGATAGGCTCATCTATGGCGGGTATAGCCCGTCCGGGTTAATTTTTCTCACATCTTGAGGAGATTGCGCTGCACAGCGAAGCGGACGAGCTCCACCTTGGAGTGGAGACCGAGCTTCTGCATGATGTTGTTTTTGTGGGCGTGGGCTGTGTGAAACGAGATGCCGAGCTCATCAGCTATTTCTCGCTCCGTCTTGCCCTCGCAGATAAGCCGGAGCACTTCTATTTGCCGGCTGGTTAGCTCAGTGGCGGCCTTTGCGTGTTCCTTCGGACGAAATCGGAGCTGCGAGAGCGTCTCAGCGGGAATGGTGCGATCAAAGAAGGTTTTACCGCCGTGGACCGCCTTGACCGCGTCGGCGACCATATGAGCGGCATTGTTCTTCAACACATACCCCGAGACACCGGCCTGTAGGGCGCGCTCGATCAGATCCATGTCGTGGTACATTGTAAGCACGATAATACGCAGTCTGGAGTAGTCTCGATGAACGATCTTGGAAAGCTCGAGTCCGTCCATACCAGGCATGGATATATCAACTATCAATACATCGAGCTCCGTCTCATCCAGCCTGTCGAGAGCCTCCCGAGCCGAAGCCGCTTCGAGAACGATCTCAATTCCTTCCTCGGATTCTTCGAGAACGGACCTCAATCCGTCTCTGAGGACCTGATGGTCGTCTACCAGTCCTACCCGTATGCGCGTGCCAATCACCTAGAGGGTTGCTCCTTGTAATGAAGTATAACGGAGAGTGAAGGGAACTTCCTCTCCCTACCATAGCACGTTCGTGCTACGTCCGAGACGTCTGATTGTAGCGACCAGCTGTTCCGAGGGCCCTTCTTTCGGAAGATACGCGTCTGCTCCAGCCTCAACCATTCTGTTCGCGGTCTCTTCGTCCTCATGCATGGAAAGACCGATCACTCGAGTCTCGGGGAACTCCTCTTTGATGCGGCGGGTGGCCGCGGCGCCGTCCATTTCGGGCATCTCGTAGTCCATTACCACCATATCCGGTCTGTGAGTCCGTACTGCCTCAACGGCCACCAGACCGCTCTCCGCCTCCCCGACAACGCTGATACCCTGTTCGCCGTCGAGAAGGAGCGCGAGACCCTGTCGGATGACGGCGTGATCATCGACCACGAGCACCCTCGTCACTCCTTCTCCGTCACCTGCCCTGGATTCCGCATCACCGTCTGTGGAGGCCCTGTCTCCGGTTCCGGGCTCCGAGGCCCAGTTAGTTTCCTTACCCACCTCCTTCAGGTGAATGGTGAAGGTGCTCCCTGCGCCGGGCTTGCTGTCTACCTCGAGAACGCCGCCAATGGCGTCGATCCGGTCCCTTACGGTGACCAACCCGAGCCCCGGGCTCTTCCGAGGGTTGAGGGTGGGCTCAACGTCAAACCCCTTACCGTGGTCTTTCACCGCGATTGTGCAGGAGTCTTTTCCCCCGGCGATACGGACCGAGACTTCCTTGCAGTCGGCGTGTTTCGCCACATTGAACAGGAGCTCCTGTACCGCCCGATAGATGATCATCGTCGCCCGTTTCGGTAAGGTCGGCAGCTCACCGACGACCGAGACATCCACTGAGAGTTCCTGGGTGCGGCTCATCTGCGTCGACAGTACCTCTAGCGCCGGGATTAGACCTCGCCGCTCCAGGGTAGCGGGACTGAGATCGTGCGAGAGCGTCCGGCTTCGCTCGATTACGTCGTTGAGCAAATCCGTGGCCGTTCGAAGCCGCTCCGAGAGATAGGGGTCTTCCTGAACCCCCCGGGAGGCGATATCGACGTGAACCTTAGCCCCCGCAAGTACCTGCTGGAGATCTCCGTGGAAAACCTCCGCAATCCGCTGCCGTTCCCGTTCCTCCACTTCCGACAGCTGAAGAATGAGCTCCTTTACTCGCTCTCTAGAAGCTCCGAGACTCACACTACCCCAGGAGACGAGCTCAGCGACCAGCTCAAGGATGCCAGCAGTGCGGTCATCAAAGGGCTCGACCGTATCGTCGCCGAAAAACAGATATCCTAAGGAGTTCTCCCCGGCCGTCAACGGCCAGATGGTGTAAGAACGGACACCCAGGGGTTGCAACAAGTCGAAAAGGTGGTCCTTCCGGGTGAGCTCATTCACCACAGTCGGTGCCGGAGAGACACCGGGGGCACCGCAGACCCCCCTTTTGGGTAGTTTCAGAAAGAACTCCTCTCCCTCTCCAGGATTGCCGCATCGGGGCCCGCCCCAGGAGACGAGAGCACTCGTGCCGTCCTCGGACTGCTCGTAGTGAGCATAACACCCGAGGCCGAGAACCTCGGTCAGCCGGGCGAGCAGCACTTTGAGTTCATTTGTACGCGTTGTTGGACTGGTCATACAGGACGGGGCTCCACCTAATTTTAACCTACTACTTCCCCACCTCCCTCGGCCAATCGCCCGAAAAGCCGAGGTCTGACGCTTTGACGTCGCTCAAGAGCTCTCCGTACCCTAGAGAGTGAGAGGAATAAAACAATGATTGCGGAAGACAAAACAGCGTATTTGGAAGACATAGCCAACCGGATAAGGGTCTCGGCCCTGGAGATGACTACCAAGGCTGGCTCCGGGCACCCCACCACGGGGATGTCCGAGGCGGAAATCCTGAGTGTGCTCTACTTTCATCACATGGTCTATGATCCTGCAAACCCGAACTCTCTCGAGGGAGACGACTTCGTCCTCTCGAAGGGGCACGGCTCCCCGGGCCTCTACGCCGCCATGGACCTGGCGGGGATGCTCCAGGGCGAGAACGTCATGGACCTTCGGGAGTTCGACAGTGCCCTGGAGGGACACCCGGTGCCGCGGCTTCCAGGGGTCCGGGTCGGAACCGGTTCTCTGGGTCAGGGTCTCTCGGCGGGCCTGGGCCTGGCGAAGGCGATGAAACTGGATGGAATCGACCGGCACGCCTACGTCCTCTTAGGAGATGGCGAGATGGCGGAGGGAAACGTCTGGGAGGCGATCAATATCGCTCCGCACCTCGGCCTGGAGAACATTATCGGCATTATTGACGTCAACCGCCTCGGTCAGAGTCAGGCGACCATGTACGAGTGGGATACCGAGGCGTACCGTTCGAAACTCGAGGCCTTTGGATGGTATCCCCAGGTCGTTGATGGCCACTCGGTGGAGGAGCTCGCAACCGCCTTCGATCAGGCAGTTCACTCCGACCGGCCGTCGATGATCATCGCGAAGACCGTGAAAGGCAAGGGCGCGGACTTCCTCGAGAACGCCGACGGACGCCACGGAAAGGCGGTCTCCGAGGAGGAGCTCGAAGAGGCGAAAAAGCAGCTGCGAGCTCTCATCAAGGACGCCCCCGGGGAGCCGGAGAATCAGCGAAGCCTCAGTCCGATGCCCCGAGTGCAGGCTCCGGAGATCACCATCACCCCCGAATACACCAAAGGCGAGGAGGAAGCGACTCGCACCGCCTACGGCAAGGCCCTCGCGAAGCTCGGAGCGGAGGATGAGTCCATCGTCGTTCTCGACGGAGACGTAAAGGGCTCGAGCAGAACGAAGTTCTTCTTCAAGGAATTTCCGGAACGGAGTATCGAAGGTTACATCGCCGAGCAGAACATGATCGGCATGGCGATGGGGCTTCAGGCTAGGGGGAAGCGGCCACACACCGCGACCTTCGCGGCATTTCTTACACGAGCTCACGACCAGATACGTATGGCCTCCTACTCCGACGCCAACCTCACCATCGCTGGCTCCCATACCGGGGTATCCATCGGCGAAGACGGGCCTTCACAAATGGGACTGGAGGACAACGCCATGATGCGGGCGCTTTTCAATAGCGCCGTCGTTTCCCCGGCGGATGCGGTCTCCGCGGAGAAACTGCTTGCGAAGCTCCACCGTCGGGACGGCATTAGCTATATGCGAACGATCCGGGGCAAGACACCGGTCCTCTACGAGAACAACGAGGAGTTCGACCTCGGAGGATCCAAGGTCCACGGATCGATTACCGGAATCAGCGGCGCCATCGTCGCGGCGGGAATCACGGTCAGTGCCGCTCTGGAAGCGCAGAAAAGCCTCGCCGCAGAGGGGATCGAGGTCGCGGTGATCGACGCCTACTCTATTAAGCCCGTCGACGCGAAACAGATTCGCGCCGTCGCTGAGAACGCTCGCTTTCTCCTGGCAGTGGAGGACCACTACCCGGAAGGGGGACTCGGCGAAGCTGTTGCGGTGGCAGCGGAAGGAGCCGCCCCGGTCTACGTCCAGGGCGTGACCAAGAAACCCCACTCCGGTCCCTCGGCGGCGCTGCTGCAGGAGCAGGGCCTTGATGCCGGGAGCATCGCGGAGCGGGTCAAGAAGCTCTTTAGCGGAGGGTAAAGAAGGAGGGCTCGTTGCCTCGTTTCCACTTGATGTTGCAGCCCACGCTCGGCTTCTGTTCCTCCCGGGGCTTCCTCCCCTGAAGGACCGCCTCAACGGCGTCTCGCAGATCCTCCCCGGTGACCGGGACGTTATTACCAGGGCGGGAGTCGTCGAACTGCCCGCGGTAGACGAGCTTATGGGACGCGTCGAAGAGAAAGAAGTCCGGCGTACACGCCGCTTCGTACGCTTTCGCGACCTCCTGAGTCTCGTCGTAGAGGTAGGGAACCTCCAGGCCCCGTTCTTCTGCAAACTTCGCCATCTTCTCCGGGGAGTCCTGGGGGTGAGTGGACACGTCGTTGGCGCTGATGAGCACAACCCCGACGCCCTTTTTCTGGAACTCCGCGGTTAGCTCCGCGAGCTTGTTCGCGATGTGCTTGACGAAGGGGCAGTGATTGCAAATAAAGCCCACGAGCAGAGGCTTGCCCTGGTAATCCGAGATTCGATGTACCTTTCCTGAAAAGTCCGGGAGCTCGAAAGATGGTGCCGGCGTCCCGAGGGCACGCATTGTTGATGGTGTTTCAGCCATTGTCTGTACCTCCGGGGTGTAACGTAACGCTCCCGCAGGGGGCGATCAAGAGAGTTTACCGTGACCTGAAGACTTCGCTCACCGAGCGGTCGTAGTGCACCCGATTTATGGTGTAGCAGAAGATCTCCGCGAGGCTCCGTACGTGGAAAAAGGGCAGGTCCGCAAACTCCTCGGTCTGGGGGATGCTGTTGGTTACCACCACCTTCTTGAGGTTGTACTCGCTGTGTAGCTGCTCGAGGCGCTCCCGAGTCTCCGGCAGGCAGAGGTTGTGCGAGGCAGCCATGTAGACCTCTTCTATCCCCTTCTTTGTGACCAGCTCCTGGACAAGTTCTACAACCGTCTTGGCGCTGGCGATCATATCGTCTAGAACGATCGCCTTGGTCTTGCCTCGGAAATCACCAATGATGTCGGTAATAACCGCCTCCTCCTGCTGCGGGCGATACTTGCTCGCGATAGCGGAGTTGATGTTCATCTCCCGGCTGAAGTGCATAATGAGCTTGGTCGCCCCCGCATCGGGAGCTACGGCGATCGTGTCGTCCCGCCCGCGAAACTCCTCGAACTCCCGATTGAACATCGTAAGGGGGTCGAGCATGTTAACCGGCATGTCCGCGTAAAAGCCGTGGACCTGCGTGGAGTGCGGGTTCCAGGCGATAACTCGGTCCACTCCGGCGGCCCTCGAAAGGTCCGCCATCAGCTTCGCCGTGGTCGGTTCCCGCCGGAACTTCGTCGGCTTGTCCTGCCGGGAGTAAGTGAGGTAGGGAACCACCGCGGTCACCCTGTTTGCCCCGTGCTCCCGAAAGGCTCTCGCGGCAATGAGAAGGGTGAGATAGTTATGATTCGCGTTGTATCCTTGAGAGGGAGCAAGAAGCGCCTGAAAGAGAAAGACATCTGCCCCACCGACGTGGTGGTCGAGGCGAATCATCGTCTCGGTGTCGGTAAAGTGGCGGTCGATGCTCTTGAGAAAGACAATTGTCTCCTCTCCCCCAGCCTCTTCGAGGAGCTTCTGGTAGCAGGAGACCACTTGCTCAGCCATGTAGTCGCCGTTCGCGCAGCTCGCGATTATGAGACGACCTTGATTGGACTCCATCCGTTCGGCCTGTTCGGTCAGAAACTGCCGGGGGTAGATAAACGCAGAGGTCTCGTTTACGTGCATCCTTCCTCCTCTAGGAGAAGCATAGGGCTCACCGCTTTCCAAGGCAAGCAGAGCCCTTTGCGCCACCGGTCGCGCTTCTTATCTTTGGGGTAATGAAGAAGCTACTGATCCTGCCGTTTGTCCTCGCTCTAGCCGGCTGCTGGACCCTGCGTCCCGAGGAGCATATCGAGTTCTCCGACCGTCTCGCCACGAGTCGCCAGGCCCTGGCGGAAGCACCGGAGATAACAATGGAGCGCGACAGCCTCCGCCTCCTGGCCACGGCCCTTCCGGAGGACGCTCCTCCCCTCTTTTTCTACGCCGATCGCTGGGTGTCTCGAGAATCGGAGCTCGACGCCTCGGCGATAGAGGAAATTCTCTCCGTGGAGACTGACGGGAGCGGGCAGGAGCGCCTCCGCTCCCTCGAGCCGGGAAGCGAGGAGTTCCAAAGCGCCCTCACCCATTTTCCCGAGCTCCGGGCATTCCGGGAGGCGTCAAAGGGGTATGAGGAACCGGAGGAGGATGAATGGCCCCATCTCTTTCGCTCGCCCTTCGAGGCGGGCGCCCTTCAATGGGAGTTCGCCTATCGCCTCCCGGGCGAAAACGGTCCACTGACGTTCTCCTTCTTCTTCCGGGGGAGCGAAGAGGAAGACACCGAGTCCCTGCGCGTCCGCCTGACCGACGACGACGAAAGAGAGGTTACGGTGCGGCTCCCCCCCGGCACCCTGGGAATGAAAGAGCGGATGGACGCTGAAGTACAGCGGCTTATTCGGGCGACGGCCTGGGACGGAGAGCGATACGCCCTTGTCTTCGACCGCATCGTCGACCTGGAAACAGGTGAGATTCAGCCTCTGGTCTCCCGGGTGCCGAGCGGCTACATCGACCACATCGCAGTGTCCGAGGACTTCCGGCGGGTACAACTCGTTTTCGGAGAGTTTCGCATCACCAAGCGGACTCTCACTGCTCCGATTCGCTGGCCAGGAGATGCTCCCTGACCGGCTGGGAATGTCCAACACCGTCGAAATGGATCTCCCAGATTTCGCCGTTCTTGGCGATCTCTTCCGGATAGAGGGGTGCGTTGTTCTCCAGAAAAGCCCGGATCATTCGCATTGTCACCGCGTGAGAGGTAATGAGTATGGACTCCCCGGGGCCGGCGATCACCTCCTTTAGGAGAAAGGCGACAACCCGCTCATAGATCTCCTCGTAGGTTTCTCCACCCTCCGGGCGCCATTGCCAGCGTCCGGCCTTTTCCGTCGGATAGTCCCCACGCTCGGCGATTTCCCACTTGCTCAGGCCCGTAAAGACGCCGAGCTCATGCTCAACCAGGGCTTCATTGACCTCCACCACCAGTCCCGTTTGCCTCGCAAAGGGTTCTGCGGTCTGCCTTGCCCTCGAGAGCGGGGAGGAAAGGATACGATCGATCTCGTGGGCCTCGAGGAAACGCCGGGCGACTCTCTCAGCCTGCTCCCTGCCCCTATTGCTCAGAGGGTAGTCCTCTCGGGCGGCGAGAATGTCGAGCCGATTCGCCTCGCTCTCACAGTGTCTCATGATGAATAGGCGCTTTTTCACCTCCCCTCGGACCACCGGCTCAGGCAGGTTGCCCACGAGGGATCTCCACTCCAGCAGCCGTTCCCGGAGGGCCTCCATGGTTTCCACGCTCCTAGGAAACCACGCCGAAGGGGTGAGGCCGTACTTGTGATGGCTCCAGTTGACGCCCACGGAGTAGACCCCGGCGTCCCTCGCCGCCTTTGCGTCGCTGTCGGAGTCTCCCACATAGGCCGCCCCGAGGGGCGCCACTTCGAGATGCTCTAAAGCTTCAAAGAGCCCCGAAGGATCCGGCTTCCTCGGATAGATGTCATCCTCTCCCAGAACCACGTCGAAGAGCTCCTTCGCCTTCCAGCGGCTGAGCACCGTATGGATGAGTCGACTGGAGTTATTGCTCACGATTCCCGTGGCGATCCCCAGGGAGCGAAACTCCCGGACCAGATCGAGGGCGCCTTCGTACTCCTTGACCAGCTCCGAGCGCTCTGAGAGGTAGAAGTAGAACTCATCCTTGAGCGCCTCCAGGAGGTCCGGTTCTTTCCTACCGGAGTGGTAGGCGAAGCGCTCGGTGGTCTCGAACTGCATGCCGTAGAGAATTCCAGCATCGTCAGTAGTCGGGAGCCCCCGGTCCCGGAGGGCGTCGTTGGTTGCGTGTTGGACAGCCTCGATGGAGTCCGCGATAGTGCCGTCAAAGTCGAAAAGAACGCCAAGTCTCTGAGCCATTGACTCCAAGCGATACTCGAAGGCGGCGGACCTGTCAACGGTACCTGCTGCCAATGCTACGTGCTGCCACGGATACCTACTGCCACGGGCCGGAATGGTCGAGTATCTTTATCCTATGGGCTTGCGACGCAAAATCACCCTCACCCTCTCGGGAAGAAAGATCGTTCTCATCAAGAAGGCCCAAGAATCCCTGGAGCACGTCCTCGGAAAGGCGAGCATCATGGCGCTCTACGGGGATGCGTACCCGGATATGCAGGTAGAGGTACCTGCGAGAGACCGGTACAAACCGGACCTCCTTGTTACCAACGAGGAGGGCGAACCGATCTTCTGGGCTGAGGTAGGAACCGTCAAACGGCGAAAGGTGGAGCAGCTCCTGCGACGCTATCCGGGAACCCACTTCGTCTTCGCTCGTCATCGTCTCGACCCAAAGCCCTTCGAGGAGCTCCTCCGGAAGGCCGCCGCCGCGGCCCGACACGAAGAGGAGCGCATCGTCGATATTCTCGGACTGCCACCGGAAAAGGCGCGATTTATTACCGAGGAGGGGGGCTTTCATCTTCCCCCGGGGAGCTACACCCTCACCCGCCTCTTGGGCCCTCAGGCGTAGCGCCGAACTTTATTCCCGGGCCCTCACCCTCCCAGCGCGATCCACGCCGCCATGCGGCCGGAGTCCGCGCCGTCCCTCCGGTAGGAGTGGAAACGCAGGTCGCGGATCGTGTCAAAGTCGGCCACTCTGATCGCCCGGGCCGGCACCCCCGCCTCCAGTAGCTGTCGTCGGTTGATCTCGGAGATGTCGAGGAGCGCGTGCGCCGGCCGCCCCGAGGGTCTCATACAGTCGGGATGATCCCGAAACGCCTCGACGACCTCGCTCCCCACTTCGTAGCTCTCCCGTCCGGCGCAGGGGCCCACCCAGGCGCGTAGCGCGGCGGGACGCGCACCGTACCCCCGGCCAAGCGCCCGCACCGCCTCCTTAGCTGCTCCCGCGGCGGTTCCGCGCCAGCCAGCGTGGGCCGCGGCGATGACGCCGGTGACCGGGTCGAAGAGCAGCACCGGGCAGCAGTCGGCCACGGAGAGCACCAGAGCCCGGCCGGGCCGGTCCGAGATGAGGATATCCGACTCCGGCAGGTCCCGGTGGTTCAAAGCGCGCCAGAGCGCCGGTGGCTGTTGCATCACTCCCTCGGCGACGGTGACGCCATGAACCTGCCGCTGGAGGATGAGGCTTTCCGCCGGCAGGCCGAGAAACTCCGCCAAAGCCCGACGATGGGCCGCCACGGTAGCTACGCTGTGCCGCCTCGTGGGCGTAACCGCGAAGCCAAAGGGCCCGAACTGATTTCCCCTGTTGGCCAGTGTGATTCCTGCGCTCAGTCTCGGAGAGTCTATAAAGGAGAGGGATGTCAGTGCGCCTCTGGTGCGGAACTGCATTGGCCGAGTATACTAGGAGCCAAGACCGATCATCCATACCGTTCTCCCCGCCCCGACGCTTGTTGTTCGGAACGATTATTAATAAAATAGGGCGGTGATCTTTGAGTAGGAGTGTGTAATGGCCCTTTGTAGAAGCCTCATGCAGGAAACTCTCGACAAGACCCCTGGAGTGTACTGCATTCAATTCGACCCGATGCACCGTAATCTGGTATGGCGGTACAACCAGGAGGAATTGAAGGGAGGTTCTCTTCCCACAGAGGAACTGCTTGCGAGTATCGGGGATAATATCCGGGAGTGCAGCCTCGCCCGTCCCGACGCGACCCCCCACATGTGCCACTCCTGCCGGGTCCAAAAGGCTAATCGTCAGGGGTGTCCCCACCTTCGCCACCTCGCCGACGAAGGGATGATCACCGTCTACTCAACAGAGGGGTGTCCGCCTCCGGAGGTGTGTGACACGCTCTCTACCAAGCTCCTGCCGGTACAGGTTGCCCTCCCAGGGGGCCCCGGCGCCCCCGCGCAGGAAAGCAGAGAGTCCGGAGCAGAGAAATCGGGGCGCCGGGAGAGCGCCCACCGCCGACCGACACTCTTCGAGCGCCTCGCAGAGCTTCCCCTGGAACCGTTGGCGGTGGTAGTAACCTTTCTTTCCACCGCAGTCGGCCTCGTTCTCGAGCGCACCACCGGTATGGGACCCGGCGCCATAATCTCCTATGCGATCGCCTACGTCTCAGGGGGTTATTTTGGCCTCCGGGCAGGTATCCAATCCCTCATAGAGCGCCGGATCGACATCGATCTCCTGATGATTCTCGCCGCTTTAGGGGCGGCGATCATCGGCGCGCCCTTCGAAGGCGCGCTTCTTCTCTTTCTCTTCTCCCTCTCGAACCTGCTCCAGGACTTCGCCATGGATCGCACCCGAAACGCGATCCGCTCCCTCATGAAGCTCAGGCCTGCCCGGGCAGAGGTGCTCAAAGATGGCGAGCGACAACAGCTCTCCGTGGAGTCCGTGGCAATCGGCGATATATACTTCGTAAAGCCCGGCGATCGGGTGCCCCTGGACGGCACTATTCTCTTAGGCGAGGCGGCCATGGACGAGGCTCTCCTCACCGGGGAGTCCCGACCGATTCGCAAGGGTCCTGGCGACCCGCTCCTCGCGGGATCCATAAACACCAATGGTAGCCTCCAGGCGGAGGTGACCCGTACCGCCAGCGACTCGACCATCGCAAAGATTATCCGCCTCGTGGAAGAGGCCCAAGGACAAAAGGCGAAGACCGAACGGTTTCTCGATACCTTCGAGCAGTACTACGCGATCTTCGTCATCCTTCTCACCATCGCCTTCGCCGCGGTTCCCGTGCTCCTTTGGAGCGAACCGTTCAACACCGCCTTCTATCGCGCGATCACGGTAATGGTAGCCGCGAGCCCCTGCGCTCTCATCATCAGCACTCCCGCCTCGGTGCTCTCGGCGATCGGCGCCGGGGCCAAACGGGGTGTCCTCTTTAAGGGGGGCGTCTACGTCGAGCAGGCCGGAGGCATCAAGGCGATCGCCTTCGACAAGACCGGGACCCTCACCTACGGAAGACCTGAGCTCACCGACGTCGTGAGCTTCGAGCAGGGTGTGAGCGAGGACGAGCTCGTCGCCCTGGCGGCGGCAGTGGAGCAACATTCCGAGCACGCCCTGGCCAAGGCGACGGTGGAGGCCGCCCGAGGGCGGGGCGAGGCGATCCTCGATGAGAGCGTCGCCTTCGAGGCGGTGGCCGGCAAGGGCGTGGAGGCGACAGTAGACGGCAGGCGGATACGCATCGGCGCCCCCGCCTACTTCGACGCCCTGGAGATCACAAACCAGGCAGCCGCGGATCGGGCGGTCCATCGCCTCCGCAGGGAGAGCAAAACCGTCGTCGCCGTAACCGAGATGGAGGGGGAGAGTGCCGGCCGGATCCTCGGTCTCGTCGCCTTCGCCGACCGGCTGCGGGATAACGCCCGGGATGTGGTGGCGGAGCTACGACACCTCGGAGTCTCCAAGATCGTTATGCTCACCGGTGACAATGACGAGACCGCCCAGGCTATCGCCAGGGAGGCCGGGGTGGATGAGGTCTACTCGGAGCTGCTGCCTGAGGATAAGCTCGCGGCGATAGAGGAGCTCGAGGCGAAGCACGGCTCCGTGGCGATGATCGGAGACGGCGTCAACGACGCTCCCTCCCTCGCCCGAGCAACCCTCGGCGTGGCGATGGGCGCCGGAGGGACCGATGTAGCTCTGGAGACCGCGGACGTGGTGCTCATGGCGGACGAGCTCGAGCAGATACCCTATCTCGTGGAGCTCAGCCGCCGGACCAGGCGGACTCTGGTCTTCAACCTCGGCCTCGCGATGACACTCATTCTCATGATGATCGGGGGAATCGTGCTCTACGATTTACCGCTGCCCCTGGCGGTGGTAGGACACGAGGGAGGCACCGTTCTCGTTTCCTTAAACGGCCTGCGACTGCTGCTCTACCGGCGCTCTCGCTCGCGGCACTCTGAGCAGAGGCCAAAAACCTCCATCCGCTGACGGGTCACCTCGAAATCAGTGTGCTCTCTCACGTGTTGCAGGAGCTGCTCATCGAGGGTTTCGGGGATGTCGATATCGTAGATCGCGCCACAGCTCTCACAGACGAAATGGACGTGGGGATCGATCTTCGCCTCGTACCGGTCAAAGGTGCTTCCAAAATCGAGACGCTCCACAAGCCCCTGGTCCACGAGAATGTTGAGATTGCGGTATACGTTTCCCAGGGAAAGACTCGGGAATTCCCCCTTCAGCTGGTCATAGACCCAGTTCGCCGTGGGGTGCGAATTGGTGTGCTGGAGGACCTCGAGGATTCGATCGCGTTGCTTGCTCTTGCGCAGTTTCTTTTCAACCATTTGACTAATACAGTAGGGTATACAGACCGGCCGCCCCGCGTCAATTGCTCCCGGAGTATTGACAAAAACCGTAAAGTAGGTCATTCTGCGCGCACGTTTTAGGGGGCGTGGCGAAGTTGGTTATCGCGCCGGCCTGTCAAGCCGGAGATCGCGGGTTCGATCCCCGTCGCTCCCGTTCCTATCAATCCTGACAGAGAGCAAACGCTCATCCATCAACCCCGATCGGGATCGTTTCGATGCGCCAGTCGAGACGGATTCAGGTTGGGGTTTTTTAGTGATAGGAAGATTGTTGGAGAACCATTTCTCACCAGATCACGAGTCGAGACAGACTCGTCTAGCCCAGGCGGCCTCCAGCCCTGGGGCTGATCGGCGACGAGAACGGTTCATAGGGAGGCTCATATTGAAAGAAGAAAGGGAACCTTCTCAGGAGAGATCTCGAAGACGTCGTTCTGGGCTATCGACTCGAGCCACTCCTTATAGTCTACGGTTATGCGCTCCTGCATGGTGATTCGCAGGAAAATGGGCGAGTACCGAATATGCTCTAGCGTAACCTGCTCTTCCCCGTCGACAGCTACAACTTCGAAGTAATCCTCATCTCTGGAAGAGTGGCCGAACGCCTTAAACCACTGGCCCACTTCCATACTTGTAATGTAGGTACCCTTTCCGGTACTGTCAATTCCGTGCGACAGGCGACGTCGGTGATCCTCGCCCTCTCGGGGCTTGCGTTGATTTGGCTGCCCGCCCTAGCCGGCGGCGGAACGTTTTGGTCGTCCGGAGCTCTCTTGAGTAACGTCCTCGCCTCCCTGGGGCTTCTTCTCCTTCTTGGATTGCTCCACAGGCTCAAGCGACGAAGGTGAGAAAGGAAGGGTATGCCGGAGCTTCTTGGTACCACACTGTTGGTAATCTTCTACGTCGTCTTTCCCGGGGTTATTCTCTACCTGGCCAAGGTGGTCAGGCCCCTACGAGACATTAACCCGATTATCCTTGCCTACGCCTTCGGTCTCCTGGTCGGTAACTTGCAGATTCTCCCGGAGTACGCCGCCGGCGTACAGGACCTAGTCTCGAGCGTAAGTGTCGCACTTTCCATACCGCTCCTCCTCTTTACCGTCCACACCGCCCAGTGGAAGAACCTCGGAGGCAAGGCGGGGCTCTCCCTCTTCCTCGCGGTCATAGCCATTTCAACAACCGTCACCGCCGGGCACCTCATCTTTCGCAACTTCGTCCCCGACAGCGCTTCCCTTTCAGGCATGCTCATGGGGGTTTACACCGGAGGCACTCCCAATCTCGCGGCGATCCGAGCAGCCCTAAACGTGGACACGAGTATCTACCTCACCGTCCACACCGCGGACCTCATTATCGGGGGCGTCTACATTCTCTTTGTGATTACCATCGCCAAGCCGCTGTTCAAGATTATCCTCCCCGAGACGATCCTGGCGGACCATGAGGAGCGCATGGAGATCCGGGACAGTCAGACCACCTACCGGGACGTGGTTGCCCGGAGGAACCTCCCCAAGTCCATAGCCTCTCTCCTTCTGGCTATGGTGATGGTGGGTGTCAGCCTCGGTATCGCATCCCTCTTCCCGGCGAACGCCGAGAGCATTGTGGTCATTGTCTCCCTCACAACCCTGGCAATCGGAGCCTCCTTCATACCGCAGGTACGCCACATGCCCACGAGTTTCAAAATCGGGGAGTTCATTATTCTTGTATTCTCTCTGGTCGTTGGCTCCATGGCGGACCTGCAGCGGATGCTTGTGGCCTCCCCGGCGATACTCCTCTTTGTCGCCTTTGCCGTCTTCGTCTCCCTTTCCCTGCACCTCCTTCTTTGCAAGGTATTCGGAGTCGATGTGGACACCATGCTCATTACCTCGGTCTCCGCGATCTGCTCACCCCCTTTCGTCGGGATGGTGGCGATCTCCCTGCGCAACCGTCAGGTTATCGCCGCCGGCATCACTACCGGAATTATCGGTTACGCCATCGGTAACTACCTCGGCATCTTTACCGCCCTTATGCTCGAACGCTTCCTCTGACCCATGCGCGGTTTCTGGTCTACCCTCCCCCGCCCCATCCGGATTCTCGCACCCATGGAAGACGTCACCGACCACGTCTTCCGGG
>CAYZHV010000034.1:0-7765 GCA_964478055.1 uncultured Spirochaetaceae bacterium | reverse complement strand
GGGGGCGCCGCTCGCCGGCGGCGTCGACATCGTCGGCAGCGGCTGGGCCACCGACCTCATCGCCGCCCTCGGGGCCCCGGACCTCTTCTTCACTGAGTTCGTCCTCGCCGACGCGGTTGCAGGAGTAAATGTTGAGGAAGTGATGGGTTCCACGGGAGACGACCATCCGACCGAGGGCGCGGGAGAGCAGCTCACGGACTCTGGGAACCACGGGCCGGCGGGAGAGAACCCAGGCGCCGGCCCGTCCCTTCCGGGACGCCTCCGCCGCGGCCGGTTCGACCGTCCCCTGGTGGCCCAAATCTGGGGCACCAAGCCAGAGATCTACCGCGTCGCCGCGGAAAACTTGCGCCGCCTCGGCTTCGACGGGGTGGATATCAACATGGGGTGTCCGATCCGCAAGATCCGCAACCGTGGCGCCTGCTCCCAGCTCATCGCCAACCCGACACTCGCCTCAGAGCTCATTGCCGCCGCCAAGGAGGGCGCCGGAGAACTTCCGGTGAGCGTCAAGACGCGTATCGGCCTCGACAAACCTGTCACCGAAGAGTGGTGCGGCTTTCTCCTCGAGCAGGGAATAGAAGCCCTCACCGTCCACGGCCGCACCGCCGATGAAATGTCCGACGGCCACGCCCGGTGGGAGCAGGTGCGACGGGTCGTTCGCCTCCGGGACGCCGGGAGCTACCCTACTCTTATCGTGGGCAACGGCGACGTTCGCCATCACGGCGAGTTTCTCTCCAAGGCGCGGCGCTACGGCGTGGACGGAGTCATGGTAGGACGCGGTGTCTTCGAGGATCCCTACATCTTCGCCGGCGGGGGCAGGCTTCGACGGTTCCGACATCGCTCCCGGGAGGAGAAGCTCAACCTCCTCCTTCACCATCTCAAAGCGTTCGAAAGCGCCTGGGAGCGAGAACGGAACTACGAAGTACTCAAGAAATTCTACAAGATCTACCTAACCGGCTTCGAGGACGCAGAGGAGATACGCTCTCGCTTAAACGAGACACACGACTTCGAGAGCGCCGAGGAGATTGTCCGCCAGGCAGTGGACAGTAGCTAGCCCATGAGCCGTTTTATGAGGTTGAGCGCCTTCTTGCTATAGGGCGGATACTTAATCGGAATATCGAGCCAGGTAGCGTGGGAGAGAATACTCTTCTCGTGGGTAAAAGCGTCAAAACTCGCCTTACCGTGGTAGCTCCCCAGGCCGCTGTTACCCACACCGCCAAAGGGGAGCTTCGGGTTCGCCAGGTGGAGCGCGATGTCGTTTACGCTTCCTCCGCCGAAAGAGAGCGAGCCGACCACCCGCTCCTCCGCCTCCTTGCTGCTCGAGAAGAGATAGAGTGCCAGGGGTCTCGGTCGAGCCTGGAGCTCGCTAATGGCCATGGTAAGGGATCTGTAGCTGATCACCGGGAGGATCGGGCCGAAGATCTCCTCCTCCATGAGGCTCGTCTCCCATCCCGGGAGACGAATCGCCGTGGGGGCGATGTAGCGCTCCTCTCGGTCCTGCACTCCACCGTAGATGAGTTCACTGCTGGGGTGCGCCCGGGCGCCCTCGAGGAGGCTTGTGAGCCGGTCAAAGTGTCCTTCGTTGATAATTCTCGCGTAGTCAGGAGAGCTCCTGGGCTCCTCGCCGTAGAACTGCTGCACAGCCGTTTGCAGCTCCGCGACAAAATCCTCCGCTACCGCCTCGTGGACGTAGACAAAATCCGGAGCCACGCAGGTCTGCCCGGCGTTCATGTACTTTCCCCAGGCGATTCGCTTCGCCGCAACAGTTAGATTTGCGTCGCTGTTCACTATGGCCGGGCTCTTACCCCCGAGCTCCAAGGTCACCGGCGTGAGGTTCTGCGCCGCCGCGGCCATCACCTTCTTTCCTACAGCAGTGCTCCCGGTAAAGAAAATCGTATCAAAGGGCATGGAGACCAGGGCCGAGGCGATATCCCCGTTCCCCTCCACGACGTCTACGTAGGCGGGCTCAAAGGTCGCGGTGACGAGCTCCCTGAGCACGGCGCTGGTTGCCGGAGCGTGCTCCGAGGGCTTGAGGATCGCCGTGCAACCCGCGGCGATCGCACCGATAAGAGGCGCCACCGCGAGCATAAAGGGATAATTCCAGGGGGAAAGGATAAGGGCCACACCGAGGGGCTCAGGGATTACACGGCTGCTGCTCGGAAAGTGCACCAGGGGCGTGGAGACGCGCCGCGGCCTTGCCCAGCGGCCCAGGCGCCTTCTCACAAACTTGATTTCGTCGTAGAGAAGGGCGATCTCGGAGGTAAAGCTCTCGAACTCGCACTTGCCGAGATCCGCGGCGAGTGCTTCGAGTATTGCCCCCTCCCGGAGCCGTATCGCCTCCGAGAGCCGCTGGAGCTGGCGCTTTCTAAAAGATAGGGGCCTCGTCTCCCCGGATAGATAGTACTCTTTCGACTGATCAAGCCTTCTTCCTAGAACAGCCGTCGCCGCCTCGTCGCTCATGCCACCTGTCCCGTCCTCAGGAACCTCGTTAGCTCAATGTCACTATAATTGTTGACTACGTAATCCGCCAGCTCGAGTTCTCGGGGAGAGCCAATGCCGACAGTCCCGGCTCCGGCGGAACGAGCTGCCTCTATCGCCGAATGTTCATCCTCGAAGACCACGGTCTCTTCTGGCTCCACACCGAGCTCCCTGGCTACTTTCTCGTAGAGCGCCGCACTAGGCCTCTCGAAATCGTGCTCTTCTCCAACCACCACGGCGTCAAAGAGCTCTCCCATGTCGAGAGATTCGATAACTTTGCGTCCCGCTTTGGCTGCGGTTCCGATGGCCGTCAATACCCCATGAGCCCGAAGCTCGATGACAAATCCGATCGCCCCGGGATAGAAATCCTCAGTCTCCATGGCGGAGATGAACTGCTCATAGTATCGTTGCTTTTCCTCTAGGAGCGCCTGCTTCTCCTGTTCCGTGGCGGCCACGCCGTTCTTCCGAAGTATCGTCTCCAGAGTTTCCCCGTCCGATCTCTCACCGGCTACCGGCTCCCAGGAACGGTCCGCGCAGAGCGCGCGCCACGCCTTCAAGTGGTATCGCTGGGTCACCACCAGGACCCCGTCGAGATCGAAGATCGCTGCCTGTATGTTCATGGCCCCTAAAATATGGCTCCAGGGGCGGCGTGGCAACAGCTATTGCACAGGAATAACGCGAAGCCCCCCGGACTTTGCGTAGTCGATTATCTCGGCGTCCGCGGTCACCAGACTTCCGCGGAGGGCCCGGGCGGTGGCGCAAATGACTCGATCCGTCTCATCCCCGGGGAAATCCTCCAAGGAGAGGCTTTCGAGAGCGACTCTCGGGTCCAGTTCCGCTATCTGCAGCCCCGGAGTGTTGAGGAGAGTTTCAAAGAGATCCGAAAGAGGCAGGTCGAGTCGGAGACGACCATCTCCGTTCAACCGACTCAGCTCGAAGAGGGAGATAGAGGCGATTCGCAAGCTCCCGCGCTGGGAAGCCTGTTCGATGTAGGGATATGCCACGGACTCCGTGAGACGAGACTCCCCGGCCAGAAGCCAGACGGCGATATGCGTGTCCAGAATGACCACGGCTCTACTCTCTCAGAATCCGTTGGTCGTAGTGAATAGATCCGCGTAGAGCTCCGGCCAGGGGCGTACGAGGAGCTTCCTCAACCGGCACCAGCTGCGCCACCGGCGTCCCATGCTTGGTAATAACCACCCGTTCGTGGGTATCCCTAACATGGTCCATGAGCCCGAGACAGAGCGCCTTAAAGCGGCCCGCGGCAATCTCCATTCAGCAGCCTCCCAGTTTCAAATCTGCTAAATGAACCATGGCGTCCATCGAATATTGTTTCCGCCGAGGGGAGTTTGGGCCCCTCTGCGTTGTTACTATAGTCATATTACCATGGTCATTCTTTCTTGTCAATAGAAAACTGCAGGGTCACCAACCGTGCGGATGGGCGCGCCTACTGGTTTGCGGCGGCTTTGGTTTCCGCCTGTCGTCGAAGTCTTCGGCGCTCTAAGGCGTTGATCACCAGCATTTGCAGCCTGTTCTCAATGTTCGCAAAACTGGTATCAGGATCGTAATCCAGAGAGAGAATTTGAATGTTCGGGTGGATCTGCTTGATGCGTTTCAAGAGTCCCCGACCGGTGACGTGGTTCGGCAAACAGCCGAAAGGCTGAATAATGACAAACGACTCGATACCGAGCTCGGCGTTGTGAAGGATTTCGCCCGCGATCATCCACCCCTCTCCGGAAGTAAAGGTGTCGTCAATAATCGGTCGCGCGTGCGCCGCCACCTCCGGGAGTCGCGCCTTCGCCTCGTGAAAGGGATGGACCGAGGCGATCTCGTCGACCTTCTCCAGAGCGTGGTCAAAAAGAGAGTCCGTAACGGTGTTGAACACCCGCTCCAGGAACGGATAGCGAACATGAAATCGCTCCTGCTCGCTCTTCATCCGCATAAAGTCCCGGCGAAAGACATCGAGGATGTGCGGCAGGACGACCTCCATCCCGTTTGCCTCTAGGTAACGCTCTATATCATGGTTACTCCCGCGATGGAAATTCATCAGGAATTCTCCGATCACGAAAACCCGGGGTCGCTCCTCCTCCCGGTCAACCTCAATCTTCGTAAACGCTGCTACCGCTTCCTCAAAAGCCGAGAGCGCCCGGCGGCTCGAGCCTTCCAGGGCCTCGGCGATTCGATCAATATGCGAGTCGAAAAGCGCATCCGTCTCGCCGCTGTTCACCTCGTAGGGCCGGATTCGGCGACGGAGATCCTCGAGAGCATCAATTATGGCGAGCCCCCAGAGCATGCGAAGCTCGAAACGAGTCCCGAGCTTGAAGGCAGGGTGCATGTTCTTGGTGTCCTCGTCGGTGGTGATAATCGGAACCTTCTCGTATCCCGCCTCATCGAGGGCCTTTCGGGCGAGGCTTGCGTAATGGGCTAGACGACAGTCACACTGCGCCTTGGCCAGGCCGCAGACCACCTGCTCCGGCCGGTACTTGCCGGATTCGAGCACCTTCAAGGTCTCACCAATGTTGATCTGCGCCGGAAAGCACATATCGTTGTGGACGAACTTCTTTCCCAGGGCGATGGCGCGATCATCCGCAAGAGGCAACGGCTCGATCCGGTATCCCTCCTTACGAATCGCCGCAGAGGCGATCCTGGCGAAGGCCTCGGAAACGTTGGGAGCGAGAATCACCTTTTCCTTTCGGTGCTGTTTCTCGAACTTGACCGCATAGGGATCCGCCAGTTGCTTAGGCTCGAAGTTCTCTCCCTTCTCCCGGCGGCTCCTCACAGTTTCGATAAAGGAACGCACCCGAATCTGGATCGGCCCGTCCGCGTCACTCTCGTCGAGTTTGAGGGTCAGCGGTTCCCTCCCGGAGGCGGCGCGCATGATGCGAATCACCTCATCGGTGAGAACCGCGTCGTGACCGCAGCCGAAGCTGACGATTTGCACCAGCTCCAGGTTCGGGTGCTGGGCCACCTTGACCGCTCCGGAGAGCATGCGAACGTGAAAGTTTATCGTCCCTTCCGCCCGGATGCCGGAGTGGTCCACCTCATCGAGCCCGGGAAGGGCGTCCAGCGGAATCACCGGGATTCCCTGACTGGTAAAGAAGCGACTCACCGAATGGCTCACCAGAGGGTCGCTGTGGTAGGGCCGGCCGGCGAGGACTACCGCAAACTCGCTTCCTGAAAGCCCTTCCAGGATCTCCGACGCCTCCTCTCGCAAGGAGGCGAAAAAGCTGCGCTGCACCCGATCCGCCTGAGCCAGAGCGGCCTGTACGTGCCGGGGCGGGGTGCCAAAGGTAGCCGCCATGAAGTCCGCGAGCTGTCGCTCCCGGGTGCGCTCGTCGAGCCAGTGGAAGATTGGCTTGTCGAAGGCGATTCCGTGTCCCTCGGTGGGCTCGTTGCTCACATCGAGAACCATCGGGTATCCCTTCACCACCGCGCAGAGATGATCGCTCTTGAGATTGCTATTCTCCGAGGGCATCCGATTCATAATCGGCATGAAAATGCGGTCAACACCGGCGGAAATGAGGTCTTCCATGTGGCCGTGGGCAAGCTTTGCGGGGAAGCAGATCGTATCAGACGGGACAAGAGCGATGCCGCTCTCGTAGAGCTCCCGGCTGCTCGGTTTCGAGAAGCGCACCTGAAAACCGAGGGCCCGGAAAAAGGTCGACCAAAACGGGCCGGAGTTCCAGAACTCCAATACTCGGGGCAGGCCCAGAGTAAGTTCTTTCCCCGGCTCGATCGGTTCCACCGGATACTCTTTAAAAAGCAGCTTCTCCCGCCGGGAAAAGAGGTCCGGAGCTCCCCGGAGCCGCCGTTCCGCGGCTTTGAGGCGACTTCTGGTCTCGGGGTCGCCGAGCTCTCCAACGACCTCACCACGCTCGCACCGGTTGCCGGTGACAAAAGTGGAGCCGTCGGAGAACCGGATCAGCGTTCGATTGCAGTTGTTCGTGCAAAAGGGACAGACGTGGTTGTTCTCCTTCTCGTAACCAAAGACCTCGAGGGCCTCGAAGCCGGGGAAGCGGCTCTGGGCGGCGCGACCTTCCATGTGCTTCTTCGTGAGCAAGGCGATGCCAATGGCACCCATCTCCCCGGGATAGGGAGCGCGCAACCCCTCTATGCCGGTGTATTGCTCGAAAGCCCGAAGGACTGCGTCATTTTTGAAGGTGCCGCCCTGGAGCACCACCTTGTCCCCCAGAACGCTCATGTTCGAGACCCGGACCACCTTGGTAAAGACGTTCTCGATAATACTCCGACAGAGCCCCGCCATAATGTCGTTTGGTCCCTTGCCGTTCTTCTGTTCAGTGATAATCGAAGAGTTCATGAAGACCGTGCATCGGGAGCCGAGCTTGCTCGGATTGCTTGCCGCAAAGGCTCTCGCTGCGATCTCTGCAACCGGAATCTCCAGGGAGCGGGCGAAGCTCTCGAGAAAGGAGCCACATCCCGCGGAGCACGCCTCGTTCAGCGTAATCCCGGTGACGATATCGTTAGATACGGAGATCGCCTTCATATCCTGGCCACCGATATCGAGAATAAAGCTCGCCCCGGGGAGGTAGTGCATCGCCGCTTCCGCGTGCGCAACAGTCTCCACGGTGTGGTAATCCGCCTTGAAAGCCGCCCCGAAAAGCTTCTCCCCGTAGCCGGTGGTTCCCACTCCGAGCACCTCCAGGGCTATTCCCCGCTCTTTCCAGCGCCGGTAGACTGAGAGGAGCCCCTCTTTGAGGACCTGTAACGGTTCGCCGTCATTGTTCGCGTAGAAAGAGTCAATGACCTGCTCTTCTTCATCGAGAAGAACGAGCTTGCTCGTCGTGGAACCCGCGTCGATACCGATGTAGACCGGTAGCACGCTCCCCTCGGGCAGCTCCGGCGGATCGATGTTTGCCAAACGGTGGCGAAGCTGGAACTCTCGCCGCTCTTCCTCGCTCTCGAAAAACTGCTCCAGCCCTGTCTGCCGTCGAGTTGACAACTCTGTCTGATAGTTCTCCAGCGCCTCCGACGCCCCGGTCCCCAGGTAGTTGGACTGCCACTCGGCGAACATCGTCCCTATCGAAAGGGCCGTTCCGTAAGCGACGAGAGTCTCCGGCGACTCCGGCAGGATCTGCTCCCCCTCCCGGAGACCCAGACGTTCGGCGAAGACCCGCACCAGGGTCCTGTTGAATGTCAGAGGTCCGCCGACAAAGATCACCGGTCGGGTGATTTCGAGCCCTTGAGCAAGCCCACCAATAGTCTGCCGGGCGATGGCATGGCAGGTGGACAGAGCGATGTCCTCCCTGCTCACCCCCTGATTGAGAAGAGG
>CAYZHV010000033.1:0-23846 GCA_964478055.1 uncultured Spirochaetaceae bacterium | reverse complement strand
GAAATCTCTCAGGTACGGGACAGGGAGAACAGGGCCAGGAGGTTCTCAATGGAAGTTCGCCGTACCAAACTGTACGATTGGCACGTCAGAAACAACGCCAAGACCGTGACTTTTGCCGGCTGGGAGATGCCCCTGGCCTACCAGAACGGTGCGATCGAAGAGCACCGCATTACCCGAAGAAGCGTCGGGATCTTCGATATCGATCACATGGGTCAGTTCGAAATGAGTGGCCCCGACTCCGGAGAGGCCCTCAAACGGCTACTCTCCTTCGACCCCAGCAGCCTGGCGCCCTATGAATCTCACTACGCCTTGCTCCTTGATGAGGATGCGGGAGTTATCGACGATCTCTTTGTCTACCGCCTTCCGGACCGGTGGCTCATAGTGGTAAACGCCGCGAACCGGGAAGAGGACTTTATCTGGATGGAGCGCCAAATAGGCACGCTGAGGGCGTCCCTGGTTGACCGGTCGGATCAGCTCTACATGATCGCAGTCCAAGGGCCCCGGGCCCTGGAGCTCTTCGAGGCGGCCATGGGAGCTCAGGGGGCTCCTTCCCTCTGGACCCCACCGGCTCGCTTCTTTGCTCAAGAGGTATACCTTGCTGGCACTCGAGTCATCGTGGGCCGGACCGGATATACCGGTGAAGACGGCGTGGAGATCTTTTTTGCCGAGGATCAGGCGGAGACGATCTGGAACCTCCTCTTCTCCACGGCAAAGCGGGACCATATCGAGATCACCCCGGCGGGCCTCGCCGCTCGAGACTCCCTGCGGTTCGAGCCGGGATTTGCCCTCTACGGCCACGAGCTCTCCCGGAAAGTGACCCCCGTGGAGGCGCGGCTCACCTGGAGTTGCACCATGGATGGGGAGTTTATTGGGAGCGACGCCCTCCGGGCGAGAAAGGCCGATGGCGGGGCCCAGCGGCTGGTAACCTTTGTGATGGATGAGAAGGCGGTCCCCCGGGAGGGCTACCTCGTGTACGACGCCGAAGGCAACGAAGTCGGCGAGGTCGTCACCGGTATGTACGCTCCTACCGCCGATGCCTACGCCGGCAACGCCTTTGTAGCACGAAAGCAGATGAAAGTCGGCACGGAGCTCTTTGTGGAAATCCGAGGAAAGCGCAAGCGCGCTCACGTTGCCAAGCGCCCGCTCTACCGCCCCTCTTACAAGGAACGAGAGGCGGCAGAAACGCTCCTCCCGGATGTGCCCTCCTTTGAGGAGCGACATCTCGGCCCCAACGAGACTGAGCGCAAAGAGATGCTCTCCCTACTTGGGTACGAGAGCCTGGAAGCGCTGGCGGACGCCGCGGTTCCGGAGGCGATTCGTATCGATACCACCGGGGATTTGCCGGCTCCGATCTCTGAGGACGAAGCGATGGCGGAAAACGCCGCCTACGCAGCAGGGAACAGCGGTGGCGTGTCCCTCATCGGCATGGGGTACTACGGTACCAAGACCCCGGAGGTGATCAAGCGGAACATCCTGGAGAATCCTTCCTGGTACACCCAGTACACCCCGTACCAGGCCGAAATCGCCCAGGGGCGCTTGGAGGCGCTTCTCAACTTCCAGTCCATGGTTGAAGAGCTCACTGGCATGGAGGTTTCCAACTCCTCTCTCCTGGACGAAGGGACTGCAGCGGCTGAGGCAATGCTCCTCGCCCTGAGGGCCCAGCCCCGGGGGAGCGAGAGAGATACTATCGTGATCTCCTCAACCTGCCACCCTCAGACCATCGAGGTAATGAGAACCCGGGCGGAGCCTCAGGACATTCGTCTGGTTCAAGGGGTCCGGGAAGACCTCCCTATAGATGAGCGGACCTTCGCGGTGATGGTGCAGTACCCCGCTACCGACGGAACAATTACGGAATGGGATCAGGTTGCCGAGCGTGCCCACGCCGCGGGAGCGATGGTCATCGTCGCCACGGACCTTCTGAGTCTGACGCTCCTCAGGGAGCCCTCAACCTTTGGCGCAGATGTGGTTGTCGGATCCACTCAGCGCTTCGGCGTCCCCATGGGATACGGAGGACCCCACGCGGCCTTCCTGGCGACTTTTCAGAAGCACCTCCGGCTCCTGCCGGGGCGTCTGGTCGGTGTTTCCAAGGACCGCCACGGTGATCCGGGACTCCGCCTCGCGTTGCAAACTCGGGAGCAGCACATCCGCCGGGATCGCGCCACTAGCAATATCTGTACGGCCCAGGTCCTCCCGGCTATCGTCGCCTCCATGTACGCCGTCTATCACGGTCCAAAGGGAGTCAGGAACGTGGCAAAGCGAGTCAAATGGCTCACCGGCGCCCTTCGCCTCGGTCTGCAGCAGCTCGGCCTGGAAGTGACGCCGAAAGATGTCTGGTTCGACACTCTGACGGTAACTTTGACTAATGAGAAGGAGAGCCTCCGGATACGGGAGGTCCTCAACAAGGAGCGAATCTACCTTCGGGACTATGCCGATGGCCGTGTAGGGATTAGCGTGGACGAGGCTTCCACCCCCGACCTTCTGGACCAGGTCCTAAGCGCTTTCGCGGGGCTCCGCAAACAGACCGCTCCGCTTATGGCGGATCTCCTGCAGGAGCTCCCGGAGGACGCTGGTACTCCCGATAACCTTCGACGTACCTCTGAGTTTCTCACGGGGCCGGTCTTTAACTCTCACCATACCGAAACAAAGATGCTTCGGTATATGAAGCGGCTCGAACAGCGAGATCTCTCTCTGGCCCACTCCATGATTCCCCTCGGTTCCTGCACGATGAAGCTCAACGCCTCGGCAGAGATGGTCAGCCTTACCCTGCCCGGCTTCGCTTCCCTCCACCCCTTCCTGCCGGCTGAATCGGCCAAGGGGTATCACAGCCTCTTCAGGACCCTGGAGCGGCAGCTCGCCACGGCAACCGGCTTCGCCGGCACTACCCTGCAGCCCAACAGTGGGGCTCAAGGTGAGTACACGGGCCTCATGCTCATTCGGGCGTACCACCACGCCCGAAACGAGGGACATCGAAAGGTGTGCCTGATCCCCGACTCCGCCCACGGTACCAACCCGGCGTCGGCGGTGATGGCAGGCATGGAGGTGGTAGTCCTCGAGAGCCGGGAAGACGGTTCCATCGACATGGAGCATCTGCAGAAGGTGGTTGACGAACGCCGGGAAGAGCTATCGGCGATCATGATTACCTATCCCTCCACTCACGGGGTTTTCGAGCCTGAAGTGCGGGAGGTGTGCAACGTTATCCACGAAGCTGGTGGTCTCGTCTACATGGACGGGGCAAATCTGAACGCCCAGGTCGGCCTGACCGCTCCCGCAAAGATTGGCGCGGACTGTTGCCACATAAATCTGCACAAAACCTTCGCGATTCCTCACGGCGGAGGAGGCCCGGGCATGGGGCCCGTCTGCGTGGCGCCCCATCTTGTTCCCTTCCTCCCAACCCATCCCGTGGTCGATCCCCGATGCGCCCATCCGCAGCAGGAAGGGGGATGTGTGGATCCGGTGGAGGATCCTGTTGGGCCGGTCTCTTCAGCGCCCTGGGGAAGTCCGTCGGTCCTCGGCATCTCCGCAAGCTATATTCGGATGATGGGCGGCGAAGGGTTGCGTCGCGCCTCCATGGTGGCGATTCTCAACGCCAACTACATCGCCGCTCGCCTGCAGGACGCCTATCCGGTGCTCTTTCGAGGCGAGCACGGGGCGGTGGCCCACGAGTGTATTGTCGATATTCGGCCCCTGGAAAAGGATACTGGCATCGGGGCGGAAGACGTGGCAAAGCGGTTGATGGACTACGGGTTCCACGCTCCCACCATGTCCTTTCCGGTGCCGGGGACCCTGATGATCGAACCCACCGAGAGCGAGAGCAAGGAGGAGCTGGACCGTTTCTGCGACGCTATGCTCCAAATCCGTAAGGAGATCGATCTGGTTGGCAGTGGGGAGTACCCCGCGGAGGACAATCCGCTGGTGAACGCCCCGCACACGCTAAAGGACTTTGTCACCGACGACTGGGCACATCCCTACTCCGCGGAGACCGCCGCCTTCCCCCTCCCCTGGGTGCGAGAGCACAAGTTCTGGCCAGGCGTGGCCCGGGTGGATAACGTCTGGGGCGACCGCAATCCCCAGTGCAGCTGTGCGCCGATTGCGGCGTATCAGGGGAGCTAACCTTCGCGATAGGCAGCCCCGACGCCGCTTTGTACGCGGCTCGGGGCTAGGTCTCCGCTGGCGGTCTGGCGCCGGCGCTTCTCCAGAGCCAGAAGGCCCAGAGCAACGTCGGCAGCGCCGCCACCAGGTAGGTGAACTCAACCCGGGGCGTTAGAAGATCGATAAGTACCCCGCTTAGCAGATACGCCGTCGGCGCGAGGACCGCGTTTCCCGCCTCGATAATCGCAAAGAGCCGTCCATGCATATCCCGCGGAAAGAGCCGCTGCAGGTGACTCGCCACCTCGATGTAGACAACACCGGCGGCGGCTCCGGCCGCCGCGGCGGCCAGAAAGAGCGTGGAAAGACTCGGAAAGAGTGGGACCGATAGGAGAGCCGCGCCCATGAGTGCGTAGGCCGGGACGATACGGGAGCGTCTCGGTCCTGTGCTTCGGGAGAGGAGTAGAAAGACGATTACCGCCCCGCCGAGCATGGTGGCAAAGAGAAGCCCCACGAGCCAGTCCGGTTGCCCGAGACGGTCCTCAACCAGAAACGGCAGGGAGAGAATCACCGGCGGAGAGATTAGGAACAGCCCGACCTGGGAGAGAATAAGTCTCCGAAGCGGGGGGTTCCCCGCCACCAGGAGAATACCCTCCTTCGAGGCCCGGAGCAGATTCGGCGGAGTTCCGGATTGGGAGTGGTCGCCGGAACCCGCACTACTCGCAATACCCGCTCTGCCCGTGGTGCCCTCCGGTCCGGGAAGCTTGATTGCCCACTCCTGTGCCGCGGATAGGAGAAAGGAAACCCCGTTTACCAAAAAGATAACCGGCGCGGCCAGGAGAGCATACGCCACCCCGCCAAGGGCGTTTCCCGCAAGATTGGACAGCTGATTGGTAGTCCCCCGAAGCCCGTTCGCCCGTTCCAACTGATTTGAGGAGACGAGGTCCGGGATGAGGGCCTGCACGGCGGGAACGAATAGGGCGTTTCCCGCGCCCAGCAGGAAGGAGACCATTAGGAGTGGGACGGGGGAGACCAACTCAGGGATTATCCAGAGCAGGGAGAGACCGATCATCACGGCCCCGCGGAACAGATCCGCACCAATCACAACAGAGCGACGGGAAAGCCGGTCCACGAGGGCTCCTGTCACCGGGAGCAGGAGCGCCGCGGGCAAAAGAGCCAGGAACTGGTAGAGCCCGAGAAGCACTCCGGAGTCGGTGAGGTCCTTGAGAAGAAGAACCACCACGATCAGATAGACGCTGCTACCCAGGGTGGAGACGCTGTTGCCGATGACGAGCAGATAGAGATTGCGCATGTCTCAGGGCGCGAGAAGATTCCGTACCGCGGGAACGCCGCGAAAGACCTCATAGAGCATCGGATAGAGCTGATCCATCCTCGGGTGTGGGGTCTCCTGCGAGGGGACGAGCCCGTCTCGAAATCCGTACGCCTTGAAGGGCTCCACCAGCCGATCCACCTTCGAGAGCACGTGGACCGGCACGGAGTAGGTAGAGCTCCGCTCGCTAATCGGAATCCGAGGCTGGTGGTCTCCAATCACCACCGCCACGTCACCCTCTTCGAGATACCGCAAGATGTAGTCCGTAGCGCTCCTAAGAGAGTAGGCTATGGATGCAGTGTACCCTTGCGGATACTCGCCGCCACTGAGCCAGTTGTTATCGAAGTACTGCCGCCTCAGGGAGTGGTAGATCTCCCCCTCCCCCAGGCGCTCCCAATCTTCCACGTATGGGGGAACTGTCCGAAAGGGAACGTGGCTGGAAACCATGATATAGGCGGTAAAGAGGGGACCTTCGACCCCCGCGGTCTCCCGCCGCATGAAGTGAAGCAGATACTGGTCCGGCATGATTCCGAAGGAGAAAAAGGGGCCGCGGTAGAGAAAGTCCTCCTGGATATAGGAGCGATCAAAGCGATAGAACTCCCGATACCCCTCGTCGTAGTAGGTCATCCCCGGGGCGGCGAGGACCGTCTCGTAGCCCGCCTGATTCATCACGTCGATTAATGTGGTCCTCTCGGTCTTCTTGACCCCGTCGTAGGCGGCTTGATCGGCGAGCTAGACGCCTGAGAGAATCGTACCGTCCGCGAGCCAGGATCGACCTCCGAAAGCGGGAGACTCCATAAAGTGAGAGACAACGGAGTAACCCGCATCCCGAAACTCTCTCTCCAGTTCCCCGTAGACCGGCATTATGAGCTCGTTGTGGTCGGCTCTGGTGAAAAGGGTGTGCCCGTAGCTCTCTATCACAAAGAGTCGCAAATCACCGCCCGCCAGGAGCGGCAGCGCTTCGTCACTCGGCACCGCGAGCTCCGCCTCGGCGTAGCGAGGTGTTTCCGGCGGCGGAAGCTGCCGAGCAAGCCGAAAGGAGAGCGGGTCGGACCAGGCAGAGCTTGCCACGGCGGGTAGAGAGAGGAGCAATAGCGGGATCAGTAGTAGGCTCGCCTGCCCGGGAGAAAGCTCTGCCAAATCCCGGACCACTACCCGGAGGAGGAGAAAGAGCGCCCCCGCGGTTAGCAGGACCGGAACGAGTAGGGAAGCTGCCAGAAATGTCGGCTGATTAAACCGCTCCGTGGAGAAGATCATGTTGAGCAGGCCGGGAAGAAAGGCGAGGTCCCGCCAGGGGACAAAGTGTTCCCGATAGACCTGTTGAAAAAAGCTCTCCCCGAGGCCGAAAAGGAGAAGCACCGCCACCCCCAGAAGGAGAACAGGCAGAAGAACCTTTCTCCAGAAAGGCTTGGTCCGGGAGAGAAGAAAGAGAGCCCCCACGAGCAGGAGAGTCTCGGGAATAACGAAAAGGAGCGTTCCCAGGGTTCCTGAGGGCAGCCAGAAGAAGAGCCCGAGACCAAGATTGGCGGATAGGAGGAGGAGCAGGGCTCGTCCTCCGTTTAACAGCGGTCCCCCTCGGGGCTTCATCGCCAGGTCTCCATCTTTCGCGGAATCTCCTCCTCCCGCAGTTGGGAGACACGAATGCGCCCCGCTTTAGCCTGTAGCAGGAGGTCCCATCCGAAGGAGATCGTCTGCAGGAGCAATACCGGCGCCAGGAGCAGACCCCTGTGAAACGGTGTCATGAGCGGCGCGTAGGCCGCGAGGAGTCCCACCGCAATGAGGGCGGCCACGCTCTTGGCAAAACGCTTGTAGGAGTCGGGATAACCGGGAGGATCGCCGGTCACTCGAAAGGCAAGGAAGTAGAGGTAGCGCATCAACCCAATGAGGAGAGCCCAGACAGGAAAACCGAGATGGACGTAGCCAACGAGTGCCAGAGAGAACATAAAAAGGGCGTCGTTCTCCATGTCCCAGACCGCCCCGAAACTGCTGCACCCACGCTTTCGGGCGAGACGCCCGTCGAAGAAATCAGTGAGCTCCACCAGAAGCAGAAAGGCGAGCAGAATCCAGAGGAAGGACCCGCCGTTGAGAATAGGGAGCTCGGGCCGCAGGGCTCCGTAGAGAAACAGAACCATCGCGGCGAAGCCCCGAGTACCGGTCAAAAGATCCGCAGGGCCACGGTCTTTCAATTCCGCCAGGGAGTAGAGCCAGACCATGATCAGCACGGTATACGGGGCAAGGACCCAGAGAAAAAGCTCCTCGGAAAAGGTAAAGACAGGACTCATGAGAAGAGTCGCAAGAAACAGAAACGCCGAGTGTAAGTAGGTCCAGAGCCTGTAGGCTCGGTCGAATTCTCCCCTCATCCTCTACCCTTTCCTTGCCAGTATATCTAGCTGGTGAGCTATGTAAATGAGCTCCCTCGCTTCGACCTGCTCGAGCCGCCGCCTAAGCCACCTACTCCGCTCTTCCTTACTGAGCATCCCGGTCACCGCGCTATCCACCATGGAGAGGATCGCCTTGAGAAACTCTGCCTCCCTCGGATAATACTCCCCTTCTCGAGGCATGAGTATCCAGTCTGAACTTCCAGCTTCCAGAATGCCGATTCCACGCCTCGGAAGCTCAGTCAGTAGCTTCCGGCCAAAGCCCGCCCCGTGGATACCGTCCCGTGCCATGCTTTGGTGGTAGGCGCGGCGCACCCGCATGTCCAGCTCCTCATCCTCCACCGGCTCGAAGTAGCTCTCTCCGTCAAAGGTGATGGAGGCGTAGAGCAGCCCTCCGGGGGCGAGCGTCTGCTCGGCGAGCTCTGCGGCCTGCTTTGCGGAAAAGAGGTCGAGAACCGCGTGCGCCACGAGGATATCGGCTCGTCCCTCTCCCTTAGCCGAGAGGTACCCCTCCACGGTGCCGAGAAAGGTGTCAAAGGAGCTCAACTCCTTGCGCTCCCCGAGCCGGGCCTGGAGGGTGGGGATATGTGCCTCCTGAGGCTCCACGGTCTCATAGCTGAGCCGGCTGTACTCGCTCAGCTCGGGAAGGAGCTCCCAGGAGCTCAGCCGCTCCACCATGCTGCCACTCCCGGCGCCGATCTCCACGAACCGGAGTACCTCCCGCCCCTTTGCCAGCTCCCTGCCGGCGCTGCGGAAGGCGTTCCAGACGCGCTGGTTCATGGAACGGTCATCGAGATTTCGCTTCGCCTCAAGATAACTGTGATCCATCCCTGCTCCGTTCCTCTACCACTCCGCGAAGGAACTCCTCGGCGTGAGAGAAGCTCTCCTCCCAGGTGGGGTGTGTTCTGGCGCTCTTCGCCGCTCCAAGAGCGAGCCGCCGAAGATGCTCGGGATTCCGCTTGAGCTCCTGCACAATCTGCGCCACCCCCGCGGAGCTCCCGGGCTTGGTGAGAAAACCGTTGACCCCGGGGGCGACAATCGCCTCCGCTCCACCGGCGGTCGTAGCCACCACAGGCAAACCGTGACTCATCGCCTCCAGATAGACCATCCCGAAACCCTCGTACTGCGAGGGAAGCACAAAGAGATGGTGCTTCTCGTACTCTTCCGCCAGCCTCTCCTGACCAACCCCACCGAGAAACCGGACCTGCCCGGAGACTCCCAGTCGCCTGGGCAGAGCCTGGAGACTCCGGGCCGTCCCGGGCTCGGCGGTTCCCTCCCCGACGATGGTGAGCTCGACCTCCGGATCATTGAGAAGCGCCAGGGCTCCGATCACCGCGTCTATCCGCTTTCGCCGTATGAGGGAGCCCACGGTAAGCAGTCTCAAAGGACTCCCCTCCCCGCCGCTGGCTCCTTCTCCTCCCTCGAGGCGTTCCTGCGCCGCCGCAGCGGTCTCCCGAGCGCCTTGCGCGGAGGGCAGCGCCACCACCCCCGGCAGAACCCCTCCCCGGAGAGTCTCCACCTCACTCCTGGTCACCGGGGTGTTGTAAATCGCCCCGTCCAGGGTGAGAAGAAAGGCTCTCTCGATCCGTTTCGCCAGAAAACCGCGAATCCAGCCGTGCTCCTCACTGGCGGCGAGATGATGGACGATCCCCACTATCGGTATGCCCTGCTTCCTTCGAAGAGCGCGGTTCGAACGAATCAGGGAGGGGTGGTTGAGCTCGTCCTCGAGAACCAGATCCGCCCCGAATCGGTCAACCGCCTCCAAGAGCTTCCGCGGTACGTCCTGAACAAGTCGTCCGGGGTAGCTCCCCCACTCTTGGGAAAAGATCTCTACCTGGTGCCCCTTCTCCCTCAGATACGCCAGGAGGCGATCGTCATACCGATAACCCCCGGTGCGCTGTTCCAGGGAGCCGTAAATGACCAGGAGGATCCGCACCCTCTACTACCTCAAGCTCTCTTCGTAACCAGCCCGAGCGATATCGTTCTCCCAGATTCGCACCTCCATGCCGCTCAGCCGCTCCAGAGGAAGCTGGTCCCGCAACCGGTGCCAGACAATGCGGCAGAAATGCTCGATGCTTGGATTGAGGCCGGAAAACTCCTCCAGGTCGTTTAGGGTGTTGTCGCGGTAGTGAGTGACGGTGGCGTCCAGGACCCGCTCCACCTCGGTGATGTCCACGAGATATCCGAGCTCATCGAGCTCCTCGCCTCGAAGGTGCAGTTCCAGCACGTAGTGGTGCGAGTGAGGATCATTCTCGGGTCCGAAGTCACCACCTATGAGATAGTGTTGAGCGACAAAATCTCTTCTAACTTCCAGAGTGAACATGGTTACCCGTCCTTATAGCGAAATATGAGTTGCATCAATCCCGGCTCTCCCGCGGCAAGCCGCTCGTACGCCCCGGGAGCGTCCTCGAAAGCGACCTGATGGGTGGCCAGACGCTCCAGGGGCAAGCCCTGCAGCAACCGCAGCGCCGTGCTGAGGCGCCGGCCCGGGCTCCAACGACCGGAGCGTTCGGCGCCGATGGTGCTCACCTGGCTGCTGATCAGCTCGAGCCGGGCACGATGGTAGCGCCCACCGAGATCGATCGGAGCACTCTTGCGTCCGTACCAGGAGCCGACCACGATCCTCCCACCGAACCCGGCCGACTCCACGGCTTGGTTGAGGGTCTCCGGCCGACCGGAGAGCTCGTAGACGAGGTCAAAGCCGGGGTAGTGCCTGTGCATGGCCTCATAGGAGCCTCCGGCTTGCACTGTTTCAGGCAAGACGAGCTCCTCCGGAGGTACGCAGAGGGCACCGGGGGCAAGAGACATAGTGAGAGATCGACGGTACTCCTGGGGCTCTACTCCGACCACTCCTTCCCGGAGCATACGGCTGAGAAGCAGGGTGGTCAGGAGACCGACCACCCCGAGACCAAAGACAGCGACCTCCTCCCCGAGCAGTGGAGCTCCGTCGAGGAGGAGGTTTACCGCGGTTTCGAGATTGGGAAGAAAGACCGCCCGTTCCGGAGGAAGCTCCTCCGGCAGGGAGATAGCCGAGCTGGCGGGAACAACGGCATGGGTCGCGTGTGGATGAAAGAGAAAGACCCGCCGTCCGAGAAGAGCGCGGTCCACGCCAGCTCCGACCTCTCTAACCCGTCCCACAAAGGCGTAGCCGTACCGAAGAGGATAGCTCAGCTCTCCCTCCAAAGAAGGTATGGTCTCGTCCAGCGGTATCCCCTCCGGGGCCTCCCCGCGAAAAAGGAGAAGCTCCGTTCCGGCACTTACACCAGAGCACTCTCCCTCCACGAGGATGTTTCCGGCCGCCACCTCCGGAAGCGCCTCCTCCCGAACTGCCGCGGACCGGGGAGACTCGAACTGGAGATAGCGACGCCCATCACGCATCTTCCGGGACCCTCCGGGCGAGTAAGAGGAGATCCTCGCCGAGAAGCTTCCACTCCTCTATCTCCAGAGACAGATCGAGACCGGCCTCGCTTCCGATCTGATACCCCCCGAGAATCCGAGGAGAGACGGTGACCGCCAAGAGGTCAAAGAGGCGGGCTGAGAGAAAGCTGTGAATAAGAGAAGCGCCCCCCTCTACCATGAGGCTGCGAACGGAGAGGTCATCCCGGATAGCCTTCAGAGCGGATTGGAGGGTTTCATCGGTTCTGGCGTTCAGAACCGGGAGCAACCGAGCTACGGTTTCGCTGTAGTCGCTCCCGCGTCGTTCCATAGCTTCCTCGCTGCAGAGCAGAACCACCCGTGGGTGCTCGCTGAAGAGACGCGCCCCCACGGGCGTTCGTAATCGGGTATCGAAAACTACCGGCATCGGGGAGCTTCCGGAACCGTCCCGGCAGGTTAGCCTCGGGTCATCCGCCAAGACAGTGCCGACCCCGACTCCGATGGCATCGTGCATCCCCCGGAGCATCTGAGTGAAAGCGTCGCTTTCGGGGCAACTTATTCTGGTCGGCCTTCCCCGCTCACGACTTATGGATCCGTTGAGACTCTGGGCGTAGGCGATGGTAACCGCAGGTCTCACGCCTTTTGCCTCCACGGCCCGTCGCAGCCGCCCTTTAAAGGGCTCCCTACTGTGCTCTGACAAACTCAACGCCGTCGCTCTGTCCCCCGAAAGGCAGGTTCAGCATGTGCGACATTCGGGTCATTTTCGTAAAGAGATAGCGGCGGTTCTGCTCGTTGACCAGAATTGGCGTGAGAGGAATCCGGGAGCGAATTTCGATGCCCAGCTCCTGTAGCTGCTCGATTTTCGATGGATTGTTGGTAAGAAGGCGCACGGAGCGGACACCGAGGTCTTGGAGCATCAGCGCCGCCGCGGTGTAGTCCCGGGCGTCAGCCTGATGCCCGAGGAGCAGGTTCGCCTCGACAGTGTCATGACCTTGGTCCTGCAGGTTGTACGCTCGGAGTTTCTCGGAGAGACCGATCCCTCGCCCTTCCTGGCGCATATAGAGGACCACCCCCTCTCCCTCTTCGGCAATGAGCTGCATTGCTCGCTGAAGCTGCTCACCGCAGTCGCACCGTTGGGAGCCGAGAACGTCGCCGGTAAAGCATTCAGAATGTACCCGCACCATAATTTCGTCTTTCTCACTGACATCGCCGTAAACCAGGGCGAGATGCTCCTTGTCGTCAACGCTGTTATGATAAAGATGAAGCTGATACTCCCCGTACTCATTGGGAATCCGGGCTGACGAAATCCGAGTTACTGAAGCTTTCTTCATAATATACCTGCCTTAGCGAGTTGCACGTGTGAAAAGTACGTTAATGACACGAAGGGGTCAACTTTTTGCTTCATCGTTGCAATCAATGATGGCTGATGGTACTCTCGAGTTTGTGGTAAACCTCTACCTCGGTGGTGCGCCATACTACGACCTCGACGCTGAGGGGTACGGTCGTGACGACATTCGCTTCTATCGTCGTTACGCCGACCGACTCGCAGGGTCGCTGCACGGCGGCAAGGCTGAACGCACATCCGTTCTCGAGCTCGCCTGCGGTACCGGTCGCGTATCCCTGCCCTTGGCTCAGGCGGGCTTCAAGGTAACCGGGCTCGACCTTTCGGAGGCGATGCTTTCGATTTTTGCCGAGAAGCTCGAACGGGAGCCTGCCTCGACCCGCGAGCGAGTCTCCCTCTTCCTCGGAAACATGGCTGACTTCCAGCTCGAACACGCCCCCTTCGACCTGATCATTATCCCTTTTCGGGGTTTCCAAGCTCTCGTCGAGACCGGTGACGCCCTTACTGCCCTGAACTGTATGAAGCGACACCTCGCCCCCAAAGGGCTCTGCATTATCGACATTTTCGCCGTGGCCCCTTTCAACAGGTGGCTCGACGATTTCCAGGAACGGATAGAGTGGCGACGCAGGGACCCGGGGACGGGTGACGAAATCGTCCGAGCCCGGATTGCTGGCGCCTGCGACACTCGAAAGCAGCTGATCAACCCGACTACGGTCTACTACGTCAATCACCCTGACGGGCGGAGCGAGAGAATAGAAGATCGCTTTACCCTCAGATATTACTTTCAGCACCAGATGGAAACCCTCCTCATCGCCTCGGGGTTCGAAATCATCGAGGAGTTTGGCGATTACCTTGGAGCTCCGATAGGGGCCGGCGCGGAACAGCTCTTCGTCTGCGGCCACCTGCAACAGCCAAAGCTCCTGGGCTGAGGGGGAACGATGTCCTACGATCAACCGGCCCTCGCCCTGGAGGGTGCTCACATATACGTCGGAGACCGCCTTCTGCTGCCGGAAGTTGACCTCGTCGTTCCCGCGGGAACACACGTCGCCATATCCGGCGCCTCGGGTAGCGGAAAGAGCACCCTCCTGCGGGTACTCGCAGGCTTTCCGCCCCCCTCGACCGGTCAGTTGCGCGTGGACGGAGAGGTGGTAACCGGAGAAAACCGCCACCGGCTACGTCGCAGACTCGCCTACGTGCCACAAACACCCCGGCTTCCCGGGGAGACACTGGTTATGGAGTACCTAAAGGAACCCGGCCACTTTCGGAGCAACCGGGATGTTTCCCTGGATGATATTGCGGTAGAAGCGGAGGCGGAGAAGCTCCGCTTGCCCTCCTCGCTCCTGTTGCAGAGAACGAATCAGCTCTCCGGGGGCGAAAAACACCGGCTCATGCTGCTGAGAGCTATGCTACTCAATCGGGAGGTTTTTCTCCTGGACGAACTCTCGGCCTCTCTCGACCCCGCCTCTCGCTCCGCGGCGCTGGAAGCACTCCGGACGCGGGGAAGCACGGTCGTCTCGGTCTCCCACGACGAGCGGTGGATCGAGGACGCCGAATACCACTACGAAATCAGGGCGGCCCGACTGGTCGGAGCTTCCCGAGAAAAGGTATCCCAGGGATGACTCAGGAAATCTCTTTTCTCGGCTTGGCGACGATTTACGCCCTTCTCATCCTTCCCCTGGCGCTCTTTGTACTCCTCAAACTCCCCCTGCTCAAGGATACGGCGATAGCGGTGCTTCGGATGACCGCGCAGCTCGCCCTGGTGGGTCTATACATCGAGCTTCTCTTCTCCTTGAATCGGTGGTGGCTCTCGGGGCTCTGGCTTCTGGTAATGCTGCTGGTGGCAAACGGAGCGACTCTCCGTCGGGCGGGGCGAAAAGACCTCTCACTCTTTCCCCAGAGCCTCCTGAGCCTCGCCGTAGGGATCCTCGTACCCTTGGCAGTGATGTTGCTCCTGGCGGTCCGCCCGGAGCCGCGATACGATGCGCGCTATCTCATTCCCCTGGCGGGAATGCTTCTCGGCAACTCGCTTAGGGCAAATATCATCGCTCTGGAGCGGTTTCTCTCGAACCTCCGAGAAGGATTAGACGATTACCTCGCCGCCCTCTCTCTGGGAGCCTCTCGAACCGAGGCGCTGCTTCCGAGTATAAGGAGCGCCCTCAGTGCAGCGCTCTCCCCGACAATCGCCTCTATCGCCACGATCGGCCTTGTTTCGCTTCCCGGGATGATGACCGGGCAGATCCTCGGCGGCTCAGCTCCAATGACCGCCATCACCTACCAGGTTGCGATCATGATCGCCATTCTCGTCTCAACGACGATTACGTCGTCCCTCAATCTCTTTCTCACCATTCGTACTGCCTTTGACGGATACGACGTTCCGCGACGAATGCTCCTGGAGCAGCAGTCTACTCCACAAAGGTGAGCTGAACGTCGCAGACATTCGTTCTGGTCTTTTCCGTCCTGAGCTCCGATCCAAGGGCAGAGAAGAAGGAGTAACTGTCGTTGCGGCTGAGATACTCCTCCGGGGCCAGCCCCCTCTCGGCGGCCTCTTCCAGGAGTCTCGCCGTGGCGACCCCGCCAGCCACACCGGTCTGACCGTCATCGCCGTCGGTGGCCAGAGCCACAAAGGTGACCCCGGCGTAGGCCTCGGGGTTTCGTTCCATCTCCCGGAGAAACGAAAGAGCCTGCTCCTGATTACGGCCGCCTCGACCTCCGCCCCGAATGGTGACGGTTGTCTCACCGCCGGAGATCACGCAAGCGGGTGGCGCTAGGGGAAAGTGCCGCCCGGCGATATCACGAGCTATCGCGGCGTGTACTTTCGCCACCTCCCGAGCCTCTCCGGTGATCTGACTCGAGAGGGTCACGGTACTGTAGCCCTGCTCCTCCGCGGCGGCTTTCGCAGCTTCTAGAGCCTGGAGATTCGAGCCCGCGAGGATGTTGTGCACCCTCTCGAAGAGTGGGTCTCCGGGCTTGGGAGTCTCTGGCACTGAACCCTCCACCCCGCGCCTGAGAACCTCCCGGACCGTCCGGGGCACCTTCTCGTCAATGCCGTATCGCTCCAGAATACTCTGGGCGTCCCTAAAGCTGGTCTTATCGGGGACGGTAAGCCCCGAAGCGATACTCCCGAGATCGTCCCCAACGACGTCGGAGAGAATCAGGTTGACCGAGGTGGCCGGCGCCAAGAGCTTTGCCAGCCGCCCTCCCTTGAGATGTGAGATGTGCTTGCGAATGCAGTTGATTTCCTGAATGAGGGCTCCGCAGACGAGAAGGTCCTTCGTGGTCTGCTGTATGTCCTGAAGGGAGACTTCGGTCCTTTCGTCGTGGAACGGGTTTACAAGGAGCGCCGAGCCTCCTCCGGAGATGAGGGTTATGCAGAGCGTCTGCTCGTCCGCCTCCTGAGCCATCCGTTCGACCTCTCGGGAAGCCTTGACCCCCTCTTCGTCGGGGATCGGATGGCCCGCCTCGAAAAGCTCGAGACGAGAGAGCTCTTCTCCGTGGCCATATTTGGTTACTACTGCGCCGTCCTGTATTCGGTCTCCAAGGATTTCTTCAACTATCGCCGCCATTTGGGCCGAGGCCTTGCCGATTCCGAGAACCATTATCCGGCGGTACTCGGTAAAGGGGAATCGAAGCACCTCTTTCCCGGCGTTGACGGTGATGCCCTCCTCATCGACGGAAAGGAGCTTTGGAAGCATCCGGGCCGGGTCCACACGGTGAAGGGCCGCCTCCATAACGGCGGCCATTTTGTCACTTATCTCTGAATGAGAAATCCGATTCATAGGGCCCTATCTTGCCCCTCCCGGGCGCGGTGTGCAAGGGCCCTTCTTCTCCGGTTAAGCGCAGTCCGGGCAGTTCTCCTGGGGAATCAGCCCTCGCCTGATCAGAATCCCGTAGATCTTACAGCCCACGCAGTAGTTGAAAGCGCCCTCGAGAAAGGCGAAGAAGGCGAGAACCCCTAGAACTGCCCCGGCGACGACCGGCATCCCAAAGGCGAGGAGGAGTGCGCCCGCGGCGGAGAGGGTCAAGCCGATGCGCGCCGCGAACCGCTTCGGCGCGAAAAAGATCGGGGTTCCTCTAAAGGGTGTCCGAGGCTGGACTAACCTGGCCAGGGCAGCCAGGGGGCTCCATCGCGGTGTAGCGACTCCCCGAATGGCGAAATCCAGTGCCAGAAGCCCCGCTAACCAGCTCGAGGCGGTCGCCGCGGCGACCACCGAGATCAGGACGGTCAGGAGCGCCACGATTCGAACCGCTCCACCGTTGACCTTGCTTGGTACGTATAGCTTACTCATACTGTAAAGTATAATTCCTATAACACTACCTGACAATAGGTTTATACCATCCTTGTAAAACCACCGCCACCGGAGTAAATTCTGACCATGGAACGCAACAAAACTGGCAAGCGACACCAGACCGCTTTCGCTATACTGCTCCTCACGGTACTCATTCCCGGGATTTCCTACGCTCGGGGCTCGGACGAGGGGGTGGACACGCAGCCCCAAGAGATCACCGAAGGTAGGCTCGACTATTTCGAAGGTGACGTGACAGTCAATGGAGAGCCGGCGGAGCTCGGCCTGCGAGTGCAGACCGGAGATATTGTAACCACTGGACCCGCATCCGCGGCGGACATCATCTTCGGAGAGCGAAACATCTTTCGCCTGCAGGAGGAGACCACCGCCAGGCTCACCCTGGATGCGTCTCGTCAGGGTGTTCGCCTCGACCGGGGCACTTTTGCCGCTGTATTTGACGAGCTCGTCTCCGCGGGCACCAGCGAGGAGGATCGCTTTCTCCTGGAAACGAGCACGGCTGTGGCTGGGGTCCGGGGAACGACCTTTTTCGTCAAGGTAGAACGGGAGGATTCGACCTTCATCTGCACCTGCCACGGCTCCCTCCATCTCGATCCAGCTGACGGTCCATCACCCTTTACGGTTACTAACTATCGACATGAGGCGTACCGGTTCCGCCGGAGCGGGGATCAGGTGGTCGTCGAGTCCGAGATCGATCTCTATCACAGTAGCGACGACCTGAATCGCCTGGCTGATCGGATCGGCGTGACCATTCCCTGGGGAGAGGCGCCGCGGAGGTGAGCTCGAGACGGGATCTTCAGCTACTTCTCCTATCAATTCTCTTTGCCCTCATTCTGATTGCGATCCTCCTAATTCTTCTGCCCCTGGAGCGGACGGAAATCGGGACGGAGCAGGGAGAGGTTTTTATCGAGAGTCCTCTTGAGGAGGCTATGCCCCGGGACGACATCCCACCGCCGGAAGTCGTTGCCCGGGATCTTTTGAGCCGTCCGGAGCTGATCCCGTACGAAGGAACCCTCGGGGGAACCATGGGATTCTACAGCGAGGAGAATATCGAAGTTCTCAACGAGCACTGGGTCTTCGCGCGATTCGAGGACGGCCATGTGCAGGGGTCAATGGTTCTGGAGTACTCCGTTGGCAACAATGGCGAGCTCCGATGGACCGTCCTTGCGGCGGAGTTGCGGTGATCGCTATACTCCCATTCAACTATGAGAGAGCTCAAGAATCCCTTCCTGGACCACTCCGGGTACAACTGCTTCGGCTGCAATCCCGGCAACCCTATCGGACTTCGGATGTCGTTCTACGAGCACGAGGATCAGGTCCTCTCATTCTGGGAGCCCCGGGATGATTACCAGGGCTTCAGCGAGGTTCTCCACGGCGGAATCCAGGCGACGCTCATGGATGAGCTCGCCAGCTGGTTCATCTTCGTCAAGCTGCGAACCTCCGGAATGACCGAAGCCATGAGCCTCTCCTATCACCATCCAGTCTACACCAGCGGTGGAAGAATCACTCTCGCCGCGGAGCTCAAGGAGGAGCGTAAGCGCCGAGCTGAGATCCTCGTCCGCCTCTACCAGGGAGAAGAGGAGGCACCTAAGAGTGAGGGGCTCTGCACCTATGCGATTTTTCCGGAGCCCCTGGCGAGAAAGAAGCTACACTATCCCGGTTACGAGGCATTTATCACCTAGGGCCGTTTGCAAATCCTCGATCCCGGCTTTACAATCGCACCATGCCCAACAGTGAGAAGCACACAGAGTCACTGATCAACGGAGTCGGCTGCTCCCTGGTTGATTACCTCTACACCGGGATCGATTTTTCCTCACCTCGACTGGAACAGTATCTCTCCCATAGCCCCGGCGACGGCGGGCTGGTTCCGGGAAAGCTCGTATTCGCTGACAAGTTTGCGGAGTTTGCGGGCAAACACTATCTAGAAGCACTGGACGACATCACCGACGGCAGGCAGCCAACGGCGGCCAACCTCGGAGGACCCGCCATTGTTCCATTGGTCCACGCCGCTCAGCTCCTGGCTCCCGAGGGGGAGAGGGTGCGTTACTACGGTCTCCGTGGAAACGACACTATCGGTGAGACCCTGGCGAGCTTTGTTGATAAGACCCCGGTCGACGTCAGCCGGTACGAAATAATCGACGGGGTCACCCCTTTTACCTATGTTCTCTCGGATCCGAACTACGACAACGGCAATGGTGAGCGTGCATTCATTAACAACATCGGAGCCGCTTACGAGATGATTCCGGATGTCGTACCCGACGAGTTTTTCGACGCCCCTATCCTCCTCTATGGCGGCACCGCCCTGGTTCCCAGGCTTCACGCTCGCCTCGACGAGCTCCTGCTCCGAGGACGCGCCGCGGGAAAACTCAACGTCGTTGCGACGGTTTACGACTTCTACAACGAGTCGAAGAATCCCGGTGGCCGATGGCCTATCGGCACCGGTGACGACTCCTATCCCCTGATCGATCTCCTGATCACCGACTACGAGGAGGCGCTTCGTCTCTCGGGATCCAGTGGCGCCGCAGAGGCAATAAGCTTTTTCAAGGAGCAGGGAGTAGGCGCCGTGGTTATTACCCACGGGGCCAAGAATGTCCACGTCTACGCCGGAGAGGAGAGCAAGTTTCTCTCCCTCGGGCCAATTATGCTCCCGGTCTCGGAACAGATTGGCTCAGAGCTCGCCACGGGCGCCGGCGCCGCCGGCGACACCACAGGCTGCGGGGATAACTTCTGCGGCGGGCTGATCTACGCTCTCGCGCAGCAGTACCTGAGCCAAGGCTCCGAGAAGTATGACCTCATCGATGCGGCCCGGTGGGCGGTGGTCTCCGGAGGCTTCGCCTGCTTCTATGTGGGGGGCACCTATTTCGAGGAGCGCATCGCAGAAAAGCGTGACAACCTGGCCCCGTACTACGAGGCGTACCGGAGCCAGATCTCACTGAAATGACAGAGATGAGAGAGAAGAAGCTACTCATACAGTTCGGAGCGGGGAATATCGGCCGCTCCTTTCTCGGTCAGATCTTTGCCCGAAACGGCTGGGAAGTGGTCTTTGTGGACGTGGACGAGCTCCTTCTGAAGGAACTGAATCAGAAGGGACGTTACACGGTGGTGGTCAAGGATCCCGACGGCTCCGAGGAGCGCCTCACCGTATCCGGGGTGCGCGGTGTTGACGCTCGGGACCGGGATGCGGTGGCCCGGGAGCTTGCCGAAACGGCCTACGTCGCCACCTCCGTGGGAAGCGGAGCAATCCGGCACGTAATACCGCATCTTGCCGCTGAGAGCAGCCGCCGCCACCGGGAAGAGCCGGAGCGGAGACCTTTCGACCTCATTCTTGCCGAGAATATCCACAACGGCGCCGCTCTCGTGGAAGAGTTGCTCCTCGACGCTCTTCCGCCTGATACCGACCGAAGCGCCCTTCCCGGGATCATCGAATGTAGCGTCGGCAAAATGGTGCCCCTGGTTCCGGAAGAGCTCAAGAAGGCAGAGCCCACCACGGTTTTCGCGGAGCGATACAACAGACTGATTCTCGATCAGCTCGCCTGGAAGAATCCGATCCCTCCCATCCCGGAGCTCGCCCCGGTGGAGAACATAGCCGCCTACGTAGATCGGAAGCTCTTCATTCACAACCTGGGTCACGCCGCGACGGCGTATCTCGGCTACGCCCGTAATCCCGAGGCAACCTACCTCTGGGAGCTCCTGGAGGATCCGGAAGTCACCTCCGGAGCCCGGGCAGCCATGGAGTGCTCCGCTGAGGCGCTCTTGGCCGCCTATCCTGAGAGTTTCGCCCGGGAACAGCTCACCGAACACATTGAGGACCTGCTCTACCGCTTTCGAAACAGAGCTCTCGGAGACACGGTTCATCGAGTTGGACGGGATCTCAAGAGAAAGCTTGCAGGGGAGGACAGGATCGTGGGAGCGATAAGGCTTGCCGAACGGCAGGGGGTCGATCCCGGACCGATTGTGGCGGTCTATCGTAGCGCCCTGGCGTTCAAAGCGCCGGACGAGAAGGGAGCCCTCTTTCCGGGAGACGAGGAGTTCCACCGAGAGCTCCAACGGCGCGGAGTCGACTACGCTCTGCAGGAGGTGTCGGGTTTAACGCCGGGGGAACGACTCTTCGAGACGGTGAAGGCTCGCCTCGTCTAAGCGCTATTTGCGGTGATGACGACGGATGCCGCGGATCGTCGCCGATATGAGAAAGCTGAATCCCATAAACCCTCCGAGCAGAAACCCCGCGAGGCCGATCACCGGGATACCGTTCCATCGCGGCTCGATCCCGGACAACACGATCAGGGCGGAGCTGACGATAAGAGCCGAGAGGACCAGCCCGAAGACGAGGCGGGAGCCGATATTGTCCAGGGTGTCTCTAACAGGTTCGAGCCCGGCGTGGGCGATCACGACCCGCCGGTCCCTCAGAAATCGGCGGGCGTGCTCCAGGTCTTTGGGAAACTTTCGAAAGATCTCACCGTACTCGTGGGCGGATCGGATCGCCGAGCGCAGACTCTGATTCGGCGAGAAGCGGTGCATCAGTATCTGCCGGGAGAACTCCTGGAGCTTCTCTATGGTCTTATACTCCGGGCTCAGAGTGGTGGCAACCTCCTCCAGCAGAACAAAACTCTTGAGGATGTAGCTCAGGTTCAATGGCGCCTTAATGCCGAACTCGCTGAGAACGAGAATTAACTCCGAGAGCGACCGGGTTATGTCCAGGTCCTGAATCGGCAGGTCAACGTACTCCTCCATAAAGGAGAACATTCTGAGCATGAGCCGCTGTTCATCGACAATGCTCTTGCTGTTTGTGAGCTCCAGGACCGCCTCGGTCACCACCTCCGGATCCCTCCAGACGAGACCAAGAATGATGGTATTCAGGTGGTCCTGCTGAAAGGGCGGGATGCTTCCCATCATGCCGAAATCGAGAAAACAGACCACGTCTCCTTTTAGTACCAGGAGGTTTCCCGGGTGGGGATCGGCGTGGTAAAAGCCGTTAATAAAGATCTGCCGAAGCATGAGCTCCGTTATGCGATCCACCACCACGTCCTTGTCGACAACGCTCCGCTTCTCTCCCCAAAGGAGCTCGGACATCCTGGTCCCTTCAACGTAGTCCAGGGTGAGAAGATTCTCACTGCACCGTTCCTGGTAAACCTTCGGTACGTAGATGTTCCGGTTCTCTTTGAAGTAGTTACCGAACTTCTGAATATTCAGCCGTTCACGGTGAAAGTCGAGCTCTCGATGAATCTGCCGGTCGAACTCGTCCACCAGCTCGCAGGCGGTAAAAACCTTTCCATTCCAGAGGTGGCGATCCACGATCTGAGCGATCCGCCGCATGATAATAATGTCGGACTCCACCGTCTCTTCCGCCTCGGGACGGCGAACCTTAACAGCCACCCGGATACCGTTCTGCAGTCTTCCCCGATGGACCTGGGCTATGCTCGCCGCCGCCACCGGCTCCCGCTCGAACTCGCGAAAGAGCTCCTCCGGCCCCACTCCGAAATCTCGGCGAACCTGCTTTTCCACAGCCTCGTAGGCGACCGGCGGAACCTCTTCCCGGAGACGCCGAAGCTCCACGATAAAGTCCTCCGGCAGGAGCTCGTGGCGGTTGCTCAGAAGCTGCCCGAACTTAACGAAGGTTGGCCCGAGCTCCTCCAGGACCGCCCGGACCTTCTTGGCAAGAGGGAGATTGACCAGGTTTTCTTTCTTCTGCTCCTCCCCGACCCTGCTTACGGCCGCCTTTCTTTTTGCCCGGACTCTGGTCGTGACGGTGACGTGACGCAGGACCTCACCGAAGCCGTACTTGGCGAGTATGGAGAGGATTTCGAGATAACGGGCACTGGTTCTAAAAGGGCGCAGTCTCACGTAACATAGAGTATCACAGCCACTGCGGGTGGAAAACTGAGCCGGTTGACCAGAGGTGATAGAACGTGAAACATTCGGTTCAGGAGCACCCATGGGCAGGCAGGATCACTCAGAGCACGATTACCACGGGCATAACCATGCGCATGGCCACCATCACGGGCACAGCCACGCCCACCACCACCACGGATCCGGTTCCATTGGCATAGCCTTCTTTCTCAACCTTATCTTCGCAGCGGTGGAACTGGTCGGAGGGCTCCTGACCAACAGCGTCGCGATTCTCTCAGACGCCATCCACGACATCGGGGACGCGGCGACCCTGGGAGTCTCCTGGTTTCTGGAGCGTCTTTCCCGGGGCGGTCGCACCGGCCGCCTCACCTACGGCTTTCGGCGCTATAGCCTCCTCGGCGCCCTGGTGAGCGGCGTTATCCTTCTCTCGGGGTCCATCGTCATACTTTTTGAAGCGATACCGCGGCTCTTCGATCCCGAGGCGGTGGACCCCCTCGGCATGATCGGCCTTGCGGTGCTGGGGCTCCTTTTTAACGGGGCCGCAGTTATCCGGCTGCGCAAAGATGAGAGCACCAACAGCCGTATGGTGATGCTCCACCTCTTGGAGGATCTTCTCGGATGGGCGGCGGTGCTGGTGGGCTCGGTCCTGATCTACTTCTTCGGCATACCCTGGCTCGACCCGGTGCTATCCGTTGGAGTGACACTATTCATCCTGGCTCAGGCGATACCCCGGCTTCTGGAAGTCGGGCGGCTCTTTCTCCAGTACGCGCCACCGGAGATCAACCTGGAGGAGCTCTCCTCCGCCATGAGCGATCACCCCTTGGTCTCGGAGGTGCACGACCTCCATCTCTGGTCCCTGGACGGCCGCTACACCCTTTTGACGGCTCATGTGGTAGCCGCAAGCAGCGAAAAGCCCCCTACCCTGGAGGAACTCGATACTCTGCGAGCTGAACTGAAACGAAAGCTAGCTACCTTCGGGGTGGATCACGCCACCTTGGAGGTAGAGGGGCCCGAGGCGGCGTGCTCCGGCTGCGACCTCTAAACTAGAGTGGCGCCATCTGGACCGTGAACCGGGCGGATCCCCACTCCCAGGACTCCTCGAACTCGAGCCCCCCCTTCTCCGCGAAGAGGCGCGCGAGCCGCCGATTTAGCTCGCTCAGGCTCCTCGGGGAGCCTTCGGTTGCCCC
>CAYZHV010000032.1:0-24136 GCA_964478055.1 uncultured Spirochaetaceae bacterium | reverse complement strand
CGGAACCTCCGGGGGCTCGGTCATCGGAGCGCTCTACGCCGCCGGGGTATCCCAAGAACGGCTGGAAGAGATTGTCATTGATCTCGACTGGTTTTCTCACGTCATCCGTCTCGGTGATCTGGTTGGCATCAAGGAGCGCCAAAAAGGCGGCCTCTTCCCGAATAATCTCCTCGGAGACCTAGTAAACGAGGAACTAAGAGGACGCGGCTTCAGTGATTTGGAGATGGACCTTGCGGTGGTTGCGACGGATGTAGAGAAACGGCGGCGGGTGATTTTTACTTCTCCCCACGTGGCGGAGCGGCTGGATAGGGATGTGCTTCGGGAGTTTCTTCCTCCACCCCGGGAGTCCCGGCCGGGAATCGAGACCGTGATAATCTCTGACGTTGAGGATGTAGGCCTCGCTGTGCGTGCCAGCTCGGCGGTCCCGGGAGCCTTTATGCCGGTGGAGGTGCGGGGCATGCGGCTCCTCGATGGGGGGTTGGTGGATCAGACTCCCGTTGACATCGCACGAGCCATGGGAGCAAAGGTTGCCATCGGTGTGAGTCTCGGTCTCTCCTTCATGCCGCAGCAGATGAACTCCCTCATGAGCGCCATAAGCGCGACCATTGGCACCCTCGGCGTGCACCAGCTCTGGCGTTCCCTGGAGTTGGCGGACATAGGCTTCGAGGTGGAGGGGATTCAGGGAAGAAGCCCCGTAAAACCGAGGCAGGTCGACCTCATTCATATCGGGGAAAAAGACGCCGAGCGCTGGTTTCGCGCCTTTACCCGACGGCCGCGGTGGATGCCGCGGATAACGGGATAGCTCTCCCAAGCAGCCCTAGAAAACCTCGACGGGGAGCGCGACTGGTGCTACTGTGAGAAGGGTCTGTATGTACCGTCTCATTATCGTCGATGACGAAGAGGTAATTCGGAACGGTCTGAGAAGCGTCGTTGATTGGAACGCGCTCGGCTTCACCGTCGTCGGTACCTTTTCTAATGGTAATGCCGCCCTCGGCTATCTCCGAGAACACGCCATAGACGTTGTCCTTGCCGATATTCGTATGCCTCGGCTGTCGGGCCTGGATCTGGCCCGGATATTGATGATCGACAAACCCGAGACCCTGGTCGTTATTCTAAGCGGTTATGACGACTTCCAGTACGCCCAGGAAGCGATAGACCTCAACGTCTTCAAATATCTGCTCAAACCGATAAAGGAAGCACAGCTCACGGAAGTTTTCGCGAAGCTCAAGGACACTCTGGACAACAGGGATCCTCGGGCGGATACAGAGCATCGCCTGGAGGCGCTCCGGGAGCAGGCGATGGAGCAGTGGCTCGGGTCGGGTAGCCCTACGCCGTTGCCTCCTTCGGTGAATGGGAGCCTGGAGGGTCTCAAGGCTGGAGCCCGGGGGGTGCTTCTCCTGGAGCCTCGGGCCACTGGGGCTGAGCGGGAAGAGAAAGCTGACCTCTTGGGGGTCTGTGCCAGTCTCCGGCGCATATTTACGGACTCGATTCCCGAGGCTGAGCTCAGGGCGTTCATTCTCAGAAATGGCGTGCGCTTGGCGGTAGTACTGGCTGGTACGCCGCGGGCGCTCGCCGAGGAGCTCTTTGAGATTGCCCAGGAAGAGGCTTCGAGCTACGCCGGTCTCACTCTTTCGGCAGCAGTCGGAGGGGAGGTAGCGGAGGATGAAGAGATCCCACTCTCCTTTAAAGAAGCGGAATCAACCCTCGCGCATCGCATGTACCTTGGCCTTGGTCGCCTTATACATCCGGATGAGTGCGGTTCCTCTGAGGAGGAGCGGGGTATTCAGCTTTCCGTCGAAGGGGTTGCGGACGCCCTGGTCACGGGCTCCGGTCGGCAGATAGCCGAGCACTTGGAGGGCTCCTTTCGTCAGTTGAGGGAGGCGAGAATCATACGCCCCGAGACTGTGAGAACGGTACTCCTCTCTCTTATGGTACGTCTCAAGGAGCGACTCCTCCCGTCGGCCCCGGTGGTGGCAGCCGCACTTCCGGACGACGCCCACCTCCAGCGGGAGCTCGAAGATAGTTGTTGCCTCGACGAGTTTCACAACCGGATCTCCTCCATGTTGCAATCGGCGTTGCAGACAGCGGGCGATGGGAGTGGGTCAAGAAGCGCCGCCATTACCGCCGCGGTACGTTTCATTCAGAGCAACTACTCCAGAGACCTCTCTCTCGACGATGTCGCGACGGAGGTGGGAGTCAGCGGGGGCTATCTCAGCCGGCTCTTCAAACAGGTGACGGGAGAGACCTTCAAGGGGTATCTCACCCGGATTCGGTTGCAGGAGGCGAAGCGGCTCCTCTCGGAGACTGGAAGTCGAGTCTATGAGATCGCCGAGAATGTCGGCTACAACGACCAACACTACTTCAGCGAGGTTTTCCGTAAAGAGACGGGCCTCTCCCCGCTGGAGTATCGCAATCGTGCGGTGGGCCGGCTCAAATGAGACTTCCGATCAGGTGGAGAATGACCGCCCTCTTCAGCGCGCTCTTCGCCGTGGTCCTCGCCTTGACCGGCGTGCTCGTCTACACAACCGTGCGGCGGGAGATGGATGAAACCCTCCGGAACGGGCTCGACAATACCTCGGATCTCATTAAGCGGATCGTCGAGGTGAGTATAGACAACAACCAGGGACAGATCGTGAAGAACCTCGCCCTGGCGGAACTGATGGTGGAGGGGCCCGTTACCCTTGATGAGTCCACGCTCTACGGCTATGACACGTTTGACGAAATACGTGACGAGTTTGGACATGTGGAGCTCCCGGAGTTGCGGGTCGGCGGAGAGGTGATTTCGGGGCGTAGCGGTCTGGTTGACCGGATAGAGAAACGGACCGGCGGAATCGTTGCGATCTACCAGATGAGCGATCGTGGACTGGTCTCGGTCGCCAGCACCATCAGCCAGGCGCCCTGGCGCAGAGGCGTGGGGAGCACGATTCCGCGAGGCTCTCCAGTCTACGAACTCGTGATGCGGAACGATCCGTTCCTGAGCAGGGATTACTTCCACCGAGACTGGTATCTCACCGCTCATAAGACGCTCTATACCGAGGAAGGTGAGATTGCCGGGGCGCTCTACGTCGCGATTGAGCAGGTCAACATGGCCGCTCTGCAGGAGGATATTCTCTCCATTACCGTGGGAGACACAGGGACTCCCTACATCCTCGACATCGTCGGGAACGTGGTGGTACATCCGAGCCTGGAGGGGCAGAATCTTCGTGGCCTTTCCTACGTTCGTCATATGGCCCAACGGACCAACGGCGAAATCAGCTACATAGACGAGACCCAAGGCTCCGGCCGGCCTGGGCGCCATATCGCGACTTTCAAAACGATTCCAGCGATGAACTGGATCGTAGTGGCCGGCTCTGCGGAACGGGAGTTCTACGGGAATGTGGAAGTCCTGAACTCGGCGCTCCTGCTCACCTTTCTCCTGGCCACGATTGCTGTGTTTCTTATAAGCGTTTTTATCGCCGGTCGTATTACCGAGCCAATCGGACAGATCAGGGAGAAAATCAAAGAGATCTCCGAGGGCGAGGCGGACCTGGAGAAACATCTCGATATCCCCTCGGAGGATGAGGTGGGGGAACTCGCCCGATACTTCAATACCTTTATGCAGAAGTTGCGAAATCTGAGTGAGGTTGAGCATCGGGAGGTCGAATTGCAGCTCCGGGACGCTCAGATGAGTGCACTGCAGGCGCAGATCAATCCTCACTTTCTCTACAATACCCTGGAGACGATTCGATTTATGATCGCAATGAAGGATCGCAGAAGCCAGGAGATGGTGCAGCATCTGGCGGATCTGTTGCGTATCAGTATTGGCAAGGGTGAGCGCTACGTCAGGGTAAGAGACGAGCTGGAGCACATCAAGCTGTACATCGCCATCCAGGAGATGCGTTATCCCCAACGTTTCGTCGTGCGGTACGATCTCGAGGAGGAGCTTTGCGACCTCTACACCATCAAATTTCTCCTCCAGCCGGTAGTGGAGAACGCTATACACCACGGCTTCGAGTCAGTTGAGAACGGCGGTGTCATAGAGATAACCGGACGGATCGAAGAAGAACGGCTCGTCCTGGAGGTCAAAGACAACGGTTGTGGGATGAGCAGAGCCCAGATAGAGCGCCTCCGGAGCCAACTCCAGGGAAAGAGCGAAGCCGGTAGCGTGGGGCTGCCAAACGTCAGCGCCCGTATCCGGCTCCATTTCGGAGAGGAGTTCGGGCTTATCGTTGACTCGAGAGCGAGGAAGGGAACTTCAGTCACCTTTCACCTGCCGGTTCTCTCAAGAGAACCTCTGGCGGTTTTCGTATCAGGTAATAGTAAAAGAAAACTGTTTCCTCTCTCCGTTTCCTGAAGGTCCCCTGGTGCCCGCCAAGCCCAGATGGTGTTGAGGGACCTGCCGGCACTTCGTGGACAATTCGACCGGGTGTGGGAGAATTCCGGCGACATCGGCGGTATACGGTCATAAATTCTTGTGCTACCGGCTTTTCGGTAAAATTAGTTTACATAATAGCAAAAACTTCGACTTGTGGCTTTTCATTTTCATGTTACGCTTATGAAAACTTCCGAAGAGGAGAGGACCTATGAAGCGACTTTTGGTTGTGTTGGTTGCCCTGATGCTTCTGCCTACGTTCCTAATGGCCGGAGGCCAGGGCGAAGGTGGACAGAAGACTGTCGCCTTTCTATTTCAGGACCTGGAGACGGAGTTCTGGGTAGCGGGACACCGGGCCATTATTGACACGCTCGAAGAGGCCGGCGTCCGCGTCATCGAGAAGAATGCCAACGAGGATGCCAATCGGCAGCTCGAGCAGACCCGCGACGTCATCGCTCAGGACGTGGACGGCATTATTATTATCCCTCAGGACGGTGAGAGTGCGGTAACCATCGTCAAGACCGCCAACGAGGCGGGCATCCCGATTGGTGTCTTCAACCGACCTCCTTCGAGCGAAGAGGGAGACGCCATCGTGGCGGTCGCGGACAACGAGACCATCGCGGAAGCTGCGGTGCAGCACATGGCAGACCAAGCTCGTAAGCTCGGTCGTAAGGTTACCCCGGCAATCCTCGTCGGTGACCTGGGCGACCCCAACGCCGTCGGTCGGCGGAAGGGTTTCTACAACGCGATCGAGGCGAATGAGGACCTCTGGACCCGGGAGCCTATCGAGATTCCGAGCAAGTGGGACGCCAACGTAGCCCTCGCAAACTTGCAGAGCGCCTTCCAGGCGAACCCCGACATTGATTTCCTTTTCACCTCCTCGGACTTCCTTCTTCCCGTTATTCGATCGGTACTGCAACCCCTCGGTAAGTGGGAGAAAATCGGCAACGAGAACCACGTGATTCTCGGAGGCCTCGACGGAGACGTAACCGCTTGCCAGATGATCAAGGAAGGGTACCTCGACTCCACCGGCGTCCAGGACGTCTTCTATGAAGCAGAGCTCATTCTCGACAGGATGCTCGAGGCGATCGAGAACGGCGAGACCAACCCGGACGAATGGCTCTACGACCCCGGATTCGCCCTTACTCAGGATAATCTCGACGAGCGTGAGATGGACATGTGGGGCTGTATCCTGCTTTCTGAGCAGTAAAGAGCTGTTGGCATTCAACATTTTTCTCTGAGGGCGGACCCGAAGTCGGGTCCGCCCTCGGGCATAGCAGAGTAAAGGAGACAGTGGCGTGCCTAAACAGTTGAACGACACGTTGACGCAGCGACCGGGGCTCTACGGAATATTTACGCGCATCTTTCTTTCCGAGTACTTCGTTCTGATACTGACCGTGGTCTATTTTTTAACGGTCTGGATCTTTGTTCCCTGGCTGGGTAATACCCGGAATCTGTCGAACATTCTTTCCAATACCTGGCCGCTCTTGGCGGTAGCGATTGGTGAGACCTTCGTTCTCATCGTGGCGGGAATAGACCTCTCTCAGGTCTCCATCATGGCGGTGAGTAGCGTAGCGAGCGCGTCGGTCATAACTCTGGCGGTAGACCCGATTCTATTCTCAAAGAGCCCTATCTGGGGCACTATCATCACCGAAGAGGGGGGACTTATGGCCGGCAGCTCGATGGCGATTCCCTTTGCCATTCTGCTGGTACTGGTTATCGGTACCGCCATCGGGGCTCTCAACGGCGCTTCGGTGGCGATCTTCAAGATGCCCCCCTTCATTGTCACGCTGGTTTCTTTCATGTTCTTCGGAGCCGTGGCGATCTACCTCACCAAGAGCGAGAACATCATGAACCTTCCGGATAGCTACGTGAACATATCCAAGGAGTACGGCGGAATCTTTAGCATTTCGATGGCGATCTCCGTGGGGCTCGCCATACTCGCTTACATCATATTGAGCAAGACGATCCTGGGACGCTGGATGTACGCCACCGGGATGAACGAAAAAGCAGCCCGGATCTCCGGTGTTCCCACGGCTAAGATCACAATATTCGCCTACGCCTTTAGCGGTTTTGCCGCCGCGGTGGCATCCATTCTCTACTCCTCCCGGCTCCAGGCGGGGCGTCCCGTTCTCGGGGGACTCCCGCTGATTCTCGACATAGTAGGAGCCAACATTATCGGCGGAATGAGCCTTCAGGGAGGGAAGGGAAAGGTCACCTGGACGATTTTCGGTGTCCTCTTCTTCGTGGTCCTTTCCAACTCGCTAAATCAGATGAACCTCGACTCTTTCTCCATCAACGTGGTTAAGGGCGCGGTCATTCTGGCGGCGGCGGTGATCGACGTTACCCGAAACCGCCTCACCGGCCGGCAGAACGCCTGAGGAGGAAAAGCATGCCAGAGAAGATTCTTGAGTTCGAGGGCATATCGAAGAGCTTCTTCGGAATAAACGCCCTCAACGATGTGACACTTGAGATGGAGGCGGGGACGATCCTCGGCCTCGTCGGTGAGAACGGCGCGGGTAAGACGACCCTCATGAACATACTCGGAGGAGTGCTGCCGGCGGACTCCGGACATATGCGTCTTTTCGGAGAGGAGTACGTGCCTCTCGGTCCCGCCGCGGCGATCGAGAGGGGGGTGGCGTTTATCCACCAGGAGCTCAATCTATTCACCAATCTCACGGTAGGGGAGAACATCTTTATCAGTGGCTTTCCCCGGTACAAGGCGTTTCCCCTGGTGGACAAGAAGCGGATGAACAACTCCGCGGAGCCGCTCTTGCAGTCGATTAATCTTGATGTTTCTCCCGGAACAAAGGTGGAAACCCTCTCCCCCGGAGAGCGGCAACTGGTGGAGATAACGAAGGCTCTCGCCGCGGACGCCAAGATCATCATATTTGACGAACCCACCACCTCTCTCACAGCTAAGGAGACGCGAAAGCTCTTTGACATCATCCGGCAGCTGAAGGAGGCGGGGACGAGCATCATATACATCTCCCACATACTCGACGACGTACTCGCCCTGGTCGATGACGTAGCGGTACTCCGGGACGGGAAGCTCATGGCCACCGGGCCAAAGGAAGAGTTCCCTATTCGCCGGATGATCTCGCTCATGGTGGGGCGGGAGATAGAGAATCTCTATCCGGAGAAGAGCTCCACTCCGGGGAGTGTGCAAATGCTCTCCCTCCAGGGTATTTCTCAACCGGGCATTGTCCGGGACATAAGCTTTGATCTCCACAAAGGGGAGATCTTGGGATTGTTTGGGCTCATGGGTTCCGGCCGGAGCGAGCTCGCCCGGATAGTCTTTGGAATCGACCCACACAAGGAGGGGGAGGTTCTCGTCGAGGGGGAGCCTCTCACGGCTGAGGATCCCCAGGGGTGTATCAACAGAGGAATGGCATTTGTTACCGAGAACCGGCGGGAAGAAGGTCTCCTAATGGACCACACCATCGCCGAGAATCTCGGGCTCGTATCGCTGCCCGCCTTCGTTACCGGCTTGGGGAAGTTCGTCCGGGAGTCGGAGTTGTACGACGCCGCGAGAGAGATCAAGGAGACCCTTTCCATCAAGTCCGGTGACATCTCCGAGGCTCTGGCCAAGAGTCTCTCCGGGGGCAATCAACAGAAGGTTGTCATAGGCAAGTGGCTCATGTCGAAGCCGAAGATCCTGATCCTCGATGAGCCAACCCGGGGCATAGACGTCGGAGCGAAGTATGAAGTGTTTACCATTGTTAACCGCTTGGCGTCGCAAGGCACGGCGGTGCTGGTTATCTCCTCGGAGCTGGAAGAGTTAGAGGCGATGTGCGACCGCATTCTCGTCATGAGTCGCGGAGAAATGACCGGCGCCTTTGATCGAGCGGAGTTCGACCGGGAAGTACTGCTGGCGGCGGCGTTCCGTCAGAGCGAAGTAATTAGCGCGGAGTAAAGGATGGAACGGAACAAGCTTTTCAGATTCGGTCTCAACAACACCTCAATAATTCTCTTCGTGCTGCTCTTCGTGGTGTTCGGCATTATCGCGCCACGGTTCTTCACCGGAAAGAACCTGGAGAACATACTCTTCAGCGCCTCCTACATAGGAATCCTCGCCACGGGCATGACTTTCGTACTCCTGGCGGGAGGTATCGACCTTTCCGTCGGCAGCAACATGTACCTTTCCGGGATCATCGCGGGGCTTCTCATCAACAACGTGGGAGCTCCGGTCTGGCTCGCGTTTCTCGCGGCCATCGCCGTGGGGGCGGTATACGGCTTCATAAACGCTTTCTTCATTACGCGACTGAGAATCGTCCCGTTTATCGTGACCTTGAGCACTCTCATCGCGGGACGGGGGCTCGGGCTTCTGATAACCCGGTCCAAGTCGGTGGACTTTCCTCCCTTTGTGAACGCTCTGAGCACCACCGACATAGTCGGATTCATACCGGCCCCGATATTCGTCTTCGCCCTGGTGGTTCTGGTTTCCCATCTGGTGCTCTCGAGGACCCAGTTCGGCAGGCAAGTATACGCCCTCGGAAACAACGAGGAGGCGGCACAGAAGGCGGGAATAAACGACCGTCGGCTCCTCACTCAGATCTACACCATCTCGGGTGTTCTTGCGGCGGTCGCGGGGCTCGTTTCGCTCACCCAGATCGGCAGAATTCAGCCGAACTTCGGGGAGGCCTACGAGCTCGACGCGATCGCGGCGGCGGTCCTCGGAGGAGCGAGCCTCTTCGGCGGGATCGGAAGTGTCTTTCCCGGCACCGTGGTGGGGACTCTGATGATCGAGATGATCGATGCTGGGCTGGTTTTTGCGGACGTGGATATCTACCTGCAACCGATTGTCTTGGCGGCGATCATCTTCTTCGCCGTCTTCCTGGATAGTGTGCGAAGCAGGGAGATCGCCCGACTCGAGCGGCGACACATTATGAAGATGGAATGAAGCTACATCGGCCGGCCAAGGCCGCCGGCTTTCTTCTGCTGATGGTGGCTCTCTTTGTCCCCCTGTGGCTAATCCTGGATTATCAGACGGTAGTAGTAGAGTACACCGCTTCCTTGGACGGCCATCTCGATGGCTGCGAATGCTGGGGAGATCCCATCGCGGGGTTGGTAAAGCGGGCTGCCCGGTACCGGTCGCCGCCGGAGGCGGAGTCCGTAATGCCCGAGGCTCCGTGGCGCGCGACCGTGAGTCGTCCGGATCTGCTCCTGGACGCCGGAAACATCCTCTCTCCCGGAAACGATCCTGAGCTCTCCCGGCACATCCTCGAGAGTTACCTGGATCTCGGCTACGATCTCGTCGCCTTGGGAAACCAGGAGTTTTCAGACGGCGTCGGCGCTCTCCAGGAGTATCTGCAAGTCTATCCTCTGGGTAGTCACAACCTCTCCCTGGTCGGAGAAACCAACCTCCGGGAGCCGGTGGTCCGAGAGTCTGGGAGCATCACAGTTGCCGTACTCTCCCTGACCGGGGAGGAGAGCTTTCATGCCTACCCGCCGAAGTTGCGGAAAACCTTTCGCCTGGAGGATCCGGTGGTGGCGGCGACCCGGGCGCTCGACCGCTTGGAGCGGCCGAATCATCTCCTCCTGCTCTATCACGGCAGTAGGGACGGAGCGGAGCGACTCGCTTCGTCGGTTCCCGGCGTGGACGCGGTGATTTACGGACATGAGCAGGAGCTTACCGACGTGGTTCTTCCCGGGGGTACCCGTCTGCTCTCTCCCGGTGAACATGGAAATCAGGTCGGGAGTCTCATGCTGCGAAGTCGCCGCGCCCTCTTCTCCGGAGCTCGGCTGAGCCTGGGCAGCAAGAACAGCTTTCTCTTCTTCGACTATCTCGAGGATCCGGACGATCCGGCTCTTCGAAAACGGATCGTCGCCTACGAAGACCATCGAGAGGCACAAATAGCCGCAATGACCGAGGATGTTCCAACCCCCTCGAACGCAGATACTCCTGTGGAGGCGCTCTACTACTACTCTCCGGGATGCAAGGAGTGCCGGGAGTTCCTTCGGGAAGAGGCGCCACGGTTACTCTCGCGTCTCCCCTTTCCGGTTGAGCTGCGCCGACGCAATATCCTGAATCCTGCTGTATATGAGGAGTTCGAGGCAGTACTCCACCGGAGCGGAAGGCGAGAGGACAAGTTTCCCCTTCTTCTCGTCGGGGATCGAACCCTGCAGGGCACCGAGGAGATCGAGTCCAGAATTGAGGAGCTGCTCATCGCCTATGGAGAGGGAAGAGAACCCGCGGTCGGAGTCCGTCTATTGCCCGAAAGCGAGGAATCCGCGGAGGCTAAGCTCTCCCTGCTACCGATCATGGCTGCGGGACTCTTGGATGGTGTCAATCCCTGCGTATTTACGGCGCTGATCTTTCTTGCTTCTTCTCTCCTCCTCCTGAAAAAGGAGCGTCGTGAGCTGATGCTTCTGGGCGTGACGTTTATAGCGACCGTCTATGTTACCTACTTTCTTCTGGGGCTCGGGATGTTTGCAGGACTACGCCGCTTTGCCGAGGTGCCAACGATAACCCGCGCCTTTCGCTACCTCCTGGGGGCGAGTCTTATCGTTCTCGCTCTGTTGAGTCTCCGGGACGCCTGGTACGCCCGGACCGGTAATTCTCAGAACATGGTGCTTGGCCTCCCGAAACGGGTTCGGGAGCGAGTCCATCAGGAGATACGAGGATATCGGCACCGGGGGGCCATGCTCGGGGGAACTATCGCGGTTGCGGTATTGATTACCGTTTTGGAGCTCGGTTGTACCGGCCAAGTCTACCTTCCTACCCTTGCGTACTATGCGAGGACTTCGATGAGGGCGGTATCACTCCTGGCGGCCTACAACGTCGCGTTTGTCTTGCCCTTGACGGTTCTTTTTGTGGCGGTGGTTGCCGGAGTCTCCACAAACCGGATACGGCGACTCTTTCTTTCGACTCTGCCTTCCGTCAGGGTTGCCTCGGCATTTCTGTTTGCCACGTTTGCGGCGGCGCTCTTTTTCTTCTGATGAGAATGAACATGAAAAAGTCAGGCTGATATGAGTAGACAAACGAGAGGCAGTTTTTCATAATACTAATAACATTAAGAAAAGTATCTGATCGAAATAGGCTCGGTATACCGCCTAAACGGCTGATATTTGGTCAGATAATGAATATAATAAACGTAAAAGGTATAAGCTTGGTGTATAGGTTTTCAAAATCGACTAAATGTAAAGAAAATCTCGGTTCTCAAGCTGGCCAGTATGGTGTATGCTTGCGCACATGGCAGGAGAGGAAAATTTCTTGAACGCTGACACTATCTGGAAAACGGCCCGGGACGTCTGGGCACACACAGCAACAGAGGTAGGAGCTTTGGGTCAGAGGATCGATCCGAAGCAGTTCACGGCGGCGGCGGAACTCCTGGCAACCTGCAAGGGGAAAATAGTTACTACAGGTACAGGTACATCCGGAGCGGCTGCAAAGAAAATTGCCCACACGCTCTCCTGCGTGGAACGGCCTGCCCTCTTCCTTTCTCCGGCGGACGCGGTGCACGGCGGTCTCGGAGTGGTGCAGCAGGAGGACCTGGTAATCCTCTTTTCCAAAGGCGGAAAGACTCAGGAACTGGCTGCTCTTATTCCTGCTCTGGAAACAAAGGGATGCACGACCCTCGCGGTTACCGAAAACGAGGAGTCCCCCCTCGCCCGGAGAGCGACAGCGGTGTTGCGGGTATACGTATCCGGGGAACCGGACCCCTTCAACATGCTCGCAACCAGCAGCACGGCAGCGGTGATAGCGACCTTTGACGCCCTGGCGATAGTGGCGATGACTCAGACTGGTTTTACCCGAGAGCAGTTCGGTGTGATTCATCCCGGCGGCGCCGTGGGAGAGCGGCTCCTAGAAGGCCGGGAGTAGGGCAAGGAGAAACGCGGTGAACGAAGTTAACACGAGACTGGCGGAGCGAGAGAGGGCGAACAATCCAGTGGCGGTAAGCCTTATTGGTGCCGGGCAGATGGGTGTGGAGATCGTTGCGCAGATAGGACAGATGCAAGGGATGGAAGTGTGCTGCATCTGCGACCTCTCAGTGGATCTCGCGAAGAGCGGCTTCGTGGATACGAAGAAGAAGCGGGAGGTCGTCGTAACCGACGATCCGGAAGAGGCGACCCGGGCCTGGGAGGGGGGCAAGTACGTAGCCACCACGGACTACCGCGTTGCCACTCGTATGGAACAGGTGGATGCAGTCATAGACGCCACGGGATCCACCGAAATGGGGGCGATAGTCTCTCTGGACTGTGTCAACTACGGCAAGCACATCGTCATGATGAGCGTCGAGTGCGACGTCACCATCGGTCCCATCCTTAGACAGATGGCGGAGAACGCCGGCGTTGTCTACAGCCTCGCCGCGGGAGATGAGCCCGCGGCGATCTGCGAACTCTACCGCTTTGCCGACGCCCTCGGTTTCGAGGTCGTCGCTGCGGGGAAGGGCAAGAACAATCCCCTGAACCTCTACGCCAACCCCGACACCGAGCGGGAGAAGGCGGAAAAGCGTGAAATGAGCCCGCGAATGCTCGCAGAGTTCGTGGATGGCTCCAAAACCGCTATCGAGATGACCGCTGTCTCCAACGCCACGGGGCTCCTCCCGGACGTTCCCGGAATGCACGGCGCCAAGTCCACCGTTGATACGCTAAACAAAGTCTTTGTCCCCCGATCCGAGGGAGGTGTATTGGAGAACCGAGTCGGTGTGGTCGACTTCGCCATCGGTGTCCACCCCGGAGTCTTCCTCGTTGTCACCACCGACAGTTCCCGGCTCCGGGCGGGGCTCGCTCAGCGGGACATGGGACCCGGCCCCTACTATACCCTCTATCGTCCCTTCCATTTGACGAGCATCGAGGTTCCCATGACCGTCTGCCAGGCGGTCTTCTACGGGGAGTCCTCCGGGCATCCCCTTAAACGGCTCTACACCGAATGTACGGCGGTGAGCAAACGAGAGATCAAGAAGGGCGAGACTCTCGACGGAATCGGAGAGTGGTCCTATCGCGGCAGTGTGGAGGAGGCACGTAGCGCGGCAGAGAAGCGCCGTCTGCCCCTCGGCATTGCCAAGGGGTGTGTGGCCACGCAGAACATTCCGAAGGATACCGTGATCACCTACGACATGGTGGATGCCTCCAGGGATTCGGTTCTCATGGATCTGCGACGGCTTCAGGACAAGCTCTATCGGGAGGGATGAGTTGCGGCACTCCGGGGCACGGGATACGCTTCTCCCTCATGAGGAGAAGAGCGAAATGAACCATGAGAATCTCTCTCGCGTGCCCCATGAGTTTGCTCTGCGAATTCAGGCGATCTATGACGACCTAAAGAGTGCGGAACGGAAGGCTGTGGACTTTATCCTGAAGAGTCCCGAGGAGTTACCGGGTCTCAACATTGTGGACTTCGCCGGCCGGGCAGGCTGCTCAGAGGCAACCATCGTCCGGCTCTCGAAGCGCCTCGGTTACGACGGTTATCCGCAGCTCAAAGCGGCCTTCGATGAAAACCAGGAGAGCTCGGACACCGGCTACCACGAAATCGCCCCGGAGGACCCCCCTCTCACGGTGATGAAGAAGGTCTTCGAGTCTGGCATTACCGCTCTCGAGGACACCCTGCAGCTCTTGGATGCTGAGCAGTACGCGGCCGCTCTGGAGGCGATCGTCGCCTCCAAGCAGCTTTTGGTCTGCGGCCTCGGAGACGCGGGGGTCGTCGCTACCGAGACGAGCTACCGTTTCAACCGAATCGGCAAACGGTGTCACGCCCCGATGGATCCGGATATGCAGCTGATCCACGCCTCGAAGCTTCAGCCGGGAGACGTGTTCGTTGGCATCTCGCATTCCGGCAGGAGCGCCACGATCACCGGGGTGGCGGAGGTTGCCGACGCCGCGGGCGCCACGGTTATCGCGATTACGAATTTCCCCACCTCGCCCCTGGCGAAGCTTGCTACCTACGTCCTGCAAACGGCCGTGTTCACCAAGAACTGGACCGGCGAAATCATGGCGAAACGGTTGGCTCAGCTCTGCATCATCGAGTCCCTTCACGCGAACTACCTCATGCGAGAAGGGGAGAGTGCGGTGCGGGAGCTAAGGGCGTCCAATCAAGTGGTTCGGCGGAACAAGCAGGGTAACCGGGGAGAGCCAGAATGAAGGAGAGATGAGCTATGGCGAAACACCTACTCGGGATTGATTACGGGACCGGCGGTGCAAAGTGTGTGGTTATCGACGATCAGGGTAAGGACCTCGGTTTTGCCTTTGAGGAATACCCGCTTATCCATGAGCACCCCGGGTGGTCCGAGCATGAAGCAGCTCTCTACTGGGAGATCGCCTGTCGGCTCATACGAGGCGCCATGGCGGACGCCGGCGTCAGTGGGAGCGAAATACGTGGGGTCGCCGTCTCCTCAGCGCTTCCTTCAATGGTCATGGTCGACAAGGACCACAACCCGGTCAATCGTGCATACAACCTGATGGACAAGCGGGCTACCGAGGAGGTGGATTGGCTCAAAAGAGAGATCGGAGACGACCGGATTTTTCAGCTCTCAGCGTACCGCCTGGAGGACCACCCAAATCTGGTCAATCTGCTCTGGGAGAAGCGGAACAGGCCCGACTCCTACAGGCGCATCTGGAAGGTTCTTACTATCGACGGATTCATCAATCTCAAGCTGACCGGTAAGGCAACCACCCACTACTCCGGGGGCGCCTTCTACGGCGTCGCCTATGACATGCGTAAGGGACGCTTTGACGAGAAGATGATGAGTGACGTCGGTCTCGAGATGAGCATGATGCCCGAGCTCTTTCACTGCGAGGAGGTGATAGGCGAGGTTACCTCCCAGGCGGCGAAAGAGACCGGCCTCGCCGCGGGAACCCCGGTTGCGGCGGGGCAGGTGGACTGCAACGCAAGCTGGATCGGCGCCGGCGCCACCGAGCCCGGGGACATCCAGTCGAACCTCGGTACCGTCGGGAACTTCGGCATTATCTACAAAGACATCGAGTTCATGTTCAGCGACATTGGTCGGCTCCTCATGAGCTTCCCCTACACGACCAAGGGAACCTATGTCACAGTCCCGACCACAACCACCGGAGGGCAGACGATCCGATACATTCGCGACGCCTTCTCTCAAGCGGAAGTGGGAGTGGAATCATCCCTCGGGGTCTCTTCCTACGACCTATTGAACCTGTATGCCGAAAAAGTGCCTCCGGGCTGCGATGGGCTCGTGATTCTTCCCTATCTCATGGGAGAGCGCACTCCCATCTGGAACACCCAGGCTCGTGGCGTCGTATTCGGCCTCTCCCTCAATCACGGAAAGGGCCACCTGGTGCGAGGAATGATGGAAGGGGTCGCCTTCGCGATGTACGACTCCTTTCGCCTGGTCAAAGAGGCCGGAATAGAGGTGAACTTTCCGATGATCCTCAACGAGGGAGGCGCGGTGAGCCGACTCTGGCGACAGATCATTACCGACGTCTTCAATGTGCCTACGGCAATGGTTAAGCGGCGCACCGGAGCCCCCTTCGGAGACGCCGTCCTCGCCGGGGTAGCCACGGGGGTGTTCAAGGATTTCTCCGTTACCAAGGATTGGACGGAGTACGTAAGCCACCTCGAGCCAGACAGCAAACGCAACGGGATCTACATGGAACATTTTCAGCTTTTCAAGAGCCTCTACGACCACGTCAAAGAGGACTATGAAACCCTGTCACAGCTGCGAAGGAGAAATCATTGAGCAAAACAATGAAAGCGATGGTAATACATGCGCCCATGCAATACGAGGTGACCGATGTGCCGGTACCGGAGCCGGCGAGCGGGGAGCTCCGGCTCAAAGTAGAGGCGGTAGGTCTCTGCGGTTCCGACCTCCGTACCATCCGGAGCGGTCATAAGCATGTTCAATTTCCTTGGACCCTTGGACACGAGATTTGCGGCACCGTGGAGGCCCTCGGGGATGACTTCGAAGGGCCCTGGAACGTCGGTGACAGGCTTTCGGTCGGTCCGAACACCTATGACCCTGCAGACCCCTACTGCGTCGAAGGGCGCCATGAGTTGAGCGAGGAGATCCGTGAGATCGGCCAGGCATGGAAAGGCGGCTTTGCGGAGAAGATGATCATTCCGCGAGAGAGCGTGCTCATGGGCAACCTGCTCCCGGCGCCGGCGCAGCTGGATTCGATCTACGCCGCTATCGTGGAGCCCGGTTCATCGGTTATCCACGCCCACGAGAAGGCGAACACCCACATGGGAGACACGGTGCTCATTATGGGCGCCGGCCCCATTGGCTGTCTCCATGTCGCGGTGGCCCGAGCGAGCGGGGCGGAGAAGGTCTTCCTCGCTGATCTCGTTGAGAAGCGCCTGGAGCTCGCCGCGGCCTTTGAGCCAGACGCCTTGATAAACATGAAGGAGAAGGATCTGGCCCAGGAGGTTCGGCAACTCACCGGGGGAGCCGGACCGGATGTGGTGATTACCGCCAATCCCGCCCCCTCCTCGCAGGTGATCGCCGTGGAGCTGGCCGCCAAGGGTGGCCGTGTGGTGCTCTTTGGAGGGCTTCCTCACGACGACAGCAAACCTGGAGTGGACATGAACTTGGTTCACTACAAGAATCTCACCCTTGTGGGCATTTCCAAGTTTGCCCCCAGACACTTCCGTCGCTCTCTGCAGATGCTCGCCTCGGGACGTATCCCCGGAGAGAAGCTGGTAACACATGTTCTTCCTCTATCGGAGTTCGACAAGGGTGTGCGGCTCGCCATGAACGGCGAGGCTCTCAAAGTGGTCTACAAGCCCTAGGGAGGGAAGATGAAGTCATTTAATCCTGCCGGGGGTCCACTGAGCTTTATCGATGGCGGCGTCGCCCAGGTTGCGTTTCTTGTGGAGGACCTCGATCAGGCGGTGGAAAATTACTACCGCACCTTCGGTATCGGCCCCTGGCATTTCTACACCTATCAGAAGCCCTTCGTTCCGCGAATGAGCTATCGCGGAAAGGACGCCGACTACGCCATGCGTGTGGCGCTCTCTTACTTCGGTCCCACCCGGGTGGAGTTCATTCAGTCGATTCGCGGCCCCTCCATCTACGAGGAGTTTATAGAGCGCCACGGTTACGGAGTACAACACCTCGGGTTTCTAGTAGACGACATGGAAGCCGCTTTGACCGAAGCAGGGAAGGCGGGTTTCGAGATGATAATGGATGGCGCCGGCTTCGGGCCTGATGACGACGGGCACTACGCCTATCTCGATACGGAAGATGCCTTTGGCGCCATCTTCGAGCTCATTCAGCGGCCGAAGCGACGAAAGCCGCCGGAGAGGATCTATCCGGAAGATTGATCGTTCTCACCTGGGTTGAGGACGAATGGAGGGGTGCAACTGTGAACAACAAGCTACGATTCAGTTTCTTTCAGCTCACCTTTGGACAGGAGGAGGCGTACAAGCGGCCGGAGGAGACCTACAAGCGGCTGAAGAAATTCGGCTATGACGCCATCGAGATCTGCCCTCCCAAAGGGCGCTATGGTCTCGGCGTCTCCATGGAGGAGTACCTCGGCCGACACAAGGAGCTCAAGGCGGAGTACGGTCTCGAGGTGTCTAACGTCAACGAGTGCTGGGGAGAAATGTGGGACCCCTACTCACCCACCTTCAAGACCCTCACGGAACCCAAGACCGCGGACCTCGCGGTGGCGGAGACCAAGAGCACCCTCGACTTTGCCGCGGAGCTAGGGGCGCTGTCGGTGACCATTGCGGTGGCGATTCACGACGCGATTACCCCTGATAACGTGGGGGACGCGACGAGGGTGGCGGTAGACGCACTGCGGCGCATGTCGGACTACGCGAAAGAGAAGGGAGTGATGCTTGTCTTCGAAGCAACCAATCACCTCGAGATGGGCAAGTTCGTCAACACCGCCGCAAATCACAAGCGGGTCATCGAGCTCACCGGTCGGGAGAATATCGGCATTCAGCTCGACTGGTTCCACGTCAACATGGAGGAGCTCAACCCCTACGAGGCGGTGATGGACGCTCAGCCCTATCTGCGGCATTTGCACTTCCGGGACTCCAACTCTCTCGCCCCGGGCTACGGCAAAACTGATTTTCGCTCGGTCATTCGAGCTCTCAAGAAAACGAACTACCAGGGATTTTGCACAATCGAGAGTGCGCCGATGGTACCGGATGCGGACACCGCCGCGGAGGTGGGCATTACCTACCTGAGGCTCATGGAACGAATTGTGGACTATCAACTGGATCCGACCTTCCCGAACGGGTACGCCATACCCGAGTCGGTCTAGGTTGAACAAAGCAACAAAGAAAAAGGAGAGAGATATGTACGAGCGGTACATCGAAAAGAAGATCACCTTTGGCGTGATCGTCGCAACCCGGGGATTCTTCAATCCAGAACATGCGAAGCAAGGGCGCAAGGATATTGTCGCGAAGCTCGAAGAGCTCGGGTACCCCTACGTCATCCTTCCGGAAAGCGCCACCAAGCATTCAGCCGTGGAGACCCTGGAGGACGCAAAGAAGTGCGCCGCCCTCTTTCGGGAAAACTCGGACAAGATCGACGGCATACTCGTCATAAACCCGAACTTCGGGGACGAGCAGGGCGTGGTCGAGGCTATCGACCGCTCCGGGCTCAAGGTACCGGTGATGGTGGTTGCTCTTCCGGACGATCCAAAGAAAGTTGGGGTCAAAGAGCGACGGGACGCCTTTTGCGGAAAGATCTCCATCACCAACAATTTCTACCAGTACGGCATCGACTTCACGAACACCAAGATGTTTACCGAGTCCCTCGCCAGCAAGGAGTTTCTGGAAGACCTCGAACACTTCGCGAGCGTCTGTCGTGTAGTCGGCGGTATCAAACAGGCCCGCATCGGTGTTATCGGTGCCCGCCCCGAACCCTTCCATACGGTGCGCTTCAGCGAGCGCCTCATGCAGGCAAACGGCATAAAGATGGTGACCGTGGACCTCTCGGAAATCATCGCCGGCGCGGAGAGGCGAGACGAAAAGGACCCTGCGGTGAAGGAGCTCCTCGGACAAATTCGGGAGTACGGCAAGATTCCCAACAAGATCATGGAGAAGAATGTCGTCAAGCAGGCGGGCCTCTCCGCGGAGATCAACGAATGGATGGACGCCAACGAGCTCGACGCCAGTACCATCCAGTGTTGGAGCTCCATTCAGGACAACTACGGTTGTGCCACCTGTCTCTCCATGAGCATGATGGGCGAGAAGCTCATGCCCAGCGCCTGCGAGGTGGACGCCGCCGGCGTCGTCTCCATGTATACCCTCGCTCTCGCTACCAAACGCTCCCCGGGCTTCCTGGACTGGAACAACAATGTCGGTGATGACCCGAACCTGGTGGCCTGCACCCACTGCAGCAACTACCCCAAGAGCTTCTTCGGGGAGGGGGCGGAGATAGAGATTTCTAACCTCGATGTCCTCGGGATGAGTCTCGGGGAGGAGCGCTGCTTCGGTGCCATAAAGGGGCGGGTGCAGCCCGGGGAGATGACCTACTTCCGTATGTCCACAGATGACAAGAACGGGCGTATCCACTCCTACGTGGGTGAGGGGGAGTTTACCGACCATCCCTTCCCCATGGATGGGGGTGTTGCAGTCGCGAAGATCCCGGCGATGCAGAAGTTTTTCCGCTGGATGACCAAGGCGGGATTCGAGCACCACGTAGCAATGGTTCGAGGCAACGCTGCCCGCTCGATCCACGAAGCCGCGACGACCTACCTGAAGTGGGACAACTACTGGCACGAGCCGGACGAGTCGGTGCTCTAAGGAGGCAGTTAGGGCCGGCGGCGCGCATCCACGCCGCCGTCGAGACCCGGTGCTGCCAGCCGGGCCCGGGACATCGTGCCGTGGTGGAGACCCGGCTGAGCTTATCCTCGAGCTAGCCGGAAGTAGAGCGTTACCTGTTCTCCCGGCGCCAGAGGCGGGTGAGCTACCGCCGGATCGATGTTACCGTCGTGATCCAAAGGCGACACGCCGATTTCCGGCCCCATGCCGTCCCAGGGCACCGGAATGAGGCTCTCCTCCGGGGATTCGGGAAGGGCAAACTCCAGACTCCCTTTACCACCGGCGGAGAACCAGGAGAGAGTGAAGGCCGCGGCGGGTATGGTGAAGAAGGTCCTCTGGCCATCGGGATAGATCGCCTCGCCGCGAACCACCTCACCCCCGAGGGGTCCTTTCTCCAGAGCGAGTCCCTTATGTATGTACCCTCTCTCTTCGCGTGCTTTCGGATTCTCCGCAGGACGCCAGATCCGGTACTCTTCCTCCACGGTATCAGAGAACCTGCTTTTCACCCGCTCACTCGGAATGCGGAGCTCTGCTCCCGGGGCTGCTCTAAACTGAAAGTGATAGCCCCAATCCGGGGCCATCGGCTCGACGCCGACGTTCTCGATCTCGTCCACTCCCTGGAGTTCGCCGCTCTGGGTATCGATCAGAAGATGTCTGGTTACCTTCCACGCCCTGTTGCCCCGTCGGTACCACGGCTCACCCCGTTCCTGATCACGCCACCATCCCAGATTGACCGCGAAGGAACCTGTTACAGCTACGTGGTCTCCCCAGACCGATATGGTGAGCTCCGCAAGTGGGATATGGGATGCCTCACCGTGGAGCGGAAGGACCACTCCCTCCGAGGGATCATCGTACGGCATGCCCCAGTTGGAGAGGCCCAAGAGCTCAATGCAACCGGCGAAGTTCTCGAGCCATCGTAGCGACCTCGTCGTTTCACCATGCACGAGCACATCTCCCAGGAGATCATCCTTCTCCGGGGAGATAATGCCAACGCGTACCGGCTCCCAGAACGGTTTCCAGCCCTGGTGCTCGTAGGCGCCCACCGAGAGCCCCTTGGTGGGCAGCAGGTCGATAGAGCCCCCGGCCCAGAAAACGGCAACTCGCCGAATGTCCTCGGCATCTTCTGCCTTGCGGTAGAGCTCTACCGTGACCGGACCGAGTTTCTCCTGCCGAGTTCTTCCCGTACGAAGCTCCTCCTCCCCTAGGGTAAGGGTCTTCCAAGTCTCGGCTCCGGTTTGGGAGGTCAGTTTTTCAAGCAACTCATTCTGCGTCATCGATGGTGACTCCCTGCTAAATCAGAACAACCACTCGAAATCCGGGAGCGGCACGGAGATGAGGCGGCTGAGCTGATCTCTGGTATCCGAATCACACTTTAGCACGCCCCGAAGGTGGAGATGCTCAACGGTCCGGGCGCCGGACCAGAGCTGGCTGAATCCGCCGACACTCATTTCTACCTTCGGTAAGCCTTTGCCGGTTCCACGCTCCGCGCTGCACCGCTCTCCGAGACGGACGACGTAGTCCCCGCCGCAGCCGCGCCAGTCGGCGTCCTCAGGGAGATAACGCTCCACCGGATCGTCGATGGTGAGGTTGAACTCCAGGAACTCGTCCCCAGCGATCCCAGGCAGGTGCATCTTTTCCACAGCCTTCGGGACATCGAGGAGCCGGAGCTGCGAAGCGGCACCGGTTACGATCGTCTGCTCGAACTTTCCCTTGGCGGTGCTCCTTCGAAACTTGAAAGGCGTCTTGAGGAAATCCTGCAACACGATTCCCGGAGGCTCATGCATATGGACGAGGTGGACTTGATCTCCCAGAGAACGGAGGAGTGAGAGAAGCTCCAGCAACTCCGTGTGATCACGGTAGGCGGTCCACCAGATGTAGAAGGGACCGTGCTCGTCTTCTATTCGTCCCCAGATGTGATGGGAAATCTCGCCGTTCTCCTCATAAAAGCCGAGGCCCCGGGACTCTTTATTCTCGAGCATGCCCGTCCGGGTGTGGGTAGGGGAGAGAATGTTCACCGAACCGTGTCCTCGCATGCGTCGCAGCCGGGACCGATGAATCGCCTCGCTGTGGGAAGCGTCGAAGCGGTGGGGAGCCCGGCGAACCTGCGGGACGATGAGTTGGGCGGGGTCGAAGGCGATCCGGTGAGTGTAGGGCATGGTAGCGAAGCCGAGGCGATCGTAGTACCCCTGGTCGAAGATCCCGAGGGCCGCCACCAGATCCCCCGCCTCAGCACCCTTTTGCAGCGCTTGGGCGGTGGTGCGCCCAGCGAGTCCCTGGCGACGGGCCACGAGGCTCGTCGTAACTGCCGCCACGATGGTCATCGGGAGCTCTTCGTCCAGGTAGCGAAAGCTCCCCTCCTCGGTAATAGCCATGCTCTCCACGGCGCCCCGGAGGAGGCCGACCTGCGTCCGGCTATCCTCTAGGAGAATGCGAAGAGGCTCGTAGTCGTTGTCCATGATCCAGCCGACCTCTTTCCAGACTCGCTGCGCCTGCTCGAGGTCTTCGGGCCGATATGCTCGTATGTCTTCCATTGCGTCCTCAGAATACACCGAAAACTGGTCTCAGTCGCTAAGTGCCGGTCAGGTCCTCTCAGGTGACCGCGCGAACGCTGATTCGGTTGCGACCGAGGGTTTTGCCGTTGTAGAGCGCCATGTCCGCCATTTTCAGTAGATCCCAGACATTTTCCGCCTCATGCTGATCGAGACCCGCTATGCCGATAGTGGCACTCACTTCGTAGGGAGATTCGGAGAAGCTGGTTTCGATCTTGGCCCGGAGCCGCTGTCCGAGCTCGATCGATTCATCCGTGGCGGTCTCCGGCAAGAGTACCGCGAACTCATCCCCGCCGTATCGGCAGATTATGTCCGACTGTCGCAGCTCTTCCTTGAGAAGCTTGCCCACGGTGCTCAGGACAATGTCTCCCGCCGGATGGCCGTGGCGGTCGTTTATCCGCTTGAAGTTGTCCATGTCCACCATCATCACCGAGAGATTTCTGCCGTGTCGCTTGGCGAGGTCCAGATGCTGGACCGCATAGCTATCGAAACTGTGACGAGTGCCGACGCCGGTAAGGGGGTCGGTCATCGCCATTTCTCGCGTGTGGTCGTACCGTCGGGCATTGTGCAGGGCTATACTCACATGATCCGCAAAGGCGAGCATCACTTTACGGTGGGCGTGGGTAAAGAAGTTCGCGCTCTTGCTCGAGATACTCATTACTCCGAGAACCTCGGACCTGGCGATGAGAGGAATGCCGAGCCAGGACCTCGTTGCCCGGGATATTCGCCCCGGGTAGCTCGGAAACGCCTCGGCAACGTCGGGATAGAAACGAGGTTGCTCGTCCCGGTAGACCTGCACCGACGGGAGTTCCTCATCCAAGGAAATAACGAGGTTATCCGATACCATCTCGCCCATGGTTCCAAGGGAGCGGAGATTCTCTCCCTCTCGCAGGAGTACCACGGCTCCGTCAAAAGGACAGACCGCCGCGGCTTGGTGGAGGATCAGGTCCACCGCCTCTTCCACTGAGAGGGCGGAAGTCACGATAGCCCCGGCGATTCGAAGCCGCTCGCTCTCCTGCGCGCGCTGTTCCGCCTCCTGTCGTGCTTCCCGAAGCGCCTCTTCGGTAAGTTTCTGGTGGGTTATGTCCGTGTCCTGTCCCACGTAAAGAAGGGGCTTCCCATTCTCATCCCAGGATACGACGCTTCCGGAAGAGAGCATCCAGCGCCAGTGGCCGGATCTGGTCTGAACACGATACTCCTGCTCGAAGGTGGTGACCTGCCCCTCCATAATACGGCGGTGGGCGTCTTCCACCCGCTTTCGGTCGTCGGGATGGATGATGTCGATCCAGAACTCGCGGTTCTGCATTTCCTCGGGCGTATAACCCCACTCGAGCCAGAACTTGTTGGGAAAGCTCTCGCCGCTCTGGAGATTGACCTCGAAGACCCCAACTTCCGCAAGGGCGCGACGAAGGCCCGAGTCCTGAATGAGCTCTGCCTGAGTATTCCTAGCCGCGGATCGCCGAGTTTCTCCCCTCGCCACAGATCGATGGTATCATCGGGTAGTAAAATTGTCCACACTCTCCAACCGCTGAATCAACTGGCTATTGC
>CAYZHV010000031.1:0-24263 GCA_964478055.1 uncultured Spirochaetaceae bacterium | reverse complement strand
CTCCCCCAAGGGCGAGACCAACGGGTTTCTGAGAGAATCTGATTCGCATGCCTTTAGTTAGCATGCCCGAGATCCGCCCTTCCGTCAAAAGGGAAAAGAATGCCGTCCTCCCTCGGATGGGAAAAAAGTTCCCAACTCGCTGGTCCCGACCGAGGCCGAATTTGCAGCCCAGGAGCTCTCGAACCGCTGCTCGCATGGTACTGGCCGGTGCTCGCCGGAGGTTCTGGGGCCCTTCGCCCGGCCTTGTGGGGGTGGCTATCAGACGCTGAGCACGCTTTTTAGTTCTTATAGATTGTTTTGGCCGATTCTGACTCAGGAGCTCCCGAGTTGGCACGCTCTTCGCTAAGTAAACGGTAGAAAGAAAGTTGGGGTACACCCCAGGAGGATGTAGAATGAAACGGACACTATTCACTCTGGTATTTGTTGGAGTTATTGGTATCGGCGGGCTCTTTGCCACGGGACAGAGCGAGACGGCCCAGTCACCCTGGGCGGCGGGAGAGCTACCCGAAGAGGTGAGCCTCCAGGGCACCTTCACGATTGAAGAGGGGCTTCCTGCTCTTGAGACATCTGAGGGCGTCTACAGCCTCGGCGCTCCTCGAGCGGCCTGGGTTGCTTCGCGGCTGGAGGAAGGAACGGCTCTCGAGGTTCGCGGGCATCTGATCACCGAGCCTTTTGGGCCGATGAGAGGCACCTTTGAGCTCTCCGACGATCTAAAAGGACACGTCAGGGTCACCGAGGCGACCCTGGATGGGGAGACGTACCAGGTGGCTCCTGAGCCCGGCGCTGGCTGGGAAGACTATGGGAGAATGGGGCGCTGGCACGGACCCCACCACGGGCGAGGTTACGGCCACATGCAAGGGCCCGGCCGGAACGACCCGGGCTACGGCCGGAACCAGCAGGACGACGGCTACCGACGTCGCTGGTAGATCTGATACTATAGAATCGCAGCGAGAGCCCCGCCCCCAGGCGGGGCTCGATCTGTCAGGAGGACCGCGTTGAGCTCCCACCATGTAAGCTCCAAGAGCCAGACTCTCTCCCCCGCGGGAGAAGCCCGCCGGCGAAGACTGCGCCTCGGGCTCATTTCGGTGGGCGTTCTTCTCCTAATTCTATTCGTTACCGGCGCTTTGATATATCTCAACAGAAGCCGGGAACGGGACCGAATCCTCATGGAGTTTACCATTTCCCGGGCAGCGTCGCTCCTTACGGAGGCTCACCTGCAGGGCGTTCCTCTCTCGGAGGAGCAGCTCCCCTCGGGGGTACTCGCCTTCGGCATCTACGGTCCTGATGGAGAGAGCGAGCTGCGCCTCGGCAGGGCTCCGGCCCGTCTCGAACGGCGGCAACCCCTACCCTACGCCCTCGCTCTGGAGGGCGATACACTGCGACTACTCAGGCCCGTCGGCAGACTCCTTCCCCTGGAGACTCCCGGTATGGATGAGGGGCACCATATGGAACCCCGGCGGCGTATGCCAATGGGGCCCTGGCGTTCCGAAGGCTGGGGTATGGGCGGTCCCGGCGGAATGCACATGGGCAGCCCCGGGATCGCTCCGCAGAGCGAGGCAGGAAACGCAGCGAGAGTGAGCTACACCGAGTACGACGTTAGTGCAATTCAGGGGAGGTCACGGCAGCTTTTCTTCTTTATTGCGCTGGCGCTTCTCACAACCGTTGTTCTTTTCGGCCTACTCCTCGTTATCGCCCGCCGGCTTCAATTGGCGGAGGCCAAGGTTCAGGAGAGCCGTCGGTTGGCGGAGCTCGGCGAGGCGGCACGGACCCTGACCCATGAGATACGCAATCCTTTAGGAGCGCTCAAAATGCAGGCATCCCTTCTCAAGCGTACCCTCCCCTCGGACCAGAGCGAAGCCGCCACGCTTCTGGACGAGGAGATCGGCCGGATCTCCTACCTAGTCGAGCGGGTTCGGGAATTCTTGAAGAACCCGGAGGGGCGTCCCGAATCGGTGGAGTGCGCCGAATTTCTTCGGGGACTCCGTCTCGGCGAGGATGTCCGGATCTCCGAGGCCCGGGACTCCCTCTGGATCCGGATAGACCCGGAGAAGCTCCGGTCGGCGGTGGAGAACCTCGTGGCAAATGCCCGGGAGGCGAACCTGGAGACCGGATATCCCGGGGAGGTGGAAGTCTCCACAGAACGGCACGGTCAGAAGATGCGATTCTTGGTCTGTGATCGGGGTCTCGGCATCCAGGACGAGAGCGGTTCCAGAATCTTCGAGCCCTTCTTTACCACCAAGAGCCAGGGAAGCGGCGTGGGCCTCGCAATTTCCCGGCGCTTCGTCGAAGCCGCCGGAGGGCGCCTCACCTTCCAGCCCCGGGAGGGTGGAGGCACCTGTTTCTACATTACGCTACCGTTAATAAAGGAAGTGTGAAGTGCACGTACTCCTGGTTGATGATGAGCCGAACATCGTCAAAACCTTAAAGAAATACCTCGAGCTCGAAGGAGGGACCGTATCCACCGCCGGCAACGGCCTGGCGGCACAGAAGCTCCTGACCGAGGCACCCTATGACATCCTGGTGGTAGACCTCCGAATGCCCGGCATGACCGGACTCGAGCTGTTGGAGTGGCTCTCAACCGAGGGGCCCTCGGTTCCCGCCATTATGATCTCCGCCTACGGTGAGGTGGAGGACGCCGTGGCGGCAATGAAAGCGGGAGCCGCGGACTACCTGGTAAAGCCCTTTGAGCCGGAGGAACTACTGATTCGTATCGCTCGCGCGGTCCGGGAGCAGAAGCAACGGCGCAGGGCTGAGATCGAGCGGCCCGGGGAGCCTCAGTACTCCTCCGAGAATCCCGCCATGCGAGGGGTCTACTCGGTCGTGGACAAGGCTGCGCCCACAGACTCCACGATACTCATAACCGGAGAGAGCGGCACCGGGAAAGAGGTGCTTGCCCGGGAAATTCACCGCCGGTCCCGCCGCGGGGAGGGGCCTTTTGTCGGGGTGAATGTCGGTGCCCTCCCGGAACAGCTTCTCGAGAGCGAGCTCTTCGGCTACGAGCGGGGCGCCTTTACCGGGGCGGAAGCGAGAAAGCTCGGCCTCCTGGAGACAGCCTCCGGGGGAACCCTCTTTCTCGATGAAATCGGAGAAATGCCGCCATCCCTGCAGGTGAAACTCCTACGGGTACTCCAGGAACGGGTTATCACGAGGGTAGGAGGAACCGGCACCATACCAGTAGATTTCCGCCTCCTGGCGGCGACCAATGTCGATTTGGAGGCGGCTGTCCGGGAAAAGCGCTTCCGGGAAGATCTCTACTTTCGGCTCAACATCATTCGGGTAGAGCTCCCTCCCTTGCGGGAGCGAAAAGAGGACATTCCCGGGCTGGTGGCGTACTTTCTCGAGAAGCTCAAGGCGCGAACCGGTTACCCCGCAAAGGAGCTCTCCCAGGGAGCCCTGGAAGCTTTGCAGCGGTATCACTTTCCGGGAAACATCCGGGAGCTCGAAAACATAGTGGAACGAGCCCTCATCCTTGCCCCCGGAGAGCTCCTAGAGGTCGAGGATCTCGCTCTACCCGGTGAGACCTCCGCCGCGGGCTTCCTAGGCGGTGCCCCGCCCCGACCCACCGCCAGGGAACACGGAGAGTCGAGGACCCTGCGAGAGATGGAGGCCGAGACTATCGAGCGCGCCCTCCTTCGCAACGAGGGCCACCGGGAACGGACAGCCGAAGAGCTCGGGATTTCCCGGCGAACCCTTCTTAACAAGATAAAAGAGTACCGCATAGAGATCGCGGGCTCCTGAGGCGCTGGGGACGGAGCTACTGGTAGAGGTACCGCTTGATCTTGAGCGACGGAGTCTTTTCGAAAGGCTCCGGCTCTACCTCGAGACGGCTGATCCGGGAGTATGCGTTCAGTTGCTGGTTTATCTTCTTCCTCAGGTCCGTAAGGAGGCCCTGCACATTCCGTCTGAAGAGATCCGTGTTATCCCGGGCGTTCGACCGAGCGGTGGCGGTCGCATCGGCTAGCTGGTCCCGGAGCTCCTCATAATTCAGGTAGACTCGAGCAACCAGTTCCCCCCCTTGCTGGATGACCAGGGACTCAACCACGTAGCGGAAGCTGTTGATGATCGACTCGATCGCTTCGGGATAGATGTTCTCTCCGCTCGGCCCGACGATCACGTTTTTCGAGCGACCTCGAATGGTAATATGCCCGTCTCGGTCCATGGTGGCCAGATCGCCGGTACGGAACCATCCCTCCTCGTCGAGGGCCTCCCGGGTCAATTCGGGATTCTTGTAGTAACCGAGCATGACATTCGGCCCGCGGACGGCAACTTCTCCCTCCCCGGTTCGCTGATCGACATTGATAAGCTTAACCTCGACCCCCGGTATGGCGGGACCGGTTGACCGGAACCGAACCTCCCCCGGGCCTGCACCGGCCACCAGGGGCGAGGTTTCTGTAAGACCGTAGCCTATTGCGTAAGGAAATCGCGCCTCTCGCAAAAACCGCTCGACATCAGGAGCGAGGGCGGCGCCGCCGATGCCAAAGTAGCGCATATTGCCGCCAAAGGTAGTAATGAGTTGCTTTCCGGCAAGCCGGTGAAGAAGCAGGCGGGCCGGAGGCAACTTGTAGAGAACCCGAAGGAGAGGATTCTTCTCGAACTTCGCCTTTACCTTATTGCGATAGATCTTTTCTATGAACAGCGGCACCGCAAGCATCGCATGGGGGGCGATCTTCTCGAGAGCCGGCAGGAGCACGCTGGGACTGGCTGGCCTTTTTAGGTAGTGCACCGTGCATCCGAAGAGCATGGGCAGCAGAAAGCCGATGGTGCACTCGTAGGTGTGCGCCAGAGGCAGAACCGAAAGAAGTCGATCTCCCTTGCCGAGGTCCGCAAACTTGGTTGCTGCCCAGGCGTCAAAGGTTAGGTTACGGTGGGTGAGCATCACCCCTTTCGACTGTCCGGTGGTACCGGAGGTGTAGATTATGACCGCCAGATCCTCCGGTCGCGGCGGCTCTTCATCCTTATTACTAAGAGCCTCGGCGAGGCGGGAAAAGACTCCCCGGCGCCGCTCGAGCAGGTCCGCCACTGCCACGTCGAGATCCTCGATCGTCACCATCGGAGGAAGGCTCTTCTCATGCTCTTTGAGCTTCTCCCGCAGCCGATCAGAGATAAAGAGCAGCGAAGCCTCGGAGTGCGCAACTATGTTGAGAATCTCCTGGGGATGAAAGTCCGGCAGAACCGGGACCGCCACAGCGCCCATGCTTGTAAGAGCGAGGTAGACAATGCCCCAGGTCGGCTTGTTCTCACTGACGATGGCCACGCGATCGCCCGTTCGGACTCCCGCGTGATGGAGCGCCTCCTGAAGCGCTTCGGCGCGACCGCGGAGATCCTCGTAGGTATAAGGTTCCTCGTCGACGTAAGTCAGCGCAGGAACATCACCGTAAGATGTAGCAATTCCGTCTAGTAGTTCCCTAAAGGTGTTCGGTTCCCGTTCCATTATACCTAGAGTATACCAGCAGAAAGCGTCCGTAGCCTACTCGAACATGCCGCCCAGAAGCTCTTCTCCGAGTTGTCCGGGGCTCTGGCTCTTCTGGAGCTTATCCAGCATCTCCTTCAGTTCCAGGATTTCCTCGAGAACCAGGAGTCGAACGAGCTGATCATTCTCCGGCGCGTAGGAGAGGTTGAGGGTAGTCCCTCTTCGGACAAGAGTGATGATCGTCTGCTCTTGTCGGATCTGATAGATCTGGCTTGTAAAATCCGATCGGTTTACAAAGAACTCCTCGTTTCGGAAGGCTCGGAGTATACGTGCCCGCAAAAAGTCCGCTACAGCCTCCGTGGGAAGCTCGAGATTGATGTGGGCCGCCTCCCGAGCCCCCTCGCCGGTCTCCTTACGGTAACCCGAGCCGCCCCCAAGGGTTGCAATTAGGAGGGGCGGTGCTGCGACACTCGAGATCAGCATGGTCAGAACCGCCACACCAAAGAGGTCTTGTCCGATCGCACCCGCGGAGAGACCCATGCCCGCCACGATGAGCGTAACCTCTCCCCTCGGCAGCATTCCGGCGCCGATTCTCGCCGCTCCCCGGAGATTGAAGCCGTTGGCAAAAGAGGGGAGCGCGCAACCGAGAATTTTCCCCAGAGCCGCGGCAAGGGTGAAGAGAAGGCCGAATCCGATCGACTTCGAAAGGGCCTCGAAGTTAACCATCATCCCCATAACCGCAAAGAAGATCGGCACCATGAACTCGTAGAGCCCTTCCATCTTTTCCCGGATCTCTCCGGCCACGTCTGTCTGGCTCAGGGAGAGGCCAACGACATAGGCGCCGATTATCATCGCCAGCCCCACGGACTCCGCAAGGCCCGCCAGAAGAAGCGCCAGGCCGAAGGCGATGCTCCCGATGAGCTCCATGGAGTGGAACTGCTTGAGCCGACGGGTCAGCCAGGGAGCGATCAGGATGCCGAGGAGGGTGCAACCCACCCAGAAGCCGAAGGCCTTCGCGGCAACGATCCCGATCTGGCTCCAGTCCACCGCTCCGCCGCCTCCGGCCCTGGTAATACCGACAACCACCGCAAGGAGAATAATGCCGATGACGTCGTCCAGGACCGCCGCGGCGAGAACCGTGACCCCCTCGGGGCTCCCCATTTGCCGCTTCTCCGAGAGAATTCTCGCGGTGATACCGACGGAGGTCGCGGTGGAGACGGTTCCGAGAAAGAGCGCCGTGGGATGCATAAGGGAATGGACATCCGGCAGCAGAAGTACCCCGGCGAAGGCGCCGAAGAGAAAGGAGCCTACAACTCCGCCGAGTCCAACGGTAGTACCGGCTACCGAAAACCTGAGAAATGTGGGTAGGTCGGTCTCGAGTCCCGCGAGAAAGAGAAGAATCACCGACGCCACCGAGGCAAAGCCGTAGAGCATCGGAGAAACCGGGATTGCCCCCTGGGCGACTTCGAAGAGGGGCTGATGGATAATCCCAATGTGAAACTGCCCCAGGGCATAGGGGCCGATAATCATGCCTGAGACGAGCTCACCGAGCACCCGTGGCTGCTTGAGGTATCGCTCGAAGACAAAACCGAGAATCCGGGAGGCTATGAGAATGACCGCCAGCTGGAAAACCAGGACGGTCATTTGATGCATCACTGGCTCTTCCTCTGAAAGATCTCGACGACCTCTTTCGGTGACTTCGCCGCTAGCAGCGCCTCCCGGGTCTCCTGGTGCTTTAGAAGCTGGCTGATCTCCGCCAGGAACTGAATGTGCGGCCCACTCCTGTCCTTAGGAGAAAGGGTCATGATGAAAATGTAGGAGGGTTTCTTGTCCAGGGCGTCGAATTCGACACCCTCGGGAGCAATGCCCGCCGCGGCAACCAGCTCCTCAACGCAACCGCACTTGCCGTGGGGTATGGCCACACCTTTTTCCATCCCCGTCGACATTTTCTCTTCCCGCTCCTTGAGAGCGGTCAGAGCCTCGTCCCGGTCTTTGACTTTTCCGGTCTTCATAAGGAGATCAAGAAGTTCCTCGATCACCTCGTCTTTTGTTGTCGCCTGCAAAGGAAGTATCACCCGGTCCGGGGAGAGGAGCTGTTTTCGCTTCATCGTTCGATTACCATAGGTCCCGCTAGTGCCAATGTCAAGATTGTCGCGTTCAGGAGGTAAGCTCTCGGTACTTCTGTCCCAGGCGCTTTGCTCGCCGCTGCTCTTCCGGAGGAAGCTCCCCCTTCTTGAGCTGCCGGAGCGTCAGCTCCAGGGCGTCCGCGGCTGTCTCCGGGCGGCCCATACGCTCCAGGGCGTGCGCAAGAAGCCAGGCAAACCGACTACCCCCCTGCCTCAGGAGTTTTGGCTCCTGCGAAATCATCGCAAGAAGTGGCTCGCTCTCCTCGTCGAGCCTCGGCTCCGCGCCAACCCGGGCGGCCGCAGAAACGAGAAGCTTCGGAGCCACGCTGCCGGGGCGGAGCTCTTCCAGCCGAAGTAGCGTCAGCGCCGCCACCGCCGCCGAGAGGCCGCCCTTCTCGCTACCTTCCAATAGAGCAGTCATGTACCGCTCCAGACTCTCGCCGTCGAAGAGCTGCTCGATCAGAATCGGCCATAGCCTCTGCCGGGCTCGAAGTATGGCGACAACCTCTGAGGGGTCCCACTCCTCCGCACGCCGGGCGATCGCCTGGGCGTCTTCCCGGAGGAGGCCTCGTCCCCGGCGACTGTAGAGCTGCCCCGCTCGCTCCACCACTCTCCCCGGCTCAAAGGCGAGGGCCCGAACCATCTCCCTTCGGTGGATCCGACTCCAGGCGCGCTGCAGCCAGCTGAGCCGGGCGTGGTCGAAAAGAAGAGCGAAGACACCGACGGAGATGGAAGCGTCTATCCGGGTTCTAATGCGTCGGTACCGTTCCCTGGCAATCCGGTGGAAGAGCTCAACCCCGGGACGGGCCGTGGTGGGAGGATTATTCTCTGCGTACTCTTCTATAGTCCGGAGGGCATCGAGCAGGGCGGTAAGCCTGCCGGCGTAGTCACCGCTCCTTGGCGGGCGTCGAGGTAGAAGGAGCTCTCGCTGCCGGGAGGAGAGCGACTGCCGAAGGGATCGAGCGTGAAACTCCGGGGCCGCCGCAATGATCATGCCGAGGGCGCGAAAGGCGGACGCCTCCCGTCGCAGCTCCGCCATGACTCGCTGCACTCCATCCCCGGGGAGGGAACAGAGGCTCCCGTAGAGATAGGTCGCCCCGGGGGAGGGCCTGAGGTACTGGTATCGTCGGGGGGCGAGAAGTCTAAGCCAGGAGAGCCCCGCTTCCCGATCCTCGGTGATCTGAGATGAGAGGAGCGAGAATATGAGCTCTCTAAGAGTCTCCGGCCCCGACTTGCCGGCGGCGGATACCGGGGCAACAAAGAGGAGACGAGAGCTACGGAGGGTGCCGGCGGCCTCGCCTCTGGTTACCCGAAAAAGCAGAAGCAGATAGGCGCTCTTCTCTTGCCCCGGTTTCGCGACGAGCCCGGAAAGGGCGCCTCTAAGACGGCCGGCACTCTTCTCCGATATGCTCTCCAGGGCGCCTTGCTTCAGGAGCCCCGTCTTACCAGTCTCCCGCAGGAGGGGCGCCTCCGGCAGTTCCCCAAGGAGCTTGGTTGTCTCCGCTGCCGAGGCAAAGCCGATCCGCTCGCACCGAGCGAGAAGCCAGCTCATACCAGTCTCCCCTTCCAGAAGCGCTTCATCCAGCAGCGCTCTTCCGGCCAGGAGATCCGCCGGACTATCGGTGGTGAGCTTCTTCTCCTCCACTTCGGAGGTGTAGAGCAGATACCCTTCACTCTCCCCGTCGCCCTTTTGGGGCGAGAGAACGAAACGCTCCTTCGCCCCGGTTCCGCCGTACCGAGCGAGGAGATACTCCGTCAGGAGCGGTGCGGACCACTCCCGGGCCGGATTCCAAGCCTCAGCTCCAGCCGTGCTAAGCCAGGAAGAGGCAGTCGATGCCGGAGCAGCTGAAAAGAGCAGATACGCCGTGCCTTCTGGAACTGAGAGTCGGTAGAACTGGTCGAGGCTGCTGGGGACTTCTTCTACTGCTGCGATGGTAAGGGAACAAGAGAGCTTCCGGGCACCTTCCCGGAGGCGCTCCCGCACTGCTTCACGGGCCTCTTCACTCATTTGCCGGGTTCCGCCGTTTGAGAAGCATCACGTGCTCAACATGGCGAGTCTGGGGGAACATGTCTACCGCTCGCATACGCTCGATTTCGTAGGAGTCGGACAACAGCGCAACATCCCGTCCCTGGGTCTCGGGGTTGCAGCTGACGTAGACGATTCGCTCGGGTAGTGCCTGGAGTAGCACCTTTAGCGCCCGGTCGTGAACGCCGGGCCTGGGAGGATCGAGAATGACGCAGTCCGGTGAACCGTGTTCCGCGAGGAACCGGTCGTCCAGGAGCGCCTCCACTTCGCCGTGGTGAAACTCCGCGTTCTCAACACCGTTGAGAGCAGCATTCTCTCGAGCCGCGGCCACCGCGTCCTCAACGCTCTCGATACCAACAATCTTCGAGGCACTGTCCGCGAGATAGAGACCAATGCTCCCGATTCCGGAGAAAAGATCGTAAACCGTCTCACCCCCGGAGAGCGCCGCGTACTCCCTCGCGACGTCGTAGAGTCGTACCGCCTGGCCCGGGTTAGTCTGGTAGAAGGACTTGGGATAGATCCGGAACTGTAGAGAGCCGCAACGCTCGAGTACAAAGGGCGTCCCGGAGACATGAACCGGCTCATGGGGATAGAGAGAGTCGTTACGGCTCGTGTTGACCACGTAGTAGAGCGAGTTGATCTCCGGAAACTCCTGCTGAAGAAAACCGAGGATCTCGCCCCGGGCCTCAGGGTCATCCTCGCCGAACATCACCGTCACCAGGGTCTCCCCCTCTAGAGAGGTTCTGATGAGCAGGAGCCGGAGGAGGCCGTGATGCTCCCTCGGGTCGTAATAGGTGTACCCCCCTTGGCGAGTGAACTCCTCGAGGCGGTTTCGAATCCTGTTTGAAGGGTCCGGCTGGAGATGGCACTCTTTGATATCCAGAACGCGATCGAATCTGCCGGGAACGTGAAATCCCAAGGCGCGCCGGTCTTCCACGGGAACCTCTTCGTTCTTCTCCTCTTCCGTGAGCCAGCGACTGTTGGAAAAGGAGAACTCGAGCTTGTTTCGATAGAGACGGTCCTGCTCACAGCCGAGAATCGGCTCCGCCGTTAAAGCGACCAATAGCTCTTCGGATAGGTGTTCCGACAGGGCGCTATGGACCATCTCTTCCTTCAGCTTGAGCTGTTCCGCGTAGCTTACATGTTGCAAGGTGCAGCCGCCGCAGAGGTCGAAGTGTCTGCAGAACGGAGTGGCTCGGGGAGTCCCGTAACTGAGAAACTCCTCCACCCGAAGGTGGAGCAAGCCCTTCTTCTTTCGTCGCTCCACCGCTGAGACTCGGTCTCCCGGCAGCCCCTCCTCCACGAGTACCGGTCGCTCCTCGGAGACCGCATAACCAAGGCCGGAGTGGTGCATGCTCCGCACCTGGAGATCGGGAAACTGCTTCTTCTTTCGACCCATGGGATCACCCTACTTTAGCTCTGTACTTATGTGAAGTACCCCGCTACCATGGGCGCGGAATGGACCAGGAGCTCATCGAGTATCTCTCGGAATTCGTAACCCACCGCCGCCTCGCGCGTATGCAAGCCGTCCTCGAGGAACGTACGCGGTATCTCACCGTGGTGCTCGAGGACATCTACCAACCTCACAACGCCAGCGCGGTCCTGCGCAGCTGCGACTCCTGCGGCGTCCAGGACGTGCACGTCCTGGAAAAGCGAAACAGCTACCGTGTCAATCCCGGCGTCGAGCTCGGTACGGCGCAGTGGCTCACCTTGCGGCGGTACCGGCTCGATCACGAGTCGCCGGCATCCGGTGTTTCCGGGGGCGGCGCCGGGGGCTCACTGAGCTCAGAGCTCGCCGAGGGCTCCGGGGCGACCGTGACAACACCGAATCCCGTGCGTTCCTCCCTGACCGATCTTCGAGCCCGGGGCTATCGCATCGTCGCTACCACGCCCCACACCGAGGATGTGGGACTCCAGGAGTTCGACCTTTCCCGGGGGAAGGTGGCCCTCTGTTTCGGCACCGAGATGGAGGGGCTCAGCGAAGAGCTCCTGGCGGAGGCTGATGAGTATTTGCGCATTCCGATGTACGGCTTCGTTGAGAGCTTCAATATTTCCGTCTCCGCGGCGATTATTCTCTACACCCTCACCCAACGGCTTCGCACGCAGGAGGAGACACCCTGGCGCCTCACCGAGGATGAACGGCAGGAGCTACTCCTCGACTGGTTGAGAAGCAGTGTAAAACAAGCCGATCGGTTGGAGGCGAGGTTCAGGAGGGATCGTACTTATCATTCCACCTAGCCACTGACATTCATATAGCTATTTCCGGCGTTGCGGCTCCTGACCGCGCACTCACGGCTGCACCTATATCAAGAGGGCGACAATATCCAATTACTCTGGTATTATGGCGTGAGATATGGCGCTGAACTCAAAGGTGACAAGGAAATGCAGGACCACCTATCCATGCTCGTGGCGATTCTCGAAAACCTCGATTTCCAAACTAATCGGGCCGACGACGACGGCCTCCTCGGCGACGGATAGGAGTATCTGATGCGCCATTTTGCTACCGAGTCGGGCAAAAGCAAGAGACAGTTCTACACACCCGCCGAGATCGCCCGGGACAACACGCCAGCCAATCGGCAAGTTATAACCGGGAGGACTCGCCTGCCCCAGGGTGTCGTAACGGAGGAATAGCCGATGTGAGGGAGAACCAGAATGTCGAGTATAAGCAGAGCTGGCGAGATGAGTACCTCAAGTGGGTCTGCGGATTTGCCAACGCCGGCGGCGGCGTTCTGAAAATCGGTAAGGATGACCGTGGAGAACCGGTCGGACTCGGGGACGTACAGCGCCTTCTCGAGGAACTGCCGAACAAGATCAGAGATACCCTCGGCATCATAATTGAAGTCGATCTTGTACCCGAAAACAATCTCCCGGTTATTCAGATCACCGTAGATCCCCACCCTTATCCGGTGAGTTACCACGGACGGTACTTTTTCCGAAGCGGGAGTACTAACCAGGAGCTACGGGGAGCCGCTCTGGATCAATTCCTCCTTAGAAAGCAGGGGCGTCACTGGGACGAGATGCCTCTGCTGGGTCTCTCCGAGGAACAATGCGACCCAATGGCCTTTGAGACGTTTCGTCGCAAGGCGCAATCCGGCGGACGTCTCGGGAGCGCCGCATCGGAGGATGAAAGAGGAATCCTCCACGGGCTCAGACTCCGCCACGGTGACCAGCTAAAGCGCGCCGCGGCGCTCCTCTTTCACTTCGATCCTGAGCAATTCTTTCCGGGGGCATTCATCAAAATCGGGTACTTTTTCACCGACGACGATCTGCGCTACCAGGATGCGATTCGCGGAAACTTATTCGACCAGATCGACGGTGCGATAGATCTACTCACCACGAAGTACCTTGTGGCGAGAGTCGACTATCGAGGGCTACAACGTGTGGAACGGTACTCATTGCCTATCGAGGCGCTTAGGGAGGCTCTCCTGAATGCCCTCGTCCACAAGGATTACGCCGCAGGGGTGCCAATACAAATCAGTGTTTACGACGATCGTCTTATCCTTTGGAACGGCGGCAGCCTGCCGGAGGATTGGAATGTCCGGCAGCTCCTACGGAAGCATCCATCAGTGCCGAGAAATCCGCTTCTCGCCAACGCGTTCTTTCTCACAGGTCACATAGAGGCCTGGGGGCGGGGTATAGAAAAGATGTTCCGCGCATGTCGCGAGTACGGGGTACCCGAACCGGTCATCAGCGCCGACGCGAATGGCGTGCAGGTGACGCTTCGCACAAGTATCAAGTTGGCACTAAGTCGGCACCAAGTTCAGGTGTTACGTAAATGCCTATCAGAAAAGAAATTACTGAATCTCATGAGCACCCTAGGCCGGTCTGACCGCACCAAGTTTAGGAAGCAGGTGCTAAACCCCCTGATCGAGGAGGGGCTCGTTGAGATGAGCCGCCCGGACAAGCCGACCAGCAGTAAGCAGACGTACCGGATAACACCCCTCGGTGAAGCCATGCTGAGGCGGGAAGAACGAGGAGAGTGAGGCGATCTCCGCCTTTGAGGAGATGACCCTTGTCGATTTGATCGTAGACCTACGCATGCCCAAGTGGCGAAACCGGCGAGAGGAGCTCAACCCTGCGCCATTGTCCCATGAGGCGTCGGAGTACTAAACTCTTTCCGTCCGACCCAACATGTCGTCCCTCGGCCTGCAAGAGGATATCGCATGGAAGATTTACGCTTTGATATAACTGTCGATCCGGGCCTCGAGGATATTGCCGCCCAGGAGGTGACCGAACGCTGCGAAGGTCGGGGGCTGGCCGTTGAAACCACCGAGCGCCCGTGGGACCTCGATGGCCACGTGGAGGCGCTCATCGACGGAGAGCTATCGCTGATCGTTTCGGTTCTCGAGAAGCTGCACAGTGCCTACTACCTCCTTCGGGTTCACGACACCGTTGAGCTCTCTCAGGACGAAGAGCCCCTCGCTCCCGTCTATGAGCGCCTCGAGACGATCCCTCTACCGGAACTGGAGGAGGCCGAGAGCTTCTGCGTCCGCACCCGCCGGGTCGGCAGCCACAGCTTCTCGAGCCCCGAGGTAGAACGGGAAGGGGGCGGGGTGCTCTGGCGCCGCTTCGGCACCAAGGTCAATCTTACCGAGCCGGAGTGCACCGTGCGCATAGACGTAACCGACCGTGTCGCCCGGGTTGGGGTACTCTACGGAAATGAAGCCCTTAACAAGCGGTTCAACTGGGCCTGGCGTCCCCGGGTAACCCTGCGAACCACCATAGCCTACGGCATGCTCCGCCTCGCTGGCTTCTTCGATCTCCCCGCAGATGCAACGCTCCTCGACCCTTTCTGCGGCTCCGGCACCATTCCCATTGAGGCCGCGAGCCTTCGCACCGACCTCCGCCTCCTCGCCTCGGACTGGGACGAAGGCGCCGTGGAAGGAGCCAGGGCCAACGTCGCCGCCGCGGGATTTACCGACCGCATCGAGCTATCCTCGGCGAACGCCCTCGCCATGGAGGAAGTCTACGACCACCAGGGCGCCTCGATTATCGTCACCAACCCCCCTTTCGGTGTCCGCCTCGCGAAAGAGACGAACATGCTCAGCTTCTACAAGTCGTTCCTCCGAGGGGCGAGGAAGGTGCTCGAGCCCGGGGGGAGACTGGTTATTCTGGTGGGTCACAAACGAAAGCTCTTCAACCTCGCTGTGGAACAGCTCGGCAACTGGCGGATTATTCACGTTCGCATCGTGGAGCTCGGGGGTATCTTTCCGGGGATTTTCGTTCTGGAGTAGCCGGCGCCGGCTTAGCAACGCGGTGCTCCGCCGCCATCCTCGGCCCTAGAAGTTCACCCCGAACACGAACTGCGGATACACCTTCACCGACTCCCCAAAGAGATACGCCCAGTCCCCGCTGTGAAAGCGCGGAGAGCGTTGATTGGTGTCTGTAAGCTCCATATCAAAGGTGAAGCCGACGTACGGGATGAGGTGCTCGAAGAGTCGGAGACCGAGAATGGTGCGGCCCGAGGGAAAGAAAACATCCGCCATTCCGTCGTACCTTGCGCTCACGTCGGCGTCGAGAATAAAGGTTCCGTTCCAGATCCGGGTTCCGAGGCCGATACCGGTGACGATCTCGTCCTGGTCCTGCCGGGCGTCCTCGGGGAAGCCCACGGAGTAGACGGTATAGAGGTGCTCCGTACCGAGTTGCAGGGAAGCCCATATGGTATCTACTTCGTCGACCCAGAAGCCCGGAGAGATAATGCCGTCTCCGATGATATTGACCAGTCCAAGGGGAACACCGTCGAGAGAACGGGCGATATTGACTACTCCCGCCTGGACGCCAGTACCGGAACCGGCAACGTTGACCACCCCGGCCTGGAGACCCTGAAACTCCGAGGAGACGTTGAAGACCGGAGCCGCCTGAACGCCCTGGACGGTACCGCCAGCGATATTGAATACTCCGGCACCCTGAACGCCAATGATTCCGTCATCAATGATGTTGAAGACCCCCGCGGCCTGGAGGCCGTTCATGCCGCCGTCCACCAGGTTGAAGACCCCGGCGTGCTGCATGCCCCAGACGGAGCCCTGCAGGAGGTTACCGACGTACGCTCCCTGATAACCCCGCAGGGAGTCACGACCGATGTTGACGAGGCTGCTGATCATCACGCCGTCTACCCGGTCCGCCTGTCCCACGAGGAGTCCCAGGGAGATGTGCTCAACCACCTCTTGGTCCTCCGGAGGGTTCTCCCGGGGCAGGAGGCGCACTCCAGGCACCACACCTAGGGAAACAGGAACGTGATAGGTGGCGCCATCGGAGAAATACCACCAACCCTCACTCCAGCCGGGAGACTGGTCGGTGACCGGAGCGGCCCCCTGGGTGTTTGCCGCCTCGGCGGTCTCAGCTTCTGGGGGGCCCTCTCCCGAGGCCGCCTCCGCGCCACCACCCCGGAGGGCGGTCCGCTCGAAGGCAACTGACTGGAACTCCCCCCGCCCGAGAAAAACGGTTCGTCCCCGACTCACCGGAATCGAGGCGCGGAAGATCTCGGTCCCTGACTGTAGATCAACGATGTAAGTATTTGGTGGGACCGCCAGGGTAAGCTCGTTGCCTTCGCGCTTGCTCGCCTCCGCCACGAGCCTTCCGGCGACCGGATCCTGTACGTAGAGCCTTCCGGAGACGTCCGGGCCGAAGCGAATGGAGCTCTCGTAGTTGTTCAGGTCCGTGAGCACCAAATCCCCGGCACCAGAAAGCTGGATGTTGTACGAGGGGTGCTGCGGCCCGGCAAAGGTTCCGGTTGTTCGCGAGAGGGTCTCGTCAAAGGCGTACTGATAGACCTCGTTCAGGGTGACTCTGCGATCCCCACTGGCGTCAGCGGCGCCGAGGAGTCCGGAGACCAGGTAGTGCGTAAAGAAGGAGGCTCTAATACGATCGGACTCCTGGGACGCTTCGTCGTCGGAGCTGGAGGTGAGGAATGCGTGGCCCTGCAACTCCGAAGCGTCATTGAGGAGGAAAGGCTGGCTTCGCCTCCCTCCTTTGAGACGGGTAAAGGAACCTGAAGAGCAGGAGTCGAGGACTGCGATGCTTACGTCCGCGTCGACAACGTCGATCTGTTCCCGCAGTTGCGCGTAGGGATAGACGGTGTCTCCTAGAAGAAGCCCCTGCTCATCGGAGTGACCGGAGTAATAGAGGAGAAACTCGACCCTTCTCGCTCCGCTTCGGGCTCGAGAGACTTCCCGCCGTATTGCCGCGGAAGTCTCTTCGATCTGCTCGGGGTCCGGGTCGAGAATGAGGTAGCTGTCCCGAGGGTCTACGCCACCGATCTCCTCCATTACTCCCGCAAAGCGCTGAGCGTCGGATACCGCATATTGGAGACGAACACGCTCGGTCCCTCCATCGTTGGCTCCTATCACGAGAGCAAAGCGACGTACCGGGAGCCGGGCCTCCTGCTGCGCCGGGAGAAGGGCGAGGAAAGCGAGAAGAAACAGCGCTACCCCAAGACTCCTGAACGCAGTTCGTCGTCTCATAGATACTACCTACTTGGAAACCCTGAATGTTTCGACGCCCACCTCTCCCGGCTCGAGGTCGCTCTCAGTGGCGGCGATCCGCCCGACCTGGGTAGCGTCGAGGGCACCGGCTCCCTGGGATTCGAGGAGCTCCTCAACTCTGTTTAGAAGGCCCGCTACGTCCACTTCCTCGGAGGCGGCGACGAAGAAAAATCGCTCGAAGCTGGGCGCGTCGTCGAGAACGTAGGAGTACGGGAGGGATATCTCCCCTCCTGACTGCAGCGCGGAGCTCTCAAAGGGAGAGGCGGGAAAGTGAAGGGTCACCGTGCCCCGGCCATCGACAGAAAAGATCGCACCGTGGCTGGCGCCGGCGCCGTTGTACGCTATTTGAAGGGTGTCTCCCGCCGACGCCGCTTCGCCGGAGGAGAGCTCCGCCACCTCCCCGGGGCCGCTCTGCCGGTATACCGAGAGTGAGGGCTCGAGCCCCTTGAGGCGAACGTACTCATCCTCCTGACCGCCAAGGGCGGCTTCCGGTGTCTGGGTGAGAAAGAAGGGTAAGGCAACCAGAACCGCCAGAGCAGCAACGGCACCGACCGCAAGACCCGGGCGAAGAGCGAGACTTGCCAAGAGCCCTCTGAGCAACTCCGCGAGAGAAGGCCGCTCCTGCGCCGCGGCTTCCTCTCGAGGAGACGCCTTTGCCCACTCCGGCACCGTCTCTTCCTCTTCTTCCCGTTCTTCTTCGGCCTCTGCCCGCGCCTGAATGGATGCCACTATCTCATCTGCGGGATACCTTCGAAAAAACGCCTCGTTGTCCTCTTCCAACGCCCGCACCCTGGCCTGCGCCTCGGGGTCGGTCTCTACGGCCTTGATTACCCAGTCGGGGGCCTCGCCGAGAAGGTACTGCTCCAAATGAAAATCAGATATTTTTCTATGCATATTCACTGCTCCTTCCGCTCCAGCCCGAGGGCACGGAGCTTCCGTAGCCGCTTGCGGACCCCTGAGACCGAAAGGCCCGTAAGCTCGGCGGTCTCTTCCAGAGTCATCCCGTCCACGTAGTGGTATGTGGCAATGGTCCGAGTTGAGACGGCATCCGGACCGACCTCGGCTTCTCTTAGGAGCCGGTCGGCAAAGTGGCGCGAAAGCACCGACTCTTCGGGATCCTCGCTTCCTGCGATGGTTAGCAAGACCTCGTCGTCCACCGTCTCCTGCGGTCGGCGCCGTTGGGAACGAATCATATTGAGGGAGATGTTGGTCGCCATGGTGTAGAGCAAGCTCGAGGGCGCTTCGTCCCGAAGCTCATCCTGCTTACGGACGAGCCTGACAAAGACCTCCTGCATCGCGTCCATGGCGGCCTCCTCGTTCTTCAATATGCTTCTACAACGGCGCATAACCATTGGCGCATACCGTCTGTAGTAAGCGTCTACATCTATCGGCACGAGTTTTCAGGACCTCCAGACCCAGCGGGGACCGCTGTTTGAAGAGATGATAACCGAAGGGGATATCACCTTTCCAGTCAAGCGGTCAGATCCGCCGGTGCTGGTAGCACACCCTCGACCCTCGTTGCCTTTCATAAGTTGTAACACCGGTGCCACCGGGCGGTGTCACCAGCCTTTCAGAGGACGGCGCTGTAGCCTGCTCATTGGGGAGTCAACTACTAGGGTTTTACCAGTTGACGCAGAGCTATTCTGAAAACATTATTTTTAGAGGTAAGTGAAATTCAAAATTGAAGGAAAAGCGATTTCATGTGTCGTCGGGGAAATGACCATACACGCTACCGTCACACCCGGTTGCGAGGGATGTGATGGACGACTTCCTTGAAGTCCTTAGCGCGATCGACTTCACGCTCCCTCCGCCGGAGATTCTCCAGGATCTTCGCCGGTCCCTAGAGAGTCGCTGCGATCCCCGCTGGATCGCGCTCCTTCACACGGATCCTCTCGACGGCCGCGAGTACGCGGAGCCCACCTTTACCTCACCTTCCCTTGTCACCCTACTCTCAAAGCGGAGTACAAGAAACGTTGCGACGAAAAAGAGCTCAGCGAGCAAGGAGCCACCGAAACCTCTGGAAGGCCCCGCGTCGGAGATATCCCCGACTCTTGCGGCAATCGTTGGAACGGAACCGGTCGAGGTTGCCCGGTTTCTCGAGGAACACGGAACCTTCCATGTCTACGGGCGGCCTGTCATGCAGAGAGGGCGGGTCTACGGGTATTTCGCCGTGGGCAGCGGGAAAGAGCTCCAGCCCTCGGAGCGCAGCTTTCTGGAAGCGGTCAATTCGCTCCTGGCCCATTTTTACCAAGTTTGCGAAGTCGTCGCATATGAACGCACGAAGTCTGCGGCCTTCGAAGAGCAACAGGTGCCCGGCCTGATCACTGACCAGGAAGGGCGAGTACTGGAGGCCAACGAGGCGCTTCTCGACTTCTTTGGCTACGAGTCCCCGGAAGATGTCCAAGGGGCGAGACTTGAGGAGCTCTTTCTTTTCCACAGTGAGGAGACCCTACCGCAACTGTTCAGGAAGGGGCATCTTGCGAGACCTGTTGTTGCGGCTTCCACAAAACGGGAAACAGAGCTCTCCGGGGTGTTGCACTCCGTGGCTGGGCAGAGGGTACCCCAGGGTACGCAACTGAGATACTTTTTCTTTCTCCCTGACGGTGCAGGGCTCGCAATCATGGGAGAAAAAGAGATGCCACAGCGCCACTATCCCCGGCTCGAGTTGCCCCAGGAGCTATCCCTGACGGCACGGGAGATTGACGTGGCTATACGGATCGCCGCTGGAGAGTCGAGCAAGGAGATCGCCCGACGTCTCAACGTCAGCATCCGGACCGTACAGTTCCATCGGCAGAGCCTCCGAGACAAACTCGGCATCGTGGGTCGGGGCCTGAGCCTCCGCCACGCCCTTCTCAAGTACGAACAGCCCGGTTCTTAGAACTGCCAGCTTGTGCTACTATCCTTCCTGACACTCCTCAGAAGCGAGTACCCAAGTGAATCAAGCGCCTCCAGCGAATAACTTTAGAAGGATCGTTAACACTACGAACGAGAGAGCTCCCCTGCGCACCACCGCCTTTCAGGAGCATACCCGCATCCTGCTCGCCCGCTCCAGGACGCTTCTCCGTGTTCTTGCTCCTCTCACCGCTTTTCTCACACTGCTCACCGCGACGGGGCTCATCGTCTTTCCTGCGGAGCCCCTCGGGAGAGCAATGTTCTCCGAGGCGATCCTGACGATCGCGATGGTCGCCCTCCTGGTGATGGTAGAGCTCGAAACACGTCACCCCGAGCGACGGGAGCCGACGCTCCTGGGAAAGCAGATTCCCTGGCTTCTGGCACTCCTTTTTCTCACCGTTACCGGCTACTTCTCCATAGCCGGTCTCCACGAACTTGGTTGGGGCGTTGTGTTTGCCTTTGGGCTCTTTGCTGTGGCCGGGGTCTTGCCGATGCCGGTAACCCGCGTGGCACCGCTCTTTCTCGTCTACTACATTCTACTGATCGTCTCGCTCATCGGATCCCTTGGAGAGTCCCGGGCAGTGACTGCCGTGGCGATTGGGGCTGGCGCGGCGATGTTACTCGCACTATTCGTCAACTACGAGGTGTTCCAGCAGAGCGTTCAGGCGATTCACCGCAATCTCATCCTCAGAGACACCAACCGACGGTTATCCGGAACAATCGAACGCAACCAGCAGTTGCTCTCAATTGTGTCTCACGATGTTCGAGCACCCCTCGGGAGCATTGTCCAGCTCTTCGATTTTGTCGAGGAGCGGCGAGAGCGATTCAGCCCATCGGAGCTCGCGGAGATAATGACGGACGTCACAACCTCTCTTCGCACCTCCTACCAACTCCTGGACAACCTCCTCGCCTGGGCCCGAAGCGTGAGTAGCACGATCCAGATCATCAGGGAGGATTACCCCCTGGACGTGTTGATACACAAGGCGATACAGCCGGTGCTCCTCTCAGCGCAGCGCAAGGAGGTCAGTATCAATCGCGAGATAGATCTCGGCCTGGAGGTTGTTGTAGACAAGCGAATGATCGAAGTCTCCTTTCGAAACTTCATCAGCAACGCCGTCAAGTTCACCAAACCCGGGGGAACGATCACCATTACCGGAGCTCGCGCCTTCGATAGCGGTGTGGTCATCGACGTCACTGATAACGGCATAGGAATGACCGAGGAGGAGGTGGAGCGGCTCCTGCGGGCGGATCACAACCCGAGCAGCCGGGTGGGAACAGCCGGAGAGCACGGTTCGGGCCTCGGTTTTGAGCTCGCCCGCCACTTCGTAGAGCTCAACGCCGGCTCCGTGGAAATCAAGAGCGCCCCGAATCAGGGGACAACGGTCCGCGTGCACCTTCCCGGCGGCTACAATCCGGAGCTCGCCGCCCTCTCCGAAGAGGAACAGCTGCCGCCTGAATAGGCGGCTCCGCCCGCGGGAGAAAAGCGGAAAAATTTTCCCTCGACATCTCTGCAATCTCCTGTAAAATAGAAAACATCCTAACCCAAAGGAGGTTCGCATGAAGCGAATCGTACTTTTACTATTGGTTCTTTTGGTAAGCGTCTCCGTCGCCTTTGCAGGCGGTCAGGGAGAAGAAGGCGGAGCAGCCGAGGGCGGCGACGACCAGATCGTCGTTGGTGTCTCCTTCTCTGACTACTCCACCGACCGATGGCCTCGAGAGGCTGCTCTTCTTACCCAGCTCGGGCAGGAGCGCGGTGTGCAGGTTATCACCCAGGTTGCTAACCAGGACGCTCGTCTCCAGAACGACCAGATCCAGAACATGGTGCTCCAGGGCGCCGACGTTCTCATCGTTGTCGCCCAGGACGGCCAGGCAGCGGTAACCGCCGTTGACGCCGCAGCTCGCGAGGGAATCCCCGTGATCGCTTATGACCGTCTCATCCCTTCCCCCAACCTTGCTGCTTATCTCTCCTTTGATAACGTAGCGGTTGGTGAGGCGCAGGCTGAAGGCGTGACTGCGGTCCAGGACAGTGGTCGTTTTGTTCTCCTCGGCGGGAGCCCTGTAGACAATAACGCTCGTCTCTTCCGCAAGGGACAGATGAACGTTCTTCAGCCCCTCATCGACTCCGGCGACATTCAGGTTGTTGCTGACCAGTGGGTAGAGAACTGGGATCCCAATAACGCCCTCAATCTCATGGAGAACATCCTCACCGCTCAGAACAACAACGTTGACGCAGTTGTTGCTTCTAACGACGGTACCGCCCTCGGTGCCCTCCAGGCGCTCAGCGCCCAGGGCCTCGAAGGCGAGGTTCCGATCAGCGGTCAGGACGCGACTCTCGCCGGTTGTAAGTCTATCGTGGAAGGTGAGCTCACCGTGACAGTCTTCAAGGACGTTCGAAAGCTTTCCCCGGCTGCTATGGATATGGCTATCCAGCTCGCCCAGGGCGAGGAAGTAAGTGGCCTCGAGGACTTCACCCTCGCGGAGCTGACCCTCGACGACTCCCTGGAAGGTAGCGTACCGTGCCGGTTCCTCCCGGTTGTTAAGGTAACCGAGGACAACGTCTACGAAGAGGTTATTCTGACCGGCTTCCAGCCTTACGACGAGGTGTACGCAAACGTCCCCGAGGATGAGCGACCCCCACGTCCCTAAGGAACAGTGCAACTCTTTAGCGTTCTTTAAACTTGAGGTGGGTCCGCTACGGGCCCGCCTCTTTTCGCATCTAAGGACATATATAGAAAGGGATCACACAGCGTGAGTGACGACATTATTCTCGACGTACAAAACGTTACCAAGCGCTTTCCCGGAGTAACCGCCTTGAAGGACGTCTCCTTTCAGGTCAAGCGCGGCGAAATTCACGGGATTTGCGGCGAAAACGGCGCGGGAAAGTCCACGCTCATGAAGATCCTCTCCGGCGTACACCCCCACGATACCTACGAGGGAAAGGTGTTCTTCGACGGAGAAGAGATTCAATTCGAGAAGGGAGCCATTCGACAGGCCCTCGACCGCGGCATCGCCATTGTCTACCAGGAGCTAGCCCTAACCCCATACCTCTCGGTAGGCCACAACATCTATCTCGGGCGAGAGCCGGTCAAACGAGGTGTTATCGACTGGAACACGCTTTACGTTAACACAAGAGAGCTCTTGGAGCGCTACCACCTGAAAGTCCCGATGACGGCAAAGGTAAAAGACCTGCCCGTGGGACAGCAGCAGATGGTGGAAATCGCCAAGGCCCTCTCGAACGAAGCGAGCCTCCTCATACTCGACGAGCCGACTTCCGCCCTCAGTGAACAAGAGGCAAAGACCCTCAACGAGATGCTTCACCGTCTCAGAGATCAGGGGGTCACTTGTATTTACATCTCCCACAAGCTGGAAGAGTTCTTTAGTGTTGCCGACAGGATTACGGTAATGCGGGACGGCCAGTACGTGGACACCGTAGACTCCGACAAGGCGACTACGGCGGATCTGGTTTCTCTCATGGTGGGCCGGGAAATGAAGGAACGATTTCCCAAGCGCGAGAGTAAGATCGGGGAGGAGATTCTCCGGGTAGAACACCTGCAGGTCGAAAACCCCTACTCTCCAGGAAAGCTTAGGATTCACGACGCTTCTTTCAAGCTTCATCGTGGAGAAGTTCTCGGTATCGCCGGACTCATGGGCTCCGGTCGGAGCGAGCTTGTCACAAGCATCTTTGGTGAGTACGGCAAGGTCCTCGGCGGTCAGATCTACATGCACGGCAAGCCGATCACCATCGAGTCTGCCCGAGATGCCATGAAAAACCGAATTAGCCTCGTGCCGGAGGATAGAAAGGCCCAGGGGCTGATCGTTATTCAGAGCATTGTCAAGAACGTGGCGCTGCCCAACATGAATCAATTCGCAGGATTCGGCTACATCAATCAGCACAAAGAGGTAGCCAGGAGCCGGGAGTTCGCTCAATCCCTGCGGATCAAAGCTCCGAGTCTGCAAACCGTGGTTAACCAGCTCTCCGGTGGAAACCAGCAGAAAGTGGTCATTTCGAAGTGGCTCATGAGCAATCCTGAAGTACTCATTCTCGATGACCCTACCCGGGGAATCGACGTTGGCGCCAAATTCGAGATCTACAAACTGATCAACCGGCTCGCAGGAGAGGGAGTGGCAATCGTCATGATTTCCTCGGAGCTCGAAGAGGTTCTCGGTATGTGTGATCGCGTCATGGTCATGAGTGAGGGCCGAACCACCGGAGAGCTCAAGCGCTCCGAGGCGACCCAGGAAAAGATCATGAGCCTCGCAACTCTCGGCCGCGAAGATGCGGTCGTTCAGTAAACGTCTAGGAGAATGTAGATATGGCCTCGTTAAAG
>CAYZHV010000030.1:0-24335 GCA_964478055.1 uncultured Spirochaetaceae bacterium | reverse complement strand
CGGGAGTTGCTGGACAAGTTTCCTCTGGCCCTTCTGGAGCCAGTGTAGAGGAGGATCGGAACCCGGGGGCGATGGCCATCTTTCAGATGCCCCTCTAAAAACCCGCTACTCCGGATTCGCCACCAAGGAGCTAAAGTCTCTGGGTACCGACGTGGGGCGGTGCGATTCGCGGTCTACGCAGACCATCCTCGTCTCCGCCTCTGCGTGGACCGTCCCATCCCCGGAGATGACCTGGTAGGTGAGATAGAAGCTGCTTCTTCCGAAGCGACTAGCTCTGAGGCGGACAGTTACGCCTTCTACCAAGCCAAGAGGACGCTTGAAGTCGCAGCTCGCCCGGGCAACGAGGAAGAGCGGCCCCGACTCGAGGCCCTGCGGGTAGAACTGTTGCAGAAACTTGACGCGGGCGGTCTCGATGATCGTGAAATAGGAGGCGTTATTGACATGGCCGTAGGCGTCGAGATCTCGAAACCGGATTTCAACGGGGAGGTCGAAGTGCTTCTCATCGCTTGTCATTGTTTTTGGAAGCATATAGGAACGGCCTGATTCGGGTCTACCTTGTGGACAGTAGAGAATCGGTGATCGCTTGACGTCGGTCTACTGGAGTACCACCATTAGGAAAGGAGGCAACATGATCGTCCGATTCATCACTGTAGAGGTGCGTCCGGGTAGTGAAGAGGCCTTTGAAGAGGCCACCAAGGTGAACCACCGAGAGTCTCTCAACGAGCCGGGAGTGCTGCGGTTCGACGTGCTAAAGGACGCTGAAACCCCGGGGCGGTACTATCTCTATGAAGTGTACCGAGACGAGGCTGCGACGAAAGACCACAAAGAGACCGATCACTACCACACGTGGAAACGGGAGGTAGCAGAGTACATGGCGGGAGACAGAAGCTCTGTCACCTGCAACGTCGTTGCGCCGGTGGACGAAAAGCTCTGGTCCGGCTGAGGGGTAGGTCAAGTGAGAATGAGCCGAGTCCCGTGATGGAAAACGCTCACCTTCCGAGTTGATTCGGAAACCGCAATCGATAGGGCGTCGGTGACGGCTGTAATACCTTGCGCGGCGGCATGGCGCGCACCAAGGCCGCTATCGTGCTCCGCTTCCTTTGGTTGACCCGCGAGAAACGTTCCCGCAGAAGCTATCACGCCATCTCCTCTTATCAGAAACGCACCATCGATCTTGGCGAACTCTTTTACCGTCTCCTCCAAACTCGGGTCGAGGATATTGCGCTCGCTTTCCGGATAGCCGCGAAACGGATTGACGATCAGTTGTCGACAGTGCTGACGTACCGAATCATGGTCTCCAACAACAAAAAGGGCTCCAACCGCCTTGCCTTCGCGCCCCTCGGTAGCCAAGTCGCCGGCGATTTGAAGAACCCGGGTCAGCACCGGACGCTGTAGATCCGCGGGGAGCCGTAGACCGTGAAGATCTCCCGGGGTGTCAAACTCGCCCGCCACGTCGGTTATCCGAATCGAGTCGAGGTAACCCGAGTCGGGAACCCCAAAGATATTGACAACAACTTCCGCTTCCTCCAGGTACCCTTGAGAGAGAAGAAACAGGAGGGCGAATTGAACGTGAGTAGAGCGCCGATTACTTTGAAATGGGATAGTCACCGCCTTTACCGGTTCTGGCAGAGGAGGCTCGTTTACCCAGCTCGATAGGGATGAGACCACCAGAGTGTCGCTATTTCCCAGAAGCTTCTGGAGGTAGCTAGCGTCTGTAAGGGCGTCGGCGTGCAGCACCAACTGTGCGTTCGGCAGCTCCTCGGCTAGTCGAACTGCGTGTTCAAAGGTGAGTCGGGAGACGTCGGGCCCGAGGGGAGTAGTGGTTACGGCCATGGGGGGCTCGAAGTAGAGAAGATCTTCATAGATGTCCTCTGTCGTACCGGAGTTCACCATGCGCTCGTAGAGCTCGCGATTTCGTAGTCGCGTTGCGAGCTCCGCAAGCGCTCCGAGGTGGTGGGCTCTGGAACCGATGAGGAGCGCGACAACGTGGACCCTCGTGGTGCCCTGTTGTCCTTCCCAGGAAACCCCGTCTTTTGAGACCCCTATGGCCAGGGTAGTTTCTATGTCCCCTTCTAAGATGGCATGAGGAAAGGCGATGCCTTCCGCAACGAGAGAGGTGACTGCCTCTTCCCGGCGGAGAACCCGCTCGAGGACGGTCCCCTTATCCAGCTCAGGGTTGTCGCGGCAAATGAGCTCCACGAGCTCGTCCAAAGCCTCCTGCATCGTTGAGCCTCGCAGGAATCGGCAACGTTTCGAGGTTATGTAGGAATCAAGTCCCACGAGCGCACTCCTCCCTTCAACAGACTATAGCAGCCTTCCCTTACTGTCCTCAACGCTGCGGATGCTACCGGCGCACTTTGTGCCGAACGAATTGTGGCGGGGGCCACCAGGTGTACCGCGCGGGTTGTTGCCGTATGTGCGGTGGGCGGTTTATGTTCGTACCGCTATGAGTATTGAACACCGACCGGAAGAATCCCGTTTTGTGGCGCTCCGGGAAGGAATCGAGGCGGAGCTGACCTACAGAAAGCTGAATGACGCCACTCTCGAGTACGATCACACCTACGTGCCGCCGGAATTCAGGGGCGGGGGGCTTGGAGGACGACTTGTCCGGGAAGCGATGGAGTACGCCCGAAAGAACGGCTACAAGGTTAAGCCAACCTGTCCCTTCGTGGCGGACTTCATCGACCGTCATCCGGAGTATCAAGAGGTGGAGGCGACCTGGTGACTGAGGCAACAAGAGTACGCGGCCGCAGCCGGTTTATCGTTGTGGGATTCTTGATGAATCTTGCCCTCGGTACGATTTACTCCTGGAGTATTTTCCGGACTCCTCTGGAGGAGAGTTTCGGGGCGTCGCCGACGGAGAGCGGGCTTCCGTACATGCTCTTTCTCCTCTTTTTCGCCCTGTCAATGCCTCTCGGGGGCGCCCTCATTCGCAAGGTAGGCCCCCGGTTCACGGCCGTTGCCGGAAGCGCCCTCGTCGGAACGGGCTGGCTCCTGGCCGGCTACAGTGGCTCCATCGCGATCTTGGCAGTAGCCTACGGTGGTCTCGGCGGGATCGGTGTCGGCCTCGCCTACGGCGTTCCTCTCGCTGTGGCGGGGCGATGGTTTGCAGACCGTCGCGGCATCGCCCTGGGCCTGACCCTTATGGGCTTCGGGCTCTCGCCGCTAATCACCGCCCCCCTGGCGGCTGCGGTGATCGCCGCAGTCTCCGTCCTGCCGGCTTTTCGGGTAATGGGGACGGCGCTTTTTCTCTTTCTCCTCGTGCTTTCCATGGTGATGCGCTATCCCGATGAGTCCGAGGAGGCGTCGATTCCGGCTCCCCCCGCAGGCGCTGCCACCGCGGCGGTGGATCGGGATACTCGGGCGATGCTTTCGAGTCGACAATTCTACGGCCTCTGGACCACGTACGTTATCGGTACTCTGGTTGGCCTGACAGCCATTGGCATAACAGGCTCCTTCGCCCAACAGACCGTTGGCCTCACCGCGGGTCAGGCGGCCTTGAGCGTGTCAGTTTTCGCGATCTGCAACGGCGTCGGCCGGCCTCTGTTCGGCTATGTAACTGATCGCCTTGGTGTGGTCACGGCGGTTTTCATCGCCTTTGGAGCGATCATCCTCGCTTCGGGACTCCTGCTCCTTGGCGGGGGCGATTCGGTGCTTCTCTTTTCGATCTCCTTCGCCATGTTTTGGATGCTCCTGGGGGGGTGGCTTGCCATCGCTCCGGCGGGCACGACCATTCTCTTCGGCCCGAAGCATTACCCGGCAAACTACGGAGTCATGTACACGGCCTACGGCGTGGGGGCGGTTCTCGGAACCCTGCTTTCCGGGCAAATCAATGAGCTCTTTGGGAGCTACCTCTACACGTTCATTCCGGTGATTGGTCTCGCCCTCCTCGGAATGGTCATCGCGCTCCTGACGCTGCGAAAGCCGGTTATGTAGTAGATTGGTACTATGAAACGACGCAGACGAGCCAATGCGGCGGCAATACTCCTCTTCACGATCCTTTTTGCGATACCCTTGGCTGGCGCGCAGGAGGGCGACTGGCTCCGTCTGGAGCTGAGGCGCCACTCATCCGGAGTGCTCTACGGCGCAACGTCGGAGCTCGAGGATCCGGGGCCTGGTGCCTGGGGCCAGTACGGACCGGAGCGTCTTTTCGATCGAGACCCCGGGACGGCGTGGTCCGAAGGGGTTCCCGGAGACGGCCTGGGTGAGGCGATCTATGTTGCAGTGGAGCCTGGCACCGTTGCCCTCGGTTTTCGAAGCGGTTTCGCCCGGAACGATCGGCTTTTCGAGGCGAATAATCGCCCTCGCTTTCTGCGACTGACGCTGATTGGCGCACTGAACCTCGAGGGCTTCGCAACGGAGTACGCGACCGTCTATGACGGTAAGGCACTTGTCCCAACAGCACGCATACCCTTGGAGGATCGGCGAACGGCGCAGCGAGCGGAACTGCCCTTCAACTGGGATCGCCTAGAGGAAGGTATGGCCTCATTCCTGGAGAGCGAGGAGGTCAGGGAGATGCGTTTTCCACAGGCTCGGGAGATGGGTCTGGGGCCGGAGGCGCCCATTCCGATGGACTGGCAGTACGTTCTCCGTATTGAAATCGAGTCTGTCTACCACGGCGATCGGTGGGCGGACACGTGTATCGCTGAGCTCTGGCCTGACTACGGTCCAGTTGCAGCGGTCTCCGTAAGCGAGGACGGAAGCGCTCTCATTTCCTCCACGGAAGCTGGCTATGAGCCTGTGGTCTACCGGAACGATGAGCTCGTCATGGAGTTGGCGGCGACGTCGCCGGAAGCGGAATGGGTCATTCTTACCGCGGTGGCGAGGGGTGCTCAGGAGGGCCGACGAGAATCGGAGTATCTGCTCGTGAATAGCAGCACTGGTCACGAGCTGACCGAGGAGATAACCGGTAGCGCTTACCCTCTGCTCCTCGGATTCGAGCCAGGCCGTCGGGGCCCCCGGGTCCTGGTCGGAGAGCCGGGAGAGACAAAATCCTTTCTTTGTGAGCTCTACCCCTTCAACGAGGCTACTCGTTAATGCAGCGCCCTGGGCGGTTACTCGCCCTGGCCGGAGCCTTCGAGCTCTCCCTGGGCGTTCTTGCTTTCATCCTCGGGGCGATAATCGGTGTCTTTCCTGCTGAGAGACTCCGGTTTCAAGGAGCCGCAATAGGCGCTGGCGTTGCTGCGACGGTTCCACTGCTTCTTCTCTTCTTTCTCTTCCTCCGGCTCGAGATTCCGCCGATCGTTCGCATCCGCCGGCTTCTCTTCCGGCTTCTCGCTCCCGTTGCTTCTGAGCTGACGCCCTTGGCCGCGTTACTCCTGGGTTTCGCAGCGGGGGTGGGAGAGGAGCTTCTCTTTCGGGGCTTTCTGCAGGATGGGCTCGTTCAGCTCTTCGGTCTCACCCCAGGTATCCTCCTCGGGGCGGCGATCTTTGGTCTCCTCCACTCAGTGACTCCCTTCTACGCCATCTACGCCGCCATTCTCGGCGGCTTTCTCGGTCTCCTCTACCACCTGTCGGGCTCCCTCCTCGCTCCGATCATCTCTCACTCCCTTTACGACGCCATCGGACTCATACTGCTGCGAAAGCGGTTGAACAACCGCTGATTTGGCGATCGAGAGAGCGGATAAGTATGTTCGGAGTAGCATCCCGGCAGATTTCATCGGCCTGAGGAGTCTGCCCGGGCTCTCGTCTGCTCTTCTCTGAATCCTTGAAGAGTCTATGCGAGCGGAGTCGGAGTAAGGAGGAATTCCGTGAGTGATCAGAAGAATGATCAAAAAGAAGTGTATGAGTTGGAGAATCAGGAGTGGAGCGATTCCCTCCAGTACGTAATAGATAACGAGCCACCGGAGCGAGTTCATGAAATTCTCTCGCTCCTACAGATCAAAGCCCAACAACACGGCGTCGGCTTTTCTTGTCCCGGGAACACGCCGTACACCAACACGATTCCCGCGGATAAGGAGCGTCCCTTCCCGGGTAGTCGGGAGCTCGAGCGGCGAATCAAGAGCGTGGTTCGTTGGAACGCCATGGCGATGGTAGTCCGGGCGAACCGTGGTTCCAGTGGTATAGGCGGTCATATTTCGACCTACGCCTCCGCGGCGACTCTCTACGAGGTTGGCTTCAACCACTTCTTCAAGGGGCCGAACCACGAGGAGGGGCCGGATGTCGTCTACTTCCAGGGACACGCTTCTCCGGGGATGTACTCTCGTTCTTTTATCGAAGGGCGCTTGTCCCAGCGAGATATCGAGAACTTTCGGCAGGAGCTGAGGCCCGACGGGGGACTCGCCTCCTATCCGCACCCGCGGCCGATGCCGGAGTACTGGCAGTTCCCCACGGTATCCATGGGCCTCGGACCGATGCAGGCGATCTATCAGGCGCGATTTATGCGATACCTCGAGGACAAGGGGCTCCGGAAGCCGACGAGCCAGAAGGTCTGGGCGTTTCTCGGGGACGGCGAGTTCGACGAGCCCGAATCCATGGGAGCCCTCACCGTCGCCGCCCGGGAGGAGTTAAACAACCTCATATTTGTGGTCAATTGCAACCTCCAGCGCCTCGACGGACCTGTGCGAGGAAACAATAAAGTGATCCAGGAGCTCGAAGCGGCATTTCGTGGGGCCGGTTGGAACGTAATCAAGGTGATCTGGGGCTCCGACTGGGATCCCCTCCTGGCAAAGGATGAGGAAGGGCTTCTGGTTCGTCGAATGGCGGAGCTCGTTGATGGACAATTCCAGAAGTACTCGGTCTCTCCCGGAGATTACATCCGGAAAGACTTCTTCGGTACCGATGAGCGGCTGCTCAAGATGGTGGAAAACTACTCCGACGAGCAGCTCCAGCGGATGCGCCGGGGTGGTCACGATCCGGTTAAGGTGTACAACGCCTACTACGAGGCGGCGAACAACGCCGAGAAACCGACGGTTATTCTTGCTCAGACAATCAAAGGGTACGGCCTCGGGGAGGCGGGAGAGGGAAGAAACGTCACCCACTCCCAGAAGAAGCTCAATGAGGAGGAGCTGCGCCATTTTCGGAGCCGCTTCGGTATACCCATCTCCGATGAGGAGCTCAAGGGGGCGCCCTTCTACTCTTTTCCTGAAGATAGTGAGGAATACAAGTACCTCCACGCCCGGCGGGAGGAGCTCGGCGGCTATCTTCCCCATCGAAGCAACCAGGGTGAGGCGCTCGAGGAGCCTGAGGAGAAGATTTTCAGCGAGTTCTACAAAGGCTCCGGAGACAGAGAGGTTGCCACCACCATGGCGATCGTTCAAATGCTCGGGAACCTGCTGAAGGACAAGAACGTTGGTGATCGGATGGTTCCGATTGTCCCCGACGAGTCTCGAACCTTCGGCATGGAAGCGCTCTTTCGACAGGTGGGGATCTATTCCCACGTCGGCCAGAAGTACGAGCCTGTGGACAAGGAGAGCCTCCTCTACTACAAGGAGGCGACCAATGGCGCCATTCTCGAAGAGGGAATAACCGAGGCCGGCTGTATGTCCTCCTTTATCGCCGCGGGAACCTCCTATTCCACCTACGGCACGACGATGATTCCCTTCTTCATCTACTACTCCATGTTCGGATTTCAGAGGGTAGGGGATTTTGTCTGGGCCGCCGGCGACGCCCGAGCCCGGGGCTTCATGGTGGGCGGCACCTCCGGTCGCACCAGTCTTCCGGGCGAAGGACTACAGCACGCCGACGGGCACAGTCACATTCTTGCTCTCTCCGTGCCGAGCCTGCGAGCCTACGACCCGGCTTTCGCCTACGAGGTTGCCGTGGTCCTCAAGGAGGGCTTCCGACGCATGTTCGTTGAGCAGGAAGACCTGATCTACTACGTCACGGTCATGAATGACACCTACCAGCAGCCGGCTATGCCGGAAGGAGTGGAAGAAGGGATCCTCAAGGGTCTCTACCGGTTCCAGAAGGGCAAGAAGAAGGCAAAGGCGCATCTCTGGGGAAGCGGTGCGATTCTCAACGAGGCGATAGAAGCAGCGGCGATCCTCGAAGAACAGTTCGACATACCCGCCGACGTCTGGAGTGCCCCCGGCTACAAGCAGCTCTATCAGGACGCAACGGAAACGGACCGGTGGAATAGGCTCAATCCGGGCAAGAAGCCCAAGACTCCCTACGTGACTCAGATGATGGAAAAGGAAGAAGGCGTCGTTGTCGCGGCCTCTGACTACATGAAGGCGCTTCCGCTATCGGTGAGTCAGTGGGTTCCTCTGCCGATGAGTGTCCTCGGCACCGACGGCTATGGTCGTTCGGACAACCGGGGCGCCCTTCGGGACTACTTCGAGGTTAACGCCCAGCACATTGCCCTGGCGGCGCTCCACACGCTCTATCAGGAAGGAGAAGTGGACAAAAAGACCGTCACCGAGGCGCAGAAGAAGCTCGATATCAGCGCCGACCGGCCCGACCCCATGGCGCTCTAAGGAGGCTCTAAAACCATGATTCAAGAAGTAACACTTCCAGAAATTTCGGAAAACGTTGAGTCGGGAAACGTCATAACCGTTCTCGTCTCTCAGGGGGACACAGTATCGGAAGATCAGCCCCTTCTGGAAATCGAGACCGACAAGGCCTCTGTGGAGGTTCCTTCGACGGCGGCGGGAACAGTCAAGGAGATCCTCGTCTCCGAAGGGGACGACGTCAAAGTGGGCGCGGTGATCGCCAAGATCGAGACAGAGGGCGGTGGTGCCGAGGCGGAAGCGCCGAAGGAAGGAGCATCGGAAGAGGAAGCTCCTGAAGAAGAGCCTCCTGAAGAGCCCCCGGAAGAAGAGCGTGAAAAACCGTCTCAGGCGGAGACAGCCGGCAAAGAGGCTGCCGCCCGAGGAGTGGAAACCGCAGCCGCGGAGAGCACTGCGGAGCCGGAGGAAAAGGAGCGCCCCGCTCCGGCGGGTCCGGAGATCCCCAAGAGCGCCGGGGGCAAGGTCCCCGCCTCGCCCTCCACCAGACGTCTTGCCCGGGAGATCGGCGTCGACATTACGGAGGTTTCCGGCACCGGTCCCGGCGGCCGGGTGACTGCGGATGACGTCAAACGTCACTCTCGGGAGAGTAGGGGCGCCGCCGGCGGTGGCGCCGCGAAGGCCGCGTCTGGGGCTCAGACCGGCGGCGGCATGTCCAGTGCCTTCGCTCTGCCGGACTTCTCGAAGTGGGGAGAGACTCACCGGGAGAAGCTGAGCAACGTCCGAAGGATCACCGGGGAGAACACCCAGAGCGCCTGGCAGACCATCCCCCACGTAACGCAGTTCGACGAGGCAGATGTCACCGCCCTGGAGGAGTTTAGAAAACGTTTCTCCAAGAAAGCGGAGAAGCAGGGGGTCAAGCTCACGGTAACCTCGATTCTCATGAAGATTGTTGCCCGGGCTCTCAAGAAGTTCCCCCGATTCAATGCAAGTCTCGACGCCCAGGCAGGAGAGATCGTCTACAAGGATTTCATCAACATCTCCGTAGCCGCCGATACGGACCGGGGGCTTCTGGTTCCGGTGGTCCGGGAGGTGGACAAGAAGTCGATCATGACCCTCTCCGGGGAGCTCGGCGATCTCGCCCAGCGTGCTCGGGAGAAGAAAATCAAGCCAGACGAAATGGAAGGGGGAACCTTTACCATTTCCAACCTCGGCGGTATCGGGGGCACCGGCTTTACGCCCGTAGTCTTTCCGCCGCAGGTAGCGATCATGGGCGTCGCCCGAGCAGAGACGAAGCCAGTCTGGGGGGACGGAGAGTTCCTGCCGCGACTAATTCTTCCGCTTTCGCTTTCCTATGATCATCGGGTCATCGACGGTGCCGATGGCGCCCGGTTTCTCCGGTGGGTCTGTGAGTCCCTGGAACAGCCGCTCTTCATGGAGCTCGAAGGAGACGACGATGAGTAAACAAACCGAGACAGTGGTGATCGGCGGCGGACCCGGTGGATACGCCGCGGCCTTCAAAGCGGCGGATCTGGGACAGAAGGTGATCCTGGTGGATCCTCTCAAGAATCCCGGAGGCGTCTGTCTGCACTGGGGATGCATACCTACCAAGGCGTTGCTTCACGTCGTAAAAGTTAAGGACGAAGCGAGAAAGGCGAAGGAGTGGGGACTCACCTACTCTGAGCCGGAAGTGGATATAGATCAGCTTCGCTCTTTCAAGGATAGCGTGATCAAGAAGCTCACCGGCGGGCTCGCTCAGCTCACAAAGCAGCGTAAAATTGAGCACGTCCACGGCTACGCTCGGTTCAGCTCGGAGAAGGAACTATCGGTCACACTGAATGACGGCGGTAAGGAGCAGATATCCTTCGAGAACGCGATCATTGCAACCGGGGCAACTCCGATATCCCTCCCCAACGTGGATATCGAGTCGGATCGTATCCTCTACGCCAGGAGTGCTCTTGACTTGGAAGAAATCCCGGAGTCTCTGCTGGTCGTCGGGGGCGGCTATATCGGCCTCGAGCTCGGTTCAGTCTTCGGGAAGCTAGGGGCAAAGGTAACCGTGGTGGAAATGATGCCCGGCATAATGCCCGGGGCCGACCGGGACCTGGTGCAGGTCTTCGAAAAGGAGAATAGCAAAGAGGTCTTTCAGGAGATTCTCACCAGCACTGTGGTGGAAGACATGAAAGAGGCAAAGAACGGCCTCGAGGTCACCATGAAAAGCGCGGAGGGAGAGAAGGGAACGAACAAGACCGAAACCTACTCAAAAGTACTCCTTACCGTAGGGCACAGGCCCAACACCGAGAATCTCGGTCTGGAGGCCGCGGGGGTCGATACTACCGACCGGGGCTTTGTTGCCGTGGACGAGCAGCGTCGCACCTCGAAGGCGCACATATACGCCATTGGTGATGTTGCAGGGGCACCGCTCCTTGCTCACAAGGCGACCCTGGAAGGCAAGGTCGCCGCGGAGGTCATAGCGGGCAAGAAGAGCGCCTACGACCCCGCCACGATACCCTCCGTCGAATACACGGACCCTGAAATCGCCTGGGCCGGTGTCACCGAAGAGCAGGCGAAGGAGCAGGGGCTCGACGTCGAGGTGACCAGTTTTCCCTGGGCCGCTTCGGGCCGGGCCCTGGCCATGGGCACTGGTGTGGGAAAGACAAAGCTCATTATCGACAAGAAGTCAGGGAGAGTCCTGGGCGTTGGCATCGTCGGAAAGGACGCCGGAGAACTCATCCCGGAAGGGGTTCTTGCGATCGAAATGGGAGCCCTGGCGGAAGATCTCGCCCTCACCGTTCATCCCCATCCCACCCTCTCAGAGACGATTATGGAAGCGGCGGAGATGTTTGAAGGGCAGGCGACGCACGTTTACAGACGAAAGTAGCTACTCCAGTTCCTCCCCAAAGGCACGGCGCACAGCGGAGTAACTCTCGAGGTTGCCGATGTCGTACCGCTCGCCCTGGAAGGGAAAGGCGTGGACCGGTTTGTGTCTTAGAAGCCAGGGTATGAAACTTCCCGGGGCGTCCGCTTCCCCTCCTTCAGCGAGGAAGTCCGGCAGATCCTCCAAGAGGGTCTCCCGCTTGTAGAGGTAGAAGGGTGGCACTGCCCAGTGAGTTCTCGGGTTCTCGGGCTTCTCCTGAAAGCTCTGTACCCGCCACCTATCATCCACCTCGACCACCCCGGTGCGTTGAAGGCGCGCCTTCTCGTCTAGTCGGTGGGTCGTAATGCAGTCGGTTTCTCGGCTACGAAAGAAATCGACGAAATCGGTGAGCTCAAAATCAAAGAGGTTGTCCCCGGCAAGGACGATAGCGGGACCGTCAGGTTGAGCGGCTTCCACCGCAAGAGCCAGATCTCGCAGAGCGCCGATTCGGTTCTCATTTGCACGAGAACCGTCGTCCACCAGGGCAATCCGGGACTCCTCCGGTCGGCCGGAGCGCCACTGGTCGAAGTGGTCGAAGAACCGGGCGTTGGTGACGACAGTGATCCCTTCGAGCTCCTCCACGGCGAGGGCTTTGTCCACCAGACGGTCCAGGATAGAGCGGCCGGCCACAGGAAGGAGAGGCTTTGGGAAGTTCTCCGTTAAGGGGTAGAGACGGGTGGCGTAGCCCGCGGCGAGGATAATGCACTCCATAAATCAGGCTGGCACCACCCTGGCACCGTCGTCGGTACGGCCGAAGAAGACTCGATATTTCTCCCGGAACTCAGGATGCCTCAGAGGATAGGTGTTGTGAATCGCGTCTGCCACCTCCTCCCTCCGTTCCGGGTCGATGAGTCCGATGCACGCTCCTCGGTATCCGGCTCCGCTGAAGCGGGCGCCGTAGACTCCGGTGGTGTCTCTCAGGGTCTCATAAATGGTGATGAGCTCGGGACAGCCGCTCTCGTAGTTGTGAATAGAGCTCTCGCCGGAGGCGAACATCTGCGTCCCGAAGGCCTCGAGATCTCCCTTCTTCCAGGCATCCACTCCTTCCTCCACTCGCTGGACCTCGGAGAAAAAATGGTCCGCCCGCCGGCGGAATCGACCAGGTAGCGCCTCCCGATGCTCCCGATAGACCTCGACGGGAATATCCCTGAGCACCACATCATGGAAGGGAGAAACCGTGAGCCCTCCGAGTTCCTGGAGCAACCAAGCCGCAACCTTGCACTCATCTACCCGGTTGTTGTAGTCGGTCTTGATCAGGGAGGTGGAAATACCAGAGTAGACGATGACGACTTCGAAGGGCTTCATCCGATTCGATCGGGGAACGAGCTGAGAATCGCCGGTGTGGGTATCCATGTGCATGAGATATCCTTCCCGGCTAAGGATGTTCGCTGACTGATCGAGAATCCCGTTATTCAGGCCGATGAACTCCCGCTCCACCCAGTGGCTGAACTGAATGAGCTCTTTCGGTGGAATCTCCAAGTCGTTTACCTGGGCGAGCGCCATGAGATAGGCGGTGGTTACCGCCGCTGAGGAGCTCAAACCACCGATTGGCAGACGCCCTTGCACGACGCCGTTGATTCCCCGGCGAAGCTTGAAACGATTCTGTAAGGAGAGTACCGCCCCGCGGAGGTAGTTACCCCAGTAGGTGGGGATCATCGGTGGAACCTGGTCGAGGTGGAAGTACTCCTCGTCAGGAAAGTCGATGCTCTGAACCCGGACGTATCCGTGGTCGTTCGCACCAAAGGCGAGGTTCACGCTCTCGTCCAGGGCGAGACCGGTGACGACTCCCTCCTGATGGTCCACGTGGGCACCCAAAGGACAGATGCGTAAAGGCGAGCGAACCACTTCCCGGGCGGAGGTTTCATACTTCTCTCTATAGGTGTCGAGTAGCTGTTCCATAGGCTTACGGGATGACTCTATACCAGCCCCGGCGCCGGCGCAAGAAGCTTCAGACGGTTGTTGAAAGGGCGAGAGAACGCCATACTACCGCCCCATGGAGCAGGAACTCGCCACTTTCGACCTACTCACCCCCGAAGCCGCCCTGGACGCCGTGGAAGGAGCCTACGGGCTTCGACTGGACGGCCGGGTGATGACCTACCGCAGCTACATAAACCGGGTCTACGGCTTCAGAACCGAGGAGGGCGAGGAGTACGTGGCAAAGTTCTACCGCCCCGGCCGTTGGAGCTGGGATGCCATTGTGGAGGAGCACGCCTTTGTGCTGCAGTGCGCTAAGGTGGAGATCCCGGTGGTGGCTCCCCTCGGTGATCTGGAGGGCGAGAGCCTTTCGGAAGTGGAGATCTCCCAGGGAGATGAAGAGGCGGTGTATCCCTTCGCCCTCTATCCGAAGCGTGGAGGTCGGAGCTTTGACGCTGAGACGGATGAGGCGTGGTATCGTCTCGGCAGTATTGTCGGTCGGATCCATGCGGTGGGTCGCCGGGAGGAGGCTCCGAACCGTCCCCGGTGCACTCCTGACTCCTGGACCGCTCCCTTCGTGGCGGAGTTGTTAGCGGAGCGGCTCATTCATCCCGAACTCTCCGAAGAGTTCCAGCAACTGGCCGACGAGATTCTCCCGCTGTTGCGTCCGCTTTTCGAGGACGTTCCCATGCACCGGATTCACGGAGACTGCCATCGGGGAAACCTCCTCGATCGTCCCGGAGAGGGACTTCTCATGATCGACTTCGATGACATGATGGTGGGGCCGGCAGTGCAGGATCTCTGGCTCCTGCTTCCAGGGTATGCAGAAGAGTGTGGCCGGGAGCTCACCATGCTTCTTGACGGCTATGAAGAGTTCGCTGAGTTTCCCCGGGAGTCTCTCAGACTCATCGAGCCTTTGCGCTTCATGAGAATGGTGCATTTTCTAGCTTGGCAGGCGCGGCAGCGCCGGGACCACTGGTTTCAGCAGGAGTTTCCGGACTGGGGAACCAAACAGTTCTGGATACGGGAGATCGAAGATCTCAAGACCCAGGCGGGGGTGGTCCTGGAGACTCTTGGCTAGGGGATGGTGATGTCCCGGCTTTTTCCACGCTCACGTTGAGCTCAAATCCTACAAGAATCGCCAGCGCAACCAGTTTCAACCAGATCATCAGCGCCATCAGGGTTCCCAGGGAGCCAAAGAGCCGATTGAGCTGCGCGAGGTAGCGCAGGAAGAGTGAAAAACCCCAAGAGGCGACAAGCACGAAGACCGTTGTGACAATGGATCCTACCGAGACTGCTCGCCAGCGAGGATGCTCCGCCGGAGCGTAGTAGTAGAGCAGGGAGACCGCAAAGTAGACGAGGAGCACCACAACCAGCCAGGTGCCAGCCTCCACCGCGATAGGCGGAAGGGCACTGGAGCCGGTCACCGCGGAGGCGAGACGGCGAGAGAAGAGGCGGCCGAAAACGACCAGAAGAATCGCTGTTGCCGTGAGTAGGGCCAGCGCGAGAACCAGGAGCAGGGAGACAAGGCGTCTTCTCAGAAAGGGGCGGCTCTCTACCTCCTGCGCGGTGGCGTGAAAGGCGTCTATGATGTTGTCGACGCCGTTTGAAGCTATAAAAAGCGAGATTACCAGTCCGATAAACGGCGCGGCCCCGCGACCTTCAAAAAGAGATCGCACAAAGGGCTCGATAGCCTGGAATGTGAGCTCAGGAATCATCCTCCCGAGGAGCATCACGAACTCTTGCTCCAAGTCTTGCACCGGGATATAGGGCAGGAGCGTGAAAAGAAAGTAGAGCGCCGGCGGGGCCGCCAGGAGCACCTGAAAGGCGATCGCCGAAGAGCGGGTTCGTACCTGGCCCTCCCGCAGGCTGCGCCGAAAGAGTTGGTGAAACGCCTCGAGGGTTACCCCGGTGCTTCCCGGAAGAGGGCGCTTGCCGAGGGAGCGAAAGAATCGTTCGAACCGTTGTGGCCACATCTACTTCAATTTGTAACCTCCCCGAAGAGTAGCGTCAAATCTATGACTTGACGGCGCCACCGCTTCGTCGGAAGATAGGCAGCCAGTATGAGCGCACCCCACGTCAGCCGCCTAGCCCGGGAGTTGAACCTCTCGGAGCACCACGTCTCGGGTCTTATCTCGCTTCTCGATGAGGGGGCCACGGTTCCCTTTATCGCCCGGTATCGCAAGGAGCAAACCGGCGAGATGGACGAGGTCACCATTCTTGCCGCCAAGGAGCGACTGGAATCGATACGGGCCCTCGATAAGCGGCGGGAGGCGATTCTCGCCTCTCTGGCGGAGCGAGAACTGCTCACTAAAGAGCTAAAGGAGCAGATCGACCTCGCCGGGAATCTCACGGAGCTGGAGGATCTCTATCTACCCTACCGGCCGAAGCGGCGGACCCGTGCCACGAAGGCGAAGGAGCTCGGCCTCGAGCCCTTGGCTGAGAAGCTCCTCGAAGACGACCGAATTGACATTCTTCGGGAGGCGGGGGCTCTTGTTGGAAGTCGGGAGGAGCTCGCGAGTCGCGAGGATGTGCTCGCCGGGGTGAGAGACATCGTGGCCGAGCGGATTCAGGAGGATTCGGAGATCCGGCGCGCCCTGCGTGCCCTCTTCGAGAACTCCGGAACTCTGTCCTCCAAGAGTGCTCCCCGTAAGAAGGGGAAAGACCCGGATCCGGAGGGCCATTTTTCGGACTACACGGAGTGGTCTGAGCTCGCAAAGCGTGCTCCCTCCCATCGAATACTCGCTCTTCTTAGAGGTGAGCAGGAGGGCGCCCTGACGGTTCACCTCTTGCCCCCGGAGGAGCGGGCACTTGGTCTAATCAAGAAACGGTATCTTCGAGGCTCTGGTGAACGGGCACGACAACTCACTCTCGCATCAGAGGACGCCTACAAGCGCCTTCTTGCACCCTCTCTTGAGAGTGAGCAGAAACGAGAGCTCAAGGAACGGGCGGATGAGACCGCCGCGGCGGTCTTTGCCGAGAATCTTCGGGAGCTTCTCCTCGCTCCTCCCCTCGGGGCTCGCCCTCTTCTGGCCATCGACCCGGGCTTTCGCACAGGCTGTAAAGTTGTGGCTCTGGACGCCCAGGGGCGCCTGCTGGAGCAGACAGCGATCTACCCCCTGGAGCCGCATCAGAAGGAGACGGAGGCGACAAGGGTACTCCTCGGCTTGCGGGATCGGCACGGGGCGGAACTGATTGCCGTCGGTAACGGCACTGGTGGGCGGGAAACCGAGCGTTTTCTCAAGAGTGCCCAGGGGCTCTCGGACCTCCCGGTGATCATGGTCAACGAGGCCGGGGCTTCGGTCTACTCAGCCTCAGAGGTCGCCCGGGAAGAGTTTCCTGAGCAGGATGTGACCGTCCGGGGGGCTGTCTCGATTGGTCGACGACTCATGGATCCCTTGGCGGAGCTAGTGAAAGTCGATCCTCGCTCTATCGGAGTGGGGCAGTATCAGCACGATATTCCTCCGGAGCTGTTGAAGGATCGCCTGGAACAGACCGTGGTGTCCTGCGTAAACAGGGTGGGAGTGGAGCTCAATACGGCCAGCCCTCACCTGCTCAGGTTCGTTGCGGGCCTCACGGCCAAGAGCGCCCGGGAGATCGTCCGCCGAAGAGACTCGGACGGTCCCTTTCGCAGCAGGCAGGAACTGTTGAAAGTTCCCGGGGTAGGGGAGCGGAGCTTCGAGCAGTCTGCGGGCTTTCTGCGCATCCGTGGAGCCGAGAACCCCCTGGACGCTTCCGCTGTCCATCCGGAGCGCTACACGCTGGTGGAACGTATGGCCCGGGACCTCGGGGTTTCAGTGAAAGAGCTCATGGAGAACGAGCTGCTAGTCGATCGTATCGAGGCGGAACGGTATAAGAACGAGGACGTCGGTATGCCGACCCTTCGGGACATTTTCGGAGAGCTAAAGCGCCCGGGGAGAGATCCCCGACCTCCCTACGAGGAGTTCTCCTTCGATGAATCCGTAGAGAAGGTTGAGGACCTGAAACCGGGGATGCGCCTCCCGGGAATCGTAACCAACGTGACCAACTTTGGCGCCTTCGTGGACGTCGGAGTCCACCGAGATGGCCTGGTACACATAAGCAAGCTCGCCCAGGAGTTTGTGAGCGACCCGAGAAAGGTAGTCCGGGTACAACAGCAGGTTATGGTGACGGTTGTTGAGGTTGACACGAAGCGAAATCGTATTAGTTTGAGCATGGTAGACTGATGTGGAGCATACTCGCCTCGATATACCTTCTTCTCCTCCTTCCGGTCCTCTTTGCCCTGGGGCCCGACATCCCGGTGCTCATCTTGTACGGCCTGGGGATGCCGCTGCTCTTTGGCAACCTCCTGCTCGAGGGAGGATCTCGGCTCAGAGGCCGCGGGTGGATTCTTCCAACGGTGCAGCTCGCGAGCATGGCGCTCTTTCTCGTTGCCCCGGTTCTCGGCGTAGAGCTTGGAACGAATGCCTACTGGGTTGTTTACGGCTTGCTGGCCGCCGCCCTCGCCGGAGGGGCGACTGTGACTCGCGCCAGGGCGCAGGGAGCGGAGGGGTTTGCCGCGAGCGTCGAGGAACTCCTGGAGCGCTTTGCCCCGGTTGCGCTCTCCGTGGCGGCGGTAGCGTACTACGATCTGAGCGAGTTCTTTCCCGTGGCGGCTACGATTGCCTTTGCCTTTCCCGTCTTTCGGAAGGAACAGAGTGCTTCGCAGCCCGCAGGGCTCTTTCGGCTCATCTCCATACTGCTTTTTCTATCCCTTCTTCTGCCTCTGAATCCGCGGAGAGGAGAGACTGGCCTTCTCGCACTACTGAGCCTCCTGTTGCTCTGGGTAACCGAGGGAGGGCCAAAGCCCGCCCGGGGTATCCGCCCGGGAATTGACACTCGCGGTCTCAAGGGGCTTCTTTCTTCCTTTCTCATCTATTACGGCATCCCTTTTCGGCTCCTGCGCCTCCGCCGGTTCTATGGGAGCTTTCTACGTCCAGGGTCGCTGGTCTTTGACGTGGGCGCCCACCTGGGAAACCGCGTGCGTGCCTTTCGAAGTCTCGACGCTCGGGTGATCGCTCTGGAGCCCCAGAAGAGTTGCGAGACCGTCCTCAATCGGCTCTACGGCGATGACCGGTCGGTGGAAATTTTGCCGGTGGCGGTCGGTGAGGCTCCCGGGGAAGCAGACTTGTACGTGGCTCCTGAGAATCCCACCATGAGCACCCTCTCACCCCACTGGATCTCCCAGATCCAGGAGCACTACCCGGAGCAGGAGATTCGCTGGGATCGCACAGAGAAGGTCCGGGTCACCACGCTCGATGAGCTCATTGAGCGGTTCGGAACGCCGGATTTTGTCAAGGTTGATGTGGAGGGATTTGAACCCCAGGTGTTGCAGGGGCTTTCCGTGGCGGTCCCGGCTCTCTCATTCGAATTTCTTCCCGCCGCTCTCGATGGGGCTCTCGCATGCATCCGCCGCCTCGAGGCGCTCGGGGAGTACGAGTTCAACTACTCTCTGACCGAGCGGATGCGCTTAGAGCTCGCTGCCTGGTGTAGCGCCGAGGAGATACGTACACGGTTACAGGAGATGCGTCCGGGGGAGCCCTCGGGGGATGTCTACGCTCGTCAGCTCCGCTCGAGCACCAGGTAGCGGTACCGAATCACGCCGTATTTGAGGCATAGTTGGAGAGCATTTCCTCCGTATAGGTTCGAAAACCACGCTCCTCTTCCGGGCCACCATCGAAAGAGCATGATAAAGAGTCGCGCCGCCAAGTCTCGAGGCCTGTCGAGCTCGAGAAAAGGGGTGAAGTCCTCCGCTCGGAGAATACGGAAGCCCCGGCTTCCTGCGATCCTCTCCAGATCGGAGACTCGCCGGAGCCCCGGGGCCCGCCACCCCTCTCTAAACTCCCGGAGCCAGCGCCGCTGCCTCTTTGACGCAGGCTCCCTCTCAGCAAGAAAGTCATCCATAATCACGATGCGGCTTCCCGGTACCATGGTTTCCCGGGCCGCTTCGAGCAGCCCTCCTATCTCGGGGACGTGGACCATCGATTCCACCGCAAAGGCGAGATCAACGGGATGATCGAGGCTACTCCAGAAACTTCGCTCCGAGAAGTCTCCCGCCCGGATTGTCGTTCCCGGAGTTCCTTCTATAACGCGCCGACCGAGCTGCGCTTGTACGGGGCTAAGAGTGACACCGGTGTATCTTCCGGGTCTTCGCGAGGCGAGGTAGAGAATGCTTCCACCGACGCCGCAGCCGAGATCAACGGCGCCCTGGGCTCCGATTTCCTCCATCTCCGCTAGTATCCGCCGGTTGACGTACTGCATCGCCTCTTCCCGGCCCTCTACTCCCGGCGCCCAGACCGACCGGCGAATGGCGAGTTCCTTTCCTCCCTCGCCGTGGGCGAGAAAGCGACGAGTGTTTCTGTCATAGTAGTTGCGGACCTGATCCGTCTGCTCAGTGTCGCTCATGAATTGGGGCCAACCTCCGTCTAAAGCTACTGCTCATCGGACGTCGACGTATAGCGTTGAGTGGACGACCCTCTGTCGGTGTGCATACCCTAGATATACAGAGGTGGAGCGATGTTTTTAGAGCTCAGTGAAGGATTTAGAACCTCGCCGGTGGAAATTACCCTCGTCGTGTTGCTTGTCCTCGCCTTTATCCTGGTGCCGACAATATATGGTGTGCGCAGGAGGCGTGAGCAGCGGAGGCGTCGGATTCGAAGGGCCGCAGAGCGGTACGAGGCCCTCGTTGATCAGCACGGGCTCTCTCCTTCGGAGCAGGGAGCGGTTGAAGTTCTGAGCGACTACCTTGATGACCCCGGTAGAACGTATCTGGTCCTGCAGAATCAGGCGGTATTCAATCAAACTGCCGCTCTTGCCCGGGATGAGGAGGCGCTATCTGAGGGACAGATCTCGGCCCTCCGAGTTCGTCTCGGGTTCGCGGGCTCCTCCATTGGCGCCCATCCGCAATCGAGCGCCGAGATCCCCGAGGGTTCAGGGGTGCTGGTCCTGGAGGATCGGGAACACCCTGTCCATGGACGGGTGCTCAAGCCAACGACCTCGGCGTTTCGAGTGCGCCTGGATGAGAACGAACGGGAGTTCGTAATCGGCAACCCTGTAGAAGTGGTCTATCAGAACTCCAGCGGCGTCTTTCAGTTCGATTCGGGCGTTCTCAACCGAATCGGAAACGAGCTCGAGCTCGAGCACAGCGAACATGTGGAGACTGCCCAGCGGCGAGAGTACTACAGGCGGCACCTTCGGGTGCCGGTTTACGTACGAGCCGCGGAACAGGAACATCGGCCTGTTCGGTCGGAGTTCCTCGACATCGGCGGTGGGGGAGCGAGCATGGTCAATCCCGGGGAGCGATACGAGCAGGGTGATACCCTGGAGCTCACCTTTCATCCTGATAGCGAAGCCACCTTACACATACCCGCCCGGGTCGTGCGCACATCCAAGAAGGGAAAGGTGCTTCACCTTTCTTTTGAGAACATTAGGGAGAGCTCTCGGGACAAGATCTATCGGATGCTCTTCCGGCAGGGGGCAGAGCGGTGAGGGGCCGATCGTGAAGAAGCGTAGTCTGGCGATTGGTCCTCGAGGCAAAGCTACTCATCCCGAGAATGGATTTCCGGATGGATGTATCCCACCTCGGTGTTGAATCCCTCCTCCTTCATTACATCCCGGAGGGTTGTAATAACCTGCTCCGGAATCGGTGAACCGCTGTGGGTCATGGGAAGAGGTACGAGCTTGGAGCCATTGCCGTGGGCTAGGATGTGATCTATTGCTCGATTGGCGTTCGAGAAAGGGTTGCTGTACGGGAGCTCCTGGACAAGACCGAAAGCGTGGTCGATCACCCTAGAAACCCGCTGGGCGAGCTTTCGTGCCTCCCCATGCTGATTGTTGTCGCAGAGCCATTGGACTTGCCTCAACTCCTTGGCAAAGCAGTTTGCGGAGCTGAGAAGGTAGCCGTCGTAGTTTCCGCCGGCGCTCTTGAGGTGGTCCGAGTATCCTCCCTCGGCTCCGCGGACCAGAAAGATCCCGTGGAGGTCGATTCCTGCGCCCGCAACCAGATCTTCTCCGCTGGTATCTTTGAGGAGGTAGAAGGCGGGATACCGTTCCGCCAGGGCCGCGACGGTTTCTGGCTCCATAATGTTCTCAGTTACTTGCGGTAGTTGATAGAGCGAAATGGGCGCTCCGATTTCGAGGACCTGCGCGAGCTCTTCGTAGATCTCTTCCTGAGTAAGTTCCGCGCCCTTTGGCGGCGTTACGGTGAATCCGGCAATTCGTCGGCGCATGAGCCGCTCGAGGAGTTTCCACTGAATGCCGCCTTTCGACTCCGCTTCCTCGCCGGCAAAACGGCGGATCATCTCCCGGATCGCCGTTGCCGCTTCCCCTCTTCCGGTGCGCAATACGCCGACCATCATCCAGTGGCCCCGTCTACGGGCAACCTCCAGCTGCATCTTGAGAACGGTGTCGCTCTCACTGGAATTTAGTTCCCAGCCGTCACCGGTAGAACCGGGTGCGAGGAAGGAGTTGACGTGGGGGCTCAGAAAGTCGTGATGCGCCTGCGTGTGAACTGGATCAATTTGTGCATCGTCATCGTAAAAGGTGAGCAGTGGAACCCAAAGTCGAGGAATCCCCTCCGGAAAAAGTACATCGAGGAGTGCTTCTCGCTGCTCCAGAACTTGTTCCATCCGTTGCCTCCCTCACTATTCTATCGGATAAATAGATCGTAACACAGATGCGGAGATTCTGGGCATTTTGCGTAATCCTGGCACTCTAACTTTCTTCCGAAGTCGCTCCGAATCCGTCGATGAAGACCGTATCCCACCCTTGATCGTAGAGGCTGTGGACCTCTAGAGCGTTGTCTCCGAGCTTGTCCCACCCTGTGTGCTCCAATTGCACAGTAGTTTCCCGGCCACTTCGATCAGCCCGAAACGTCACATAGAGTTCCTGAGCGGTTTGAGGCGGTCTTCCTGGATGCCAGGTACAGGCGATCCGCTTCGGGGGGTCGATCTCGATGACCGTTCCCCAGAGAACGACTTCTCCCTCTTCACCGAGCTCATACACATCTCCCCCTTTCTTAGCCTCCACTACGCAGGAGCGGGCTGCGGGCCCGAGAATGGAAAAATGCTCCAAGGGCCACCACTGGTCGATATCGTGGACGAAACGGTTAAACGCCTCCTCTACTGAGAGGGGTACGGTGACTTCCCGGCGAAGCGGGGATGGTTCGTGGCTCATAGATCTACCTCACTCACTTCATTCTAATTCATTGAGGAGACCTCCTGGGAAGGGCAACGACCGCGCAGGGTTGTGGACAGTAAGTGAAGTGTCTCGTCGCCCGTCCTTAGGCGCGAGCGAACAGAAAATACAAACAAATACAAAATATGACAAACGATGTATAGACAGATAATACAAAAGTCTATATAACTGTCCTCGAGGAGCAGATGATGACACAGGAACTGATCGAACGGGCAAGTGTGGAGGAACTCACAAAGGGGTATCTCTTCGACAAGGAACGGCAGGAGTACCTCTGCCTCCTCTGTGGCAACAGCTTCAAGAGGCACTACGTTTACACCTTTGGTGAGAGTGCCGTGGAGGCCGCCGGGGCGATAGAGCTTCACGTCGCCGAAGAACACGGCTCACCGTTTGAGGCGTACATAGCGCTCGACAAGCGAACGACGGGTCTAACGGAAAACCAACGGGAGATGCTTGCTCTGTTTCACCAGGGGCTCTCGGACAGGGAGATTCAGGAGCGGCTGGAGCAGGTGGCGCTTTCCACGATTAGGAACTACCGCTTCTCCCTGAGAGAAAAGCGACGTCAGGCGAAGCTGTTTCTCGCGGTTATGGCGAGTATCGAGCAGCGACGGCCGGAGGAGCGTTTCATTCGAATCCCGGGTAGCCGGGTGAACGAAGATGATCGGTTTGCCATTACCGAGGATGAGTACGAGCAGATTCTGAGAACCTTCTTTCCGGAGGGGGATGACGGGGCTCTGCATCGCCTGCCGAAAAAGCAGAAGCAGATCATCGCGGTTCTGACTAATCTGATAAAACGGTTCGAACCGGGAAATACGTACACGCAGAATGAGGTAAATCGGATTCTCGAGGAGGCGTACTCGGACTACGTAACCATCAGACGATATTTGGTGGACTACGGATTTCTGAACCGTAAGCCGGACGGATCCCTCTACTGGGTACGAATAGAACAGTAACAAAGTGGCTGATAGAATAGTGCTCGATGAATGGAAATAAAGCTTCAGCAGCAGGGGAGGTCGACCTGGGCGACCTCCCGGTTCGAATTCCCCTTGAGGGGACCTACAACGTTCGAGATATAGGGGCATACACCTCCAGAACCGGTCGCCCTCTTCGTAGCGGAGTCTACTACCGAGCGGACAATCTTGCCATGCTCACTCCGGAGGGAGAGGGGCAGTTGGTTGGTCTGGGGATTCGCACTGTGATTGACCTGCGGACAGCCCAGGAAATGCGAGTCCGGCCAAACCGATTCGCGGATAGGCCGGAGATCCGCTACCATCCGGTAGACCTGGTGGGAGACAGCCATGAGATCATCTCCCGGGGCGATACGATCGTCTCGAACCAGATGGAGGAACGGTCAGAGAACGGTTATTTCGCCGACCCAGCGGGGCGCCTTATCACCATCTATTCCACCATGCTCGATCATCAGGGAGCGGCGTTTCGGCGTGCGATCTCTCTTCTCGCGGAGTCCGACGCAAGCCCGGCACTGTTTCATTGCGTGGCGGGACAGGACAGGACCGGTCTCATAGCAGCCTTCCTTCTCTCGGTGGCGGACGTCTCGGAAGAGACCATCATTTTCGATTACGCCGCCACTGCTCATTACAACGTTCACCGCTACCTCGATGAAAACGGCCAGGCGATTTGGGGCATGCCGATCGAGACCGCCGGTGAGTACGGTTCTCAGTTCTGTCCCCCGGAGGCAATGGAAGGGGCGCTCACGCATCTTCGTCACCGCTACGGCGGTGCCGTGAGGTATCTCGAGACGATCGGCATTACCGGCAGAGAGCTCGAGACGATCCGCGAGAAGCTACTAGGGGAGTAGCATACGCTCCAAGGCGTACTGTGCGGGCGGTCCCGCGCGGTTTACCCCAGTCCTCTGGCCTCCCTATATTGAATTTGTAAGGAGCAATCGA
>CAYZHV010000029.1:0-24474 GCA_964478055.1 uncultured Spirochaetaceae bacterium | reverse complement strand
CAGCTCGGTTCTGCCGTTTGAAGGACCGACCGGGATTTCCTGGTCGGCCTTTTTTGCAACCTCCAGGCGCACGTGTGAACAAGCCGCCGGGCCTGAAAGTGGTTACTTAGAACCGAGGTATTTCGACGGGCGACGTGCTTTGATCGTTTGTCCCGTCTCCGAGTTGTCCGTGTTCGTTGTTGCCCCAGACATAGAGCGATCCGTCCTCGAGAACCGCCATGCTATGGGCCCCACCAATCGTTATGAAGTCCACGGCGCCGATGCCCTCGATGCGCTTGGGACTGAGGACCGTCTCCGTGGTCCCGTCTCCTACCTGGCCGGCCCAGTTGCCACCCCAGGACCAGAGTTCCCCTTCGGATGTGAGAATCACGCTGTGGTACCAGCCGGAGTCGATATCCACGGCCGTCGTTTCGCTGAAACTGCCCGAGGCAGGAACGAGACTGTCCTCTCTTGTGCCGTTTCCTATCGATCCTGTACCGTTCTCGCCCCAGCCGTAAAGGGTTCCGTCGCTTCCCAGAGCAACGGTCGTGACGACATTCGTTGAAGCATCGACAATGCCGGTGAGGTAGGAAGAGCACGGATCCGTCTCTCCTTCGTCACAGACCTGCTGTAACGTCGCCTCATACTCGCTAACGGTGCCGATACCGAGCTGACCGCCGCTCGGGTGGCCCTCCTGGAACTCCAGGGTGTTGTTCCTTCCCCAGGTCCACACGGTACCGTCACTGCGGACAGCGACGGAGTGCTCGTCCCGGGTAGATACCGCGATTACTTCCGTGAGGCCGGTTATGGATCCCGGCGTCAATCTGGCCTCGGTGGTCCCGTCAGCCATCTGCCCGTCCCAGTTGGCACCCCAAGCGAGAAGTGTTCCGTCGTTTTTCAACGCAAGGGTATGAGCCCATCCCGCGAAGACCTCCACCACTCCCGAGGCGCCATTTACCTGGACCGGCGTATTGCTATCGGTGGTCGTACCGTTACCTAGCTGACCGCCCTGGTTTCGTCCCCAGGCCCAGACCCGTCCGTCCCCGTCAACGGCGACGGAGTGATTCTCCCCGGCCCCGACGGATACAATGTTGGTAAGCCCCTCTATCTGAAAGGGGGTATTGCTAGGCTCCGTGGTCCCGTCGCCGAGCTGACCGTATTCGTTATTACCCCAGGCCCAGACAGTGCCGTCTTCGGCGACAGCGAGGGAGTGCATCCCCCCTGCGGCGACCGCGATTACCGTCATGCCAGTATCGCTGGTGTTCTCCGAGCCACCGGAGCCGGCGGAGTCGCAGCCCATTAAAGCGAGGGAGATCACTATTAGGAATACCGCTATCGACATGGCTCTGGTGAAGACTTGCCGTATCATTCTTACCTCCTTGCCACTGCACGGAGACAATGCAACTCTGATGCCAGGAAGTCTTGCAGCCGTAACGAATCTCTAAGTGACCTTATTTGAACAGGTTACTCACGCAAAAGGGATATAGCCGAAGCGAAGATTGGTTCTTGCACCTCCTCCACCAAACGAATCGTGTACACCTCTCGTGAAGGTCCTCGGCACGCCGTTGAGCAACGGGGGCCCATCACCGAGGACGAGTGCGCTCTCCTACCAGTCCGGAACCTGATCGAAAGCTGAAGACTCGGTGATCTGCTCCTGTCCCGAGCCGTCACTGCTCATGGTGAAGATCTGCCCCCCTCGTTGGAAGGCGACCTGAGAACCGCCGGGTGACCAACTCGGAAGGATGTCATTGGTAGAGGCAGTCGTCAGCTTCGTTCGACCAGAACCGTCGGCGTTCATCTTGTAAATGTCGTTTGGAGATCCGTTGTCCGGTGTAGCAGCGAACACAATACCCGCGTCGGTCCAGTCCGGCCCCGACTCGAGGGCGCTCGTATTGGTGACTCGTGTCTCATTTCCCCCATCGGCATCCATTGTGTAGATCTCCCATTGGTCCCACTCGTTGGACCCAATCTTGTTTCCGTCCTGGGTACTGTGAAAGGCGATCCGCGTTCCGTCGGGAGACCAACTACCGAAGGCATCGAGAACAAGAGGCCGCGTGGTAAGCTGTTGTATGTTGGAGCCGTCGCTGTTCATCTTGTAGAGGTCGCTCTCAAACTCCAAATCCCCCCGGTGGAAGAGGATCTCCGTTCCGTCAGGTTTCCAGTCCGGCAGAAAATCACCGCTTCCGCTCGCATCGTTGGTGGTCAAGCGGGTCTGGTTCGATCCGTCGGCGTTCATAACCCAGATCTCGTAGCTATCACCGCCGAGGCGCCGGTTAGAAGCGAAGGCGACTTTGCTACGGTCCGGAGACCATGCCGGATAGGCATCCTGACCCGAGTCCTCCGTAAGATTCGTCATTCCCGAGCCATCCGGATTCATGGAGTAGATTTCGAAGTTTCCATCCCGGTTGGTGTGAAAGAGTATCTTCTCCGAAGCGGAGCCCCCATCGCCATCTCCGCCGGCACCGCCGCCGGTGCAGCCAACAAGGAGCAGGCCCAAACAAACTATTGCGGCCACTCCGATCGCTATTCTCCTTCTGTCTGAAGTTCCGTCAGATATCGTGCTTCTGAATTGTCTCATAAATTCAACCTACTGAGCCGGTGGGGCGCGGTGTCAAACGGCACCAGCCTTAGCCCGGATCAGACGACACCGCTGCAAATAACGGCGCGGTGGCTACTGCTTTCGCTTAGAGGCTACCAGCCGCTGGAGGTCGTGGATATTGGTAACCACGATGCGATCCTTATCCACCTCGAGGCGGCGCTGGTTTACGAAGTTGTTTATGACCTGCCGGCACTTCTCCGGGCTCAAGCCCGCCCAGTGGGCGATGTCATCGGAGGAAACGTTAAAGACCCGTTTATCGTCGTCCTCTTCGGGGACGTTGTTACCAGACCCCTCATCAAGCATGAGAAAGACGTCCGCCACCCGGGCCTGGATATCGTCGAGGGTGAGAATGAGGAATCGCCGCCGCTGGTCGTAGATCCGTTTTACGAAGAGCCGCAGGAGCTTGAGGGCAATTTGCGGATTACCGGTGAGGAGAATTTCGAAGTTGGCGCGGTTGAACTCGAGTACCCGAACGTCGTCGAGAGCGATCGCCGAGGCGGAACGCGGCGCCTCCTCGAGAATCGCCATCTCCCCGAAGATCTCTCCGGGATGAAGTATGTCGATAGTCTTCTCAATATCCCCGAGGATCTTGGATATTTGCACCCTCCCCTCCTGAATGAGGTAAAAGGTATCCCCGGGCTCGTACTCGCAGAAGATGAGTTGATTTTTCTTGTATGTCACGGCGAATCGCTCGAACGCCGCGAGGTTTAAGTTCGACAAGCGATCTCCTTACGAGAGCTTTCTGAGCTCGCTATTCACCTTTCTGGTGACCGACTGGCTCGGCGACCCCATGCTCAAGGCGCGCTCATAAAAGGTACGTGCCCGATCTTCGTCTCCTGCTTCATGATAGCTCTTACCAATGTAAAAGAGGATATCGTTTATTTCGCCAATGCGGGGATATTTCTGCAGTAAGTTGGAAAAGTGCTTAACCGTCCCGGTGTAGTCCTTGAGGAAGAAGAGGCACCGGCCTATCTCGTAGAGGGTCTTTATGCGTATATCCTCGGAGCTCGCGTCCTGAGCCAGTGAGCGAAACTCGTCGAGAGCTTCCTGATAGTGCTCCTTGCTCTCGAGGCTCACGGCGTTGTAGTACCGCTTCTCATCCTCGTTGAGCTCTTTCCCCTGCCGGGCGCTGCTGCTCTTGGCGCTACTCCCTCCGACACTCCCGGCACCGGGCCCCTGGCCATCGCCGTACTTCTGGAGAAAGCTCTCGGCCTTGTCGAGATACTCTCTGGCGGGATCGACGTAGGCACCTCTCGGATAGATCTCCAGATAGCGCTTGAAGGCGTGGGATGCGTGGGTGTAGTCCTTCTTGCGCATGTAGTACTCGCCGATTTGAAAGAGACCCGCTTCGGGATCGGTCTGATTGCCGGTATTGAGAAGGGAGCTGACTTTGCCGTGAATCCGGCGGAGCTGGTTGGAGAACACCTTGAGCATCTTCATGATGACCCGGGTGTTGTTACTCACCAGTTGCTCGAACTCGGGGACGGTAAAAACGACGACCTGCGCCTCCGAAAGGACCACCGCGTTCTCTTCTCGAGGGAATTTCCCCAGAGCGGATTTGACGCCGAAGAACTCCCCGGTCTGAATGAGGTCGTGCACCTCTTCGCCGGTCTCGATGTCCTTGGAGTTCAAGCTCACCCGACCTGACTTGAGAATGAAAACTCGGTCTCCCACGTCGCCTTGGAAGTAAATCACGGAGTTGGGATTGAAGCTCATTGCCCTGGGCACACGCTAAACTCCTCCGGTAAAACTCTATCGGAGGGTCTCGGAAAAATCAAGTTGCCTAATTATCGTTGCCTATCCTACTATCCTTAGTATGGCAGTATCGCCGGCGCTTCATGAACGGATCGGACGGAAGGCAATTCTCCGGGCCCAAAGCTTTGCTTACGCCATGGGCTTCTTCTACGAGATTCTGAAGGAGACGGTGAATTACCTCCGGCAGAAACGGTCCCGGCGGGTACTCACCTTTCAGATTCTCTTTACGGGCGTGGAGGCGCTTACGGTCATCGCGGTCCTCGCCCTCGCTCTGGGGGCCATCATTATCATCCAAGGTGTTTCGCTGCTCCCGCAGTTCGGCCAGGGGAGCCTCATTTACACTATCCTGATCACGGTCATAACCCGGGAGCTCGGTCCGATTCTCACGGCCTTTATTGTCACTGCCCGCTCCGGAACGGCGATCGCCACGGAACTGGGGAACATGGTGATCAACCACGAGATCGAGGCGTATGTGGCTACGGGCATAAACCCGATCAATTACCTCGTGGTGCCCCGGTTTATCGGTGTGACGGTTTCGGTGGTTCTTCTTAACCTCTACTTCAACATCTTTGGCCTTTTAGGTAGCTACTTTCTCACGCAGTTCGTCCAGGCCGTGGGCTTTGTGGACTACTTCTCGAATCTTTTGGGGGCGCTTTCTCTCGTGGATGTGGTCTCCTCGCTCATTAAGAGCGTGGTCTTTGGCGCGATTATCTCCACCGTGGCGACCTACTACGGTTTCAAAGTGGAGCGCTCCTCCACGGAAGTTCCGCAGACGGCGATCAAATCCGTAGGACAGGGGTTTATGCTCCTGATTGTTGCCAACGCGATTCTCACCCTGGTCTACTACGTTTAGGGGCACGTTGAATGGATTCGGTTATCACCCTTGAAGATGTGGGACTCACGATAGAGGATGCCACGATTCTCGAAGGCATTAGCGCCGAGGTCCCTCGGAACGCGACGACCTTCATTATGGGTCCCAGCGGCTCCGGAAAATCGATGCTCCTGAAATGCGCGGCGGGGATTATTCCCTGCGACACCGGAAAGGTGCGCTTCGAGGGCAAGGCCCTTGCCCGTATGCGGGAAAAAGAAGTCCGGGAGATGAGACGAAACCACGGCTTTGTCTTTCAGGACGCGGCGCTCTGGCAGAACATCACGGTCTACCAGAATCTCGCCCTGCCCCTGCAGTACCACCACCCGGAGCTCTCGGAGACAGAGGCGCGGCGCCGAATTCAGGCGTTAGTAGACCTGACGCAGTTCTCCGAGGACCTCTCTCTGCGCCCGGCCTCCCTCTCCCTGGGAGAGCGAAAGATCGCATCCTTCATACGCGCCCTGGTGCTCAATCCGGAAGTCATATTCATGGATGAGCCGAGCACCTCTCTCGACTCCGAGGCGGTGGAGCGTATCAGCGAGGTGATTCAGCGACTCAAACAGGAGGAGCGGACGATGCTCATTAGCAGCCACAACGCCCGCCTCGCTTCCCGATTTGCGGACTACGTAATCGTCATCGATCGGGGGCACGTCCTCGCCTTCGATAGTATGGAGAATATCGTGAAGACCGAATCCCAGAGGGTTCGCAAGATTCTCGCGGAGGTCCTCAATCTCAGCTCGAGCTATGACACGGATATTCTCGAGCTTCTTGGAGACGATAATGAAGATCCCTTCGCGTTCTAACGGTGACCGCGGCTCCTCGAAAGAGCCGGTAAGATTGACTACCCTCGTGGTAGCCCATAGACTTTCAGCAGAATGAAGTTTCGCATCCGCTTTGCCCATCAGGTTGTTGGTGTTTTTATTCTCGTGGCTCTCGCTTTTGTCCTCGCCATACTCGTACTCATGGGGGTAAACCAGCGCTGGTTTGCCAAAAACTACTACTACGAGAGCGAGTTCGACTCCGCCAATGGACTGAGCGTCGGGATGGCGGTGACCTTTCGGGGCTTCGAGATCGGTCGGGTCACGGAGATCTCCCTTTCCGATGATAATCGGGTCGAGGTGGATTTCTACATTGAAGATACCTATGTCGACCGGGTCTATGAGAGCTCGGTCCTGCAGCTAACGAGTAGCCCCATCGGACTCGGTGGCGGGCTCGTATTCCATCAGGGGGTGGAAGCGACGGAGCCCTTACCGGAAGGCACTTTTATTCCTTCTCTCAGTATTGAAGAGGGGCGGGACCTGGTTGCCCAGGGCAAAGTTGACGTTCCCCGGTCCTCCGACGCGATCGGTGGCCTGATCGAGCAGCTCGATCCGATTCTCACGAACGTAAACGACGTCCTCATGGAAGTTGAAGTGACCTTGGCCACGGTAAATAGCGCCCTGGCGGGACAGGATGAAGGGCCCGTGGGAGAAATGCTCACCAATCTGAACGCCCTAATGGTGGAAGTGGATTCCACCCTGGAAGAGACGACGGAGCGTACGAATGTCATCCTCGACAACGCCGCCCTCGCCTCCGCGGAGTTTGCGGATCCCACGGGGATCATTCCGAGGCTCCTGGACCCGAAAGGCTCCATCGCCACGATCCTGGATGACAACAACGCCCTCTACGATCAGATCGAGGCTATTCTCATAAGCATGACTCAAACCGCTTCGGATGTAGAGGATCTCTCGGGCTTTATCAACAGCCAGACGCCGCAAATCGCCGCGCTCTTGGCGGAGGGACGAGAGGCGGTGCAGACGGGGCAGGATGTCCTCGAGGGGTTGAGCAACAACCCGCTCCTCCGCGGGGGGATCACACCGCAGCTCGACCAGCCGACGACGTTTCAGAGTTATCGGGAGACGGAGTTCTAAATGGCCCGTGGACGCTCTTTCAATAATCGCCGCCACTCCCTGCCGGGTTCCGTGGTGCTCCTGCTCCTCCTGCTCAGCGTCGCGCTGATTGGTCTTTCCGGCTGCTCCTCCGCGCCGGATCCTCCAGAAGCGGTTTACGATACAAAGAACCGGGCGAGCCGATACGCGGAGTTCGGGAATGCCCACTTCAACGACGCCGAGTACGATATGGCTCTGCGCTTCTTCGAGCTCGCTCTCGAAGAGAACACGACCGTAGACAATCAGCCGGGCATAGCGAGCAATCACAACTCCATCGGCAGAGTTTACCTCGCCGTGGGAAGGACTGAGGCCGCGGAGAGCAACTTTCAGCGAGCCCGGGAGGTGGCCAGGCGGCACAACGCCCCGGGGGTGCTGGTGCAGGCTCACTCCAACCTCGCGGAGCTCTACCTTTATCGAGAGGATACTGACGCCGCCGCCCGGGAGCTCGAGGAGGCGCAGGCCATAATCGCCGAGAACGAGCTCGAGGCGGAACCTATCGTGCGGCACAACCTGGCGGTGGTTCAGCTGCGGCGGGGTAAGCTCGACGCGGCGGAGAGACTCCTGCGGGGCGCGGCGGAGCAAAACGAGGAGGCTCGGGCGTGGGCGGAACTAGCCTCTAACCACTACATGCTCGCCGCCGTGGAGAGTCGCCGGGATAACCTGGCGGCCGCAATCGGCGAAGCGGAAACTGCCCTCGCCTACGACAAGCGGGCGGAAAACTCTCCAGGGATCGCGAAAGACCTCTACGCCCTGGGCACCCTGCACCGGCGTTCGGGAGATAACGAAAAGGCGTACGACTACCTGCAACGGGCGACCCGGGTTACGGTGGCACTAAATCAGTACGAAGAGACGAGGCGAAACCTCCGGGTTCTAACAGAGCTTGCGGAAGAAGTGGGAGACCAGGAGGCAGCGCAGGAGTATCAGCGGCAGCTCGATCTGCTAAACGAGCAGGAGGAAGCGTTTGCCGCCTCGCCCTGATTCTCTCTCCTCCAAGGCCGGTGGCTCCCTCCTGAGAAGGGTCCTGGAAGGCTATCGACACCTCTTTGGACTGATCGCCGGGGTCCTCCCGCTACTGGGGGGCATTGTTCTCGTCTCTGCGGCGATCGTTCTGCCTCTCTGGTATCTCGCCACCCATCATCGGCCCATCTTCACAGGGATCGTCATAGTCCTGGGGGTCGGAGGAACGCTCTTTGCCACTATTCGTGCCCTTCTGCGCCGGCGAGAAGGGCGCCATATCCTGGCAAAATCGCTTCTCACGATAGCGACCCTGGGCACGGTCTATCTCGGCGTGCGACTTCTCGCTTTCGGGCTCTTTTTACCGGCTATTTTGGTGCTGCTTCTCGCCATTTTCCTTACGGGACTCGCGGTGGCGCCGAAGAATAGAGTATGAGGGCTCTCCTCCGTCGAGGATTATCCATACTCCTGCTCCTTGCGCTGGGCGCCGCGCCGGCTCTCGCTCGCTCACCCTACCCTGCTATCCTCCGACCGGACCGAAGCGACCCGCTCTTTCTACAGCACCAGAGCGCCATCGAACGATACTACCGTGCCTCTGCCCAGGGCGAGCGCCTACCCTCCCTGCGAATCTACGAGTACCAACTGCAAGGGGAACGATCTCTCAGGGCGGTAGCTGCGCGGTTCACGGTGACTGCAGAGAGTCTGGCAACCCTGAACCGTCTTCCAAACGCCGAGATTCCCGAAGATCGGGAGAGCGTTCTTATTCCCTCGGTACCGGGAATTTTTGTGCCGGAGGAGCCGGAGAGCCGTTTCGAGCTCCTTCTCAACCACGAGCGGGCAGAAGAGTTGGCTTCCCTGTCGCCCTTTACAGTGGTCGTCGGCGAGAGGCCGATTCGATTTCGTTTTCTGCCGGAAGCTCGACTCTCCTCGGCGGAACAGAAGCACTTTCTCGGCTCCTTCTTCCGGGTTCCTCTGGAAGCAGCGGAGATTACCAGCCCCTTCGGGTACCGGATCCATCCGGTATTCGGCCACCACTCCTTTCACCAGGGCGTGGACCTTCGCGCGACCCGGGGCACCGGAGTCTACGCCGCAGCCACCGGGCGGGTCGTGGAGATCGGCCGGGACGGAGTTCTCGGGGTCTACGTGGTGGTCGAGCACCCCGGGCTCTATACGACTACCTACGCCCACCTCTCGGAAGTAACCGTGACGTTGAACCGGGACGTTCTTTCAGGTACTATGATTGGTAAGGTGGGAAATACCGGTATTTCTACAGGTCCGCACCTCCATTTCGAGATCGCTCAGGGTGAGCAGCTCTTTGACCCCTTGGAGCTCCTGCCGCTGATTTCGGAGTAACATGCTTTACAGAAATGCGACGCTCTTCAGTCTAATTCTTCTCCTCTTACCCCTCGCCATGGTGAGTGGCGAGGAGTTTCGTGGAAATCCGAAGGCTATCGTTGAGGTGGGGCCCGAGGACAAGGAGGGCATCGCTACCCCCATGAGCCTCGGTGACGTCCTCTTTGTCTCTTTGATCGATCCCTACGACTTTCTCGAGGGGGTGGAGCTCGAAGTCCGGCCGCCGGCGGCGGCGGTGCGGGAGCCATTCTCGGTGGCGGTGACGATCCATCACGCCAGGGCTGCCTTTCCCGGCGAAGGAGCTGCCATCATTTCCGGGGACCTTCTCCTGGAGGAAGAGCTCCAGCCGGCGAATCGCTTTTTCTACCGGGTGCCTCTCGCCAGCGGTACAGCCTTCCATCGCCAGGCGGATACCCGGGTGTTACAGACCGCGGTTTCCCTGAGTGAAGATCGCCCCCTTACCATCGGTTTCTGGCCCCGGATGAAAGGGCTTCCCACGGCGATACAACGCGGGGAGTTTCTGGTAACCGTACGGCCGGTTCTCGCTGATCGGGGCGGAGCGAGGGTGCAGCTCCTCAAGGAGCGCACCGGGACGCCGATTGCTCTCGAGGAGGGGGATACGGAGCTTCTCATCGACGGGGAAGCGGTCTCCGGGGCGGAGCAGATTCACTTTCTCTCCTCGGGACTCCATCGCCTGCGGGTGGAAAGCGATCGCTACCTCCCCGCGGAGGCTACTTTTGCAGTGGAGCCGGGAGAGATTGCGACGGTTCGCATGGAATTGCAGCAGCTCACTACGGAGGTTCGTATCAGCCTGCCCCAAGAGGTTGAGCTCTACGTCAACGGCAATCCCTTGGAGCACGAGAGCGGCAGTGCGGAGCTTCCCGTGGGGGAGCACCTGGTAGTTTTGCAGCTCGGTGGATACACTGTGCAACGAACCATTACCTTAGAGGCAGGAAGAACCTACGAATTAGGCCTTGACCTGGATGTTTTTTTGCAGGAAAACTAAACCATAGAGGCAACTTGACGATAAATAAGGTGTCGGTATTTTAATAGTTCCCCTCCCAGTTTACTATTATGTGCCGATGCCGACAGCCGGCCCTTCGGGGCCGGCTTTTTTTGTACCCAGGATAACTCTCTATAACTCACGATAGGACCGGCGCTTATCTTGACAAAGGACCTCTGAGAGCCATACTCTGTCCGCCATGGCGTTGACAAAAAGGCAGCGCGTCGTTTTGTACTCGCTTCTGGGATTCGCCGGTATTTGTGCAATAGCCGCAGGCATTTTGACGGGCTTTGCCCTCGCCTCGGTTCAGAATGTGCGGCAGCTCGAAGCGTACGGTACCAATCGGGCCGCCGCCCTTCCCTCACAAATACTCGACCGTGACGGCGAGCTCATCACCGAGTTCTTTTCCGACGAAAACCGGGAACTCGTCTCCATTGACGAGCTTCCCCGACATCTCATATACGCTCTCGTTACCCGGGAGGACGGCACGTTCTTCGAGCACCACGGGTTCAGCTTCCAGGGAACCGCCCGGGCAGCCTGGAACCTCCTGACCAACAACTACGTCTCCGGAGGAAGCACCCTGACGCAGCAGCTCGCGGGCCATCTCTACGCGGATCGCTCGGAGTTTTCCATTACTCGAAAGCTCAGAGAGCTCTGGTGGGCACTACAGCTGGAGCGAAACTGGACGAAATACGAGATCCTCGAGCGCTACCTCAACACAATGTTCTTCGGTCACGGTAACTACGGCGTGGAGGCGGCGAGCCAATTCTACTTTGGACACTCCGCCCGGGAACTTACCGTCGCCGAGTCGGTGATGCTGGTAATTCAGCTCGCAAACCCCTCTCTCTACTCGCCTATTCGCAATCCGAACCGGGCGAAGGAGATGCAGCGGACCATTCTGAATCAGATGGTTAATCGCGGCTACGCCACCAAAGAAGAGGTGGATGTCTCCTTTACGGAGTACTGGAACAGCTACGACTTTACCCGGACAAACACTTCGACCGCCTTCTTCGAGCGGGAGGACAAGGCCCCTTACTTCAGCGAGTACGTTCGGTATCAGCTCGAAAACGAGCTCCTCCTCGGGAGTCTCGACATCAACAAGGACGGCTTTGTTGTCCACACAACTCTCGATCTCGACCACCAGCGCGCCGCCACTCGCTACATGCAGGAGGGCATCACCAGGGCGAACTCCGTCTACCAGGCGAACACAAGCAGTCGGGTAGACTATGGAAACGAGCTCGTGCCGGTTATCGATCTTCTCTCCCTGGGCTTCAACATCGAAAGTATTCGGGTTGCGGACGCGAAGCAGAAGCAGAACGCCCGCAGAACCTTTCAACGGGAAATCAACCCTCTGGTTGATGTGATAACACTGATGTTCGGAAGCGGGGAGAACACTCCTCTGCGGGAGGCCTCCAAGCTCGCCTATCTTCGGCAGGAGCGGGAAAACCAGCGCACCACCGTAGAGGGCGCGCTCATCACCCTGGAAAACGAGACTGGACACATCCTCGCCATGGTCGGCGGAAGCCGCTTCGAGAGTCGCAATCAGTTCAATCGCGCTGTTGATGCCACCGTGGAGCCGGGTTCCTCCTTTAAGCCGCTCTACTACTCCGCGGGGATCGAAGAGGGAGTTATTACCCCGGCTACCATGCTCTACGACTCGCCGGTGGTCTTCTGGAACGATGACGGCACCGCCTACACCCCAGAGAACTACAAGGGCGAGTGGGAAGGGCCGGTACTCGTTCGATACGCCCTCGCCCACTCCATGAACGTTCCATCCCTCAAAGTACTCGAACGGGTGGGGTTTTCCGACGCCCTCGATACTGCCGCGCGACTCCTCGGCATCCCTCAGCGGGAGATGGCGTCCCGAAACCTGGTGCGAAAGTATCCGGTGGGACTCGGGATCGTCGAGGTTGCTCCGATAGAGATGGCTCGCGCCTTTGCTACCTTTCCAAACCAAGGTCGGGAAGTGCAGCCAATCGGGATTCGATACATAGAAGACCGTAACGGGCGGATTGTCCTAGAGCCGGAGGCGGAACTGCGGAAGGAACAGCGGGAGAGCTCGGAAGAGATGCAGCTTCTAAGCCCCGAGGCGGCCTATGTCATGGCCGACATGCTCCAGTCCACCGTAACATCCGGAACCCTGCGCTACGCCGAAACAGTGGCCGGTGGTTTTGACCAGCCCACGGGCGGAAAGACCGGTACAACGCAGAACTGGGCCGACGCCTGGACCGTGGGTTTTACCCCCTACTACACCACGGCGATCTGGATGGGCTTTGACAGAGGTGGCGGCAACTCCCTCGGCGTCAACCAGACCGGGGCGGTGACCACCGGGCCCGTCTGGGGAAAATACATGAAGGAGATCCACGAGGGGCTCCCGAAGCGGGAGTTCATTCAGCCTGATGGGGTTGTGGAGGTTCCCGTAACCGCCCGGTCCGGGCTCCTACCGCCTGCCAACTACCGTGGGGAGGTGATAGACGAGATCTTTATCGCCGGAACCCAGCCCACCCGATTCGATCAGCTCCAGCAGTTCGAGGACGAACAGCGACCGGAGCTCGTAAATCGGCTCAAGGACCACCTCGACAGCGCGTCCTTCTCTCTCGGAGCGTTTCCGCTTGCTACACCGGTGCAAGAGACCAGGGAGTCGGGACCGAGCCCGGATGAGCGTTTCCGGCTGGACCTCGACCTCTCCCTCTCGGGACGAGTTTACCCCTGGAAGCTCCCGGAGCTCGGCCACACTTCCTGACGAAGAGGAGGGCAATCCGCTTCTGGATTAGCGTGTGATATGCAGATCGATATCGACTCAGTAGTGCTCCGCCGCCGAGTTCGTAAGAATCTCGGCGATCTGAGGCCCCTGGCGGAGAGCCTTAAAACTCACGGTCTCATGAACCCGATTCTCATTAACGAGAAGAATGAGCTCATTGCGGGACATCGCCGTCTGGAAGCAGCCAAACTCCTCGGCTGGACGACCATTGCCGCCCGGGTGGTGGAGCGCCAACAGGAGGCGGAGCTTCTCGAGATGGAGCTCGAGGAAAACACCCACCGAAAGGCGCTCACCGCCGACGAGCTCGCCGAAGCGTATGACCGCCTCGAACACCTGAGGAATCCGGGATTCTTTGCTCGGATCTGGCGAGCTATTAAGGACTTCTTCCGACGCCTAACCCGTCGCCGATAGTGCCATCGCCGCCGTCACCACGGTGGCGGACACTGGCTAGAGCCAGATCTCTTCGAAGCTGTGCGGCCGCTCACAGAACTTACAGGTATACCGCTGAGCCCCGGTCTGAAAGAACTCCGCCGTGGGAACTTCGTTGTGTCCCGGGCTGGATATGCACGCCTCGTTTGTACAGGCGGTTTCGGGGAGGTTGTATATTCGCGGCGGCATGCTCATCCTGAACTTCTGCTCCACGTAACCTTCCCGTACCACGTTTAGCGTTGAGCCCGGCGCTACGGCCCCGAGTATCTTCATCTGCCGATCGTCGAAGACCCTCCAGTCCGGGAGTGAAACAATCCCCTTGTGGTTGCCGTCAGAATTGGAGGTGTAGACACCGTGGGAGCTCACGCAGTGGAGGTGCAGAATCCTGCGGATCTTGTCGATTTGGTCCCAGATCTCCTCCGCTGTCCTGCCCTTGCCGATGTGGTCGATGACGATTCCCGACTCTACGGGTTTAATTCCCACTTTGTACTCCGGCTTACGTCGCTTCTGGGGGGAAACTTCCTGCACAAAATCGTCCCGATACTCAGGCAACGCCCGCGGCTCCCCTTCGAAGTCCGCACCGAGACGCCCGGCGACCATTCCGATGAGAGCTATCCGGGTGTAGTAGCCGTTCATCGACTGCTGGTCCCAGGCGTTGAGGGGAGTGGCATCGAGAAAGGGGGGTACTGTGGGAAACTGCCCGTGTCGCGGGAGAGGGTGATAGAACCGGGTCTCCGCGCCGACCCTATCCATAAACTCGCGACGAAAGGTGACCGTTCGGCGCAGCTCATCCACACGGTCGAGGAGACGCTCGCCCATTCGCTCGAGCTGCAATCGCGTGAAGTACCAGGTTGGCGCCAGATTGCCCTGAGCGAGGTACTCCTCGATACTCTCGAAGCGTCGGACTTTGTAGCCGAGCTCCTCCATGCGCTCCACGTAGTGCGGCGGCATCGCCATTTCCGTAGGCGCTACGAGGTCGACCTCCACCTCCTTGAAGATGCGAAGTCCGTCTACCTTTGAATGTACCGTCCTACCGTGGAAGAGATCGCCTACCAGAGCGATGTGCATGTGGTCCCGGTTCCAGCCTCGCTGTTCGAGAAAACTGAACTCGTCGAGGAACTCCTGCGTGGGATGCTCGTGCCGTCCATCGCCGGCATTAATAAAAGCGGGCCGGGGCTTTCCGGATCGTTCGGTGTAGGCGCCGATCGACTCTTCGAGCCAGCGACAGGTTCCCTCGAGAGAGGTCCGGACCGCAAAGACAGACCGCTCGGCATACCCCACCAGCATCTTCACGGTGTCCGTGATGGACTCCTTCTTCTGAAAGGACGAGGTCTTCGCATCGAAATCATTGACCCGAAGGCCGTGAAACTTTGCGGCGTTTCGGAAGGACTCCTTGGTGCGGGTGGAGTCTTCCATGAAGAAAAGGTAGAAGGCGGCGTCGGGATCGTTGATTCTGAAACCAGCCAGGTCTGCAGCTTTCTCCCGGGTAAGGGTCGCCTGCTTGATACGCCGTGCCTGTTCATACAGGTACAGCTGCTCGTCAGGGCTCAGGTCCCGGACCACGTGCACGGTTCTTCCCGCGAAAGGGGTGAGTTGAGGCATCTCTATTCTCCTTTAGTTAGGCAGTGACTACCTGGTAACGCGTAGCTCCTGAGCGTCCAGAAGCAGTATTCGGCCCCGAGGATCCTGGGCCAGAAGCCGTCCCTCGGAAATGACTATGTCCGTGTTCCGGTCCACGGCGACCACGGAGCTCTGCTGAAGCTCCAACTCTCCGGAGAAGCGGCCTATCTTCCAGGCTCCCTCCTCCTGCAACACCATATAAAGCGCCTCACCAGCTACCGCGAGGGTAGTACCTCGGTAGATGACGCCTTCGGACTCCTGGAGGGTCTCCAGGCTCTCCTCATCGAGAAGCAGGGCACGGCTCTCCTCGCCTCTGCTCTCTTCTATGGCCACGATGCCGCCTTGGTAGCTCGGGAACCGACCACGCCGCAGGGGAGGCCCAGCGTACTCACTTAGGATCTCACCGTTCCGCCGGTCAACTAGCGCGAGTCGTCCTGCCTGACCGTCTCCTTCCACGAGGAAAAAGAGCACAGGCTCCGCCGCTGCGGCCTCCTCCTGTCGCCCCTCCTCTTCAATGAGCTGTTCCTGATCTTCGGAGGTTTCTTCATAGAGCTCTTGGGCTCGCTCGGTGAGCTCCTCCACCTCTTCTTCCTCTTCTTCGAGAGCCTGCTCCCGCTCTTCGAGCTCCTCTTCCTGCTCCTGGAGCTCCTCTTCTTCCTCGTCGAGCTCAGCGAGGCGCTCCTCAGGAGCCTCTTCCGCTTCAGCTGCCTCCGGCTCCTCCGCCTGTTCGGCAGGAGCCGCAGCGTCAGCCTCCTCTTCCGGGGCCGCTTCTTCTTCCGCTGCTTCCTCGCCCGGTTCCTGGGCAGGTTCTTCAGCCTCCTCCCGGGCAATCTCCTCGCGCTCTTCCTGGATCTCCTGTCGCCGCTCCTCGATCTGCTGCCGCTCTTCTTCTATCGCCGCCCGTTCTTCCTCGATCGCCTCTTCCCGTTCCTCGATGACGCGCTCTATGAACGCGATCATATCCTTTCGGGTTTCTATTCCCATGTCCCGGCGCTGTCTGAGATCCTCGATTACGCCGGGGTCCGAGAGCTGCAGCGGGCTGACGGCGTCGAGATCTCCGGGCTCCCGGCCGCTACTGAGGGGGATTACGAGCTGGGTCGCTCCGGGCCACTCCGCGTAGTTTGTGGAGATTCCGGCGGCCTCCGGCGAGAGGTGCTGATAGACGATCCGCTTATAGCGGCCGTTGAAAAAATCCATGTTTCCGCGATAGACGGCGTTGTAAATGGTCGTGAGCTCAGCTATGAGGTCTCCGTCGCCTCTTTCGTAGCCAAAGGCGTCCACGAGATAACCGGAAATGATTCTTCGAACGTTGTCGATGTGATTGACGGTGGCGTTTTCGTTGATGGAGAGGACGTCTGCTTCCAGGCCTTCAGGATCCGCCGGGTCCACCCCGCGAAAGACGGTATACCGGTCGAAATAGTCCGCCGTGCTCCCACCCTCGGGAGCGAGACGTTGGGAGAGAATCTCTCCGATGCCACGGATCTCCGCGGCGCTGCTAACTTGCTCCTGAGGACCCTGGTAGTTTTCAAACTCGATAATCGCGTCCGCCTGAGACTCGAGCTCCTCCCGGTCCACATCCACATCCTGGGAAAACAGGGGGCTGAGGATGAGAAGAATGATGGAAAAGGAAAGCAAAAGGCGTCGCGACAACATGCCCTTACTATAGTGCATCAGCGCCGGTTTTCAAAGTGAGATACCATGAGGCGCCGCGCCCGGGCTCTCGTGCTCCGGGGCAGATCGGCGGTGGCTATCGCCGTATAGGCCCCCCGAGTCGGGGGTGCCGGAGCGCTGCGTAGTGCCCCGAGGACATCGAGAATCCCCTCTGCTATCTCAGGAAACCGATCCTCCCCGCTCCACCGCCGCACGAGCTCCACCATGGTGAGGGCCGCCGCACCTTCCCGGTCGTAGGGGATCTCCGAAAGTCCCTCCAGGGCCGCGAGAACCACCTCAGCTTCCCTCTCTTCCCTCAAAAGAGAGAGCAACCCCCTCCAGGAGGGAAGGTCGCCCCAGGTGCCGAGGAGCCTCGCGGCCCGGGCCCTTAGATCGGGAAAATCGTTCTGAATCGCCCCGCCCTGCCGTCGGGGATGACGATAGGGCTCCAGAGCGATGTCGACTGTCAAGTCTCTCGTGCCGCGGTAGATCCCCGGGAGATCATGTCGAGCCGCCCGGTTCTCGATCGCCCCAAGGAGTTGCTCCCGGTCCCGCCGGCTGGGCGAGCGAAAAAGCTCACGAAAGAGCAGCGGAAGCTCCCCTTCCTCCGCCGGCGTCGGTGCAAGCTCCGGGGCGGCGCCCTGGAGGGAGCCGGGAGTCGCAGAGACCGCGGAACCACCGCTCTTGGCTCCTCCATCGGAGACGGCGGCGCCGCTGCGATACCAGCTCACCACCCAGTCTCCGAAAACGATGAGCATCTGCCCCCGGAGCGAGAGGAGCTCCCGGATCTCGCCCTCGCTTTCGAGCTCCCAGAGAAGGCGGCCCCGGTAGGATCGGAGCTCTCCTTCGCCTCCGGCAAAGGAGAGAAGCACGCCCTCCGGGGTAGGCGTGAAATCCGTTGCCCCCGAGGCGCTCCAGAGCACCTCGCCCTCGCCGCTAACCGATACGAGCCCCGCGGCGGAGTTGAAAAGAACTATCCGTCCCGCGGGTGCCGGGGAGATTCGGTCCACGGATCCGGAGAACTCCTGGGGCAGAGCGGAAAAGGGGAGCTCTCGCTGCTCTGTCCCCTCCCCGTCAAAGCGCCGGATGGCTCTTCTTCCCTGGAGCACGAGGAACCCTCCTTCGCTCTCCGCCAGATCCGTCGCAGCTTCTTCGAGGAGCGTGGTCCACCGTAACGCCCCGTCAGCACTGTACGCCGTGAGCCGACCCTCCTCGGTCCCAACCAGAAGGATTCCGTTCCCTCCCCGGAGGGGTGGTGTCGAAAGAGGGGCGCGGAGCTCCCGTTCCCAGAGGAGGGAACCGGAAAGACTGAAGGAACTAAGCCGGCTGCCGGCGGCGACCAGAATTGTCCCCTCCCGGCTCGCCAGGAGCGCTGGAAGCTCAGCCTCAGCTGAGAGCGCCATGCCGGAAGGGATCCGTCGACGCCAGAGGAGCCTGCCGTCCGCGCCGTCGAAGAGGGAGAGTTCCCGGGCGTCGGTAAGCACCGCGAGGGTCCCGCTGGCCGCCGGAGTTACCGGGGCGACCGCTTTGCCACCCAACTCGGCGCGCCAGACGATTTCGCCTCCAGCCTCGAGGAGGTAGAGCCTGCGGTCCGCCGAGGCGAGAAGAGCCCGGGAACCAACCGCGGTGGGCGGCACCGTCAGCTCTCCCCGCGAGACGAACCGTCCGAGGTACTCGTATGGCTCCGGCGGGACCGATTCTTCCGTCGCCGGGGCAGTTGCTCCGTCCCCGTGGTCCTGGGCCCAGGGGGACATCGTATAAATCAGAAGGAAACAGAGCAGAATCAAGAACCGGAAAGACGGGCTCGAAGGGGTGCCGGAGGATGTCACGGCGCCTCCCTCGGTAGGAGCTGGCAGAGGGTCTCCACGTGGGAGGTCTGCGGAAAGAAATCGAAGGGAACGATCTTCTCCAGGGTGTACCGGGCGGAGAGAACGCCGAGGTCCCTGGCAAGAGTCGTAGGGTCGCAGCTTACGTAGAAGAGCTGGCCGGGCCGGCTCGAAAGAAGCCACTTTCGCACCTCCTCGGAGAGTCCCGCCCGCGGGGGATCGACGACTATGACCGCCTCCGTCCCCGGTGGCCTCTCCTCCGAGACGAAGCGCTCAACACGCTTCTCATGGAGGGTATGGGGAAACTCCTGCAGGTTCTCCCTTAGGAACCGGGAGGACTCAGGGTCGGGCTCGACGCAGTAAACCATCTCGGGAGCTGCCCCGGTGGCCTCCCCGAGGCCCTTCCCGAGGACTGCCGCTATGGCACCGGTGCCGCCGTAGAGATCGTAGAGGGTGTAGCTGCCCCGCCGCCCTGCCATCTGCAGCCTTGCAGTCGCAAGCTCCAGGAGCTCCCGCAGGAGCGAGCCGAACATGGAGAGATTGCTCTGAAAGAATCCCGCCCCGGAGAACCAGACCCGCCGCCCGAGAAGAGTAACGCTCACGGCCTCCGGCCGGTCCGACCGCACAACCCCGCGGTCGTGCTCGGCGAGAACTATTTCTCGGGCCCGAGAGTTCTCCGCCTCCAGGCCGCGGAGCTCCCGATTGATCGCCTCGGTGGCAACGATACACTGCTTCACCGGCACGATCTCCCTGCTCCGGCGACGTCGAAAGCCGTAGTTGCCGCTTCCGTGCCGGTGCAGCCGAATTCGCGTTCTATAACCGTAGGCGGCCCCGCCCCGAGCTTCTTCAACCGTTGGATCCGGGATACCGCCAATCCGCGCAAACTGCTCCAGGAGGATCTCCCGCTTCAATCTGAGCTGTTCCGGATAGGAGATTTCCTGGATTTCGCAGCCCCCGCAGTCGCTGTAATAGGGACACGGCGGGGAAACCCGTTCCGTCGACGGCTCCAAGACCTCGACTAGCTCTCCGGTGAGGACACCACGCCGCTTTCCGGTGATCCTGTAGCGAATCCGCTCACCCCGCAGGACTCCGGGTACGAAGCAGAGGGGCCCCTCTCTCCGCAGAAGGCCCGCCCCACCGGCGACGATGCGTTCCACTACCCCTTCTTCTATATCACTCATTGTTTACTCATCTTGCGTCATTGGGTCTTTCAAGGTATATTCGATGCGTAGTATTTGCAATAAAATGAATCCACCAGGCCAACCTTTGAAAAGATGATAGGTTCCGGAGACAGGACGCGTTCATGAAATCGATGAAGCTGGCTAGCTTGCCCACCATAAAGCGACTTCCTTCATATCTACACGTCATAGAAGCCGCCCAAAGGGAGGGGAGAGAGTTTATCTCCGGGACGGTGATTGCCGAAGAGCTCGAGCTGGAGCCAATCCAGGTGCGCAAAGACCTGGCGGTAACCGGCATAATCGGGAAGCCCCGGATAGGTTTTCCCGTAAACGAGCTTATTCAGGCGATAAACAGCTTTTTGAGCTGGAATCGAATACACAACGCCATTCTTGTCGGCGCCGGTCACCTCGGTACCGCCCTTATGGGTTACGCCGAGTTTCCGCGACACGGCCTTAAGGTACAAGCCGCCTTTGACCCGGACAAGAACAAGATCGGTAACACCATCAATGACGTTCCGGTATACTCCCTGGCCGAGCTCCCCCAACGGGTAGAAGAAGTAGCGGCGGACATCGCCATTCTTACTGTCCCCTCCCCCCACGCCCAGGCCGTAGCGGACCTCCTCATCAATTGTGGCATCAAGGCGATATGGAACTTCACCAACGTCAAGCTCAAGGTGCCTGAGGACGTGGTGGTTCAGAAAGAAGATCTATCCTCGGGCTACGCCGTTCTTTCCGTCAAAATGAGGATGCGCTCCCTGGTTTCCAACGACGGGCACTGATGAGCCAACAGGCTGAGTTTTTCGCTAACCGTCTCAAGAAAATGAAGCGTCACCTCTGGAAATGGGCCGACCGCAACGGTATCACCGCGTTTCGGCTCTATCATAAGGATATTCCGGAGCTTCCCTTTGCGGTGGACTGGTATGACGGCTACGTCCACATGTCCGAGTTCCGCCGGCCCCACGAACGCACCCCGGAGGAGCACAACGACTGGCTCGATCAGATGATGGTGACCGCCGCCAACGCCCTGGGGGTTGCGGAGGATCGGGTCTTTCTAAAGGTTCGGGAGCGACAGAAAGGAAAAAGCCAGTATGAGCGTCAGGGAAGAGAGGGCTTCTGGCTGGAAATCGGGGAGCACGGCCTCATCTTCCTGGTGAATCTCACGGACTACATCGATACCGGGATCTTTCTCGACCACCGGGAGCTCCGACGCCGGGTTGCCATGTGGTCCAAGCAGAAGCGGGTTCTCAATCTCTTCTCCTACACCGGGACCTTTACCTGCTACGCTGCCGCCGGCGGAGCGAAGAGCACCACCTCCGTGGATCTCTCCAACACGTACACCGACTGGGCGAGGCAGAACCTGGAACGGAACGGATTCGTCGGAACCGAACACGAGCTCATCACTGACGACGTCCTCTCCTTTATCGAGAGCGCCGGCAAAGGCAAGCGGCGCTACGACCTGATCGTTCTCGATCCACCGACCTTTAGCAATAGCAAGAAAATGGACTGGAACCTCGATATCCAGCGGGACCACGTAAAGCTCATCACAAAGTGTGAGAAGCTCCTGGACAAGGGAGGAACGCTGATCTTCTCAACCAACAGAAAGGGCTTTCGTCTCCACCGGGAGAAGCTCCAGGGGTGGGATATCAAGGACATAACCAAAATGACCATGCCCCGGGACTTTCAGAGCACCGGAATTCATAAAGTCTGGACCATCCGACGGTAGACCTCCACGGAGAGCTCCGCAGCGTCCTTTTCTTCAGGTAGGAGCATCTCCTCCAACAGACCCATCGGCCGATCGGAGAAAAGATAGAGCCGCTCTCCGAGAACAACCGCATCGTGTATGTCGTGAGTCACCGCCACGAGGGTCTGCTCTGGCAGGAGCAACTCCTCCGCCAGGGCGGCCTGAATCCTTCGACGACTCTCCACATCCAGGGCGCTAAAGGGCTCATCCAGAAGAAGTAGATCCGACTCCACCGCCAGAGCCCTCGCCAGACCGAGACGTTGGCGCATGCCCCCACTGAGCGCGGAGGGCGGCTCCTCCGCCACCTCTCCGAGACCGAGACACTCGAGAATCCGCCCAATCTCCAGTCGATACTCCCGCTCCGGCTCCCGAACGAGCTCGATATTCTCCCGGGAGGTGAGCCACGGGAGCAACCTCGGCTCCTGAAATGCGTAGGCCACTCTTGCCGGAATTCCCGCGACGGAACCACCGTCCACCGGCTCAAGAGCCGCGAGGATTCGAAGGAGCGTGGTCTTTCCACATCCCGAAGGGCCGAGTATTACCGAGCGACATCCCCGGGGGAAAGATACCGTGAGGCCCTCGAGGACGACGCTCCTTTCGAAGCGCTTCTCCGCCGCTGATAGGCTCACCGGAGTCGGGCCCGTTGTCCCTTCCCCGGAGGTCGGAGGCGCCGCCTCCGGACGGACCGGAAGGATCCTCCGGAGCGGTATGCGTCCCAGCAACTGGATAAGCCGGTCCGTCAGGACGCTCACCAGAACGAGGAGCGCGGTCCAGGCAAAGACCCCGGCGGTCTCGAGGTAGATGCGGGACTCGTAGAGACGAGAGCCAATACCGAATCCAGGCTGGCTCAGGACTTCCGCCGCCACTACCACCTTCCAGACGATCCCGGAGGCGGATCGCACGCCGGAGCCGAGATAGCCGGCCACCGCCGGGAGATAGAGGTTTCTCACCCGACCCCGGCGACGGAGGCGGAAGGCTCGCACCATTTCCAGGTACTCCCGGTCCACGTTGCGCATCCCCGCTGCAACGTTCTCGTAGAGCAGCGGAAACCCCATGAGGATGGCTGCAAAGATCGGGACCCCTCCGGAGGGAAACCAGATCAGCGCGAGAAGGATAATCGATATCACCGGGGTGGAACGAACCACCGCCACGGGCACGGTAAGGAGAGTCGCCGCGGCGGGGTAATGTCCCGCCAGAAGGCCCAGGGGGAGGGCTACTGCGAGAATGACAAGAAGCGAGAAGAGCCCCCGGAGTAGCGTCGCACCTAGCTCGCTGAGGAACTCCGGCGCGGCGATAATGCCAAGAAGCTCCCGAAGAGTTCTCCCCGGCGTGGGTAGAATGAGCTCCGAGGCGGTGAACGCCGCAAAGAGATGCCAGAGGAGCAAGACTCCTCCCACCCCGAGAGCGGTGAGAATGAGGCTATGGGCTCCTCTCGGCTTCATACTTCAATAGTGTCCACCACGGTAGTGGAGAGTGGCTAGGAAACAACAACGCGGAAATAGCGTTTCTTGCCCGCCCGAAGGAGAAGTTCCCCCTCCTCTGCCCAGGAATCGTCGATTACAGCTTCGATGTCCGCAACCTTCTTCTCATTGATTCGCGCGCCCCCCTGCTGCACCAGCCGCCGCGCCTCTCCCTTGGAGCTGCAGAGCTCGGTGGAGGCAAAGAGATCAAGGACGCCGATGCCCTCCCGCAGTTTTGCCTCGGGAAGCTCGATACTCGGAATAGAGCTGCGGTCCGAGGAGGTGCCGGCTCCCGCCGCGCCCCCACCGAAGGCGGCTTTTGCCGCCTCCAGGGCTTTATTCGCCTCCTCCTCGCCGTGAACAATGTTTGTTAGCTCCCAGGCGAGGCGCTCCTTGGCGCGGTTGATCTCCTGGTCTTTGAGTGCGCCGAGCTCTTTGCACTCTTCCACCGGGAGGAAGGTGTAGAGAAGTAGAAACTTCTCCACATCCGAGTCCGGCACGTTGCGCCAGTACTGGAAAAAGTCATAGGGGCTGAAGAGCTCGGGATCGAGAAAGACGGCGCCTTTCTCGGTTTTGCCCATCTTCTTTCCGTCAGCCCGCGTTACCAGGGGACAGGTGAGCCCGTACGCCTCATCTCCGGTAACCCGGCGAATGAGATCCGCCCCGGCGACAATGTTTCCCCACTGATCATCCCCTCCGATCTGGAGGTCGCAGCCATGTTTTCGGTGCAGCTCGAGATAATCGTAGGACTGCAGGAGCTGATAGTTGAACTCGATAAACGAGAGCCCCGTCTCGAGGCGCATCTTGTAGGTCTCGAAGGAGAGCATCCGGTTGACCGAGAAGTGGCGTCCGATATCCCGCAAGAACTCGATGTAGTTGAGGTCGGCGAGCCAGTCAGCGTTGTTGACCATCCGCGCCTCGGTATTCTTTACCGAGAGAAACGCCTCCACCTGCTCGAGCATGCTCTCGGCGTTGGCGTTGATTTGCTCGATGGAGAGCATCTTGCGCATCTCGGTCTTGCCGGAGGGGTCTCCAATCCGGGCGGTACCGCCCCCCATGAGGGCGATCGCCTGGTGTCCCGCCGCGGTGAGATGGGCCATCATGTAGAGAGGGACCATGTGCCCGGCGTGAAGACTCTTTCCGGTGGGGTCGATTCCGAGGTAGAAGGTGACCGGTTTCTCGTCGAGTCGCTTGCGCAGCGCCTCCTCGTCGGTAACCTGGGCGATGAATCCCCGCTCCCGGAGCGTGTCGAGGACATGCGCCATCCTAGACCCTCTTGTACTCTTTAATGGCCGTACGAATGCGCTCGGCGAGACCGCTCACGGGCACCCGCACCTGCTCCATGGAGTCTCGGAATCGCAGAGTGACCG
>CAYZHV010000028.1:7014-24789 GCA_964478055.1 uncultured Spirochaetaceae bacterium | reverse complement strand
CCCGGGACGCCCCGGGGCCCGACTTGGTGGTGCCCCCGAGGTCAATTGCGGTATATCCGCTATGTTCGAACTTGAGATTGATCGGGTAGTAGTCGTCCTCGCCGTATACGACGTGAACACCCCCCTCCGCCTCCATCGCCTTGCGCACCGCGGACTTCAGGTTTTCCACCGCGTCCGAGCGCTCCCCGGCGTTCTCGCTCGGCACCGCCGCCGCCGTCAAGACCAGGGGAATCTCGATATCCGCGAAAAACCAGAAGAGCAGGCTCGCGGTAAAGGCGAGGGTGTCCGTACCGTGGCCGACGACGATCGCCGAGGCGTTCCCGGCGATCCGCTTCGCCTGGATCGCGTGAATAAGCCGCGCCCAGTCCTCCGGGACGATCTCCTCACTCAAGAACGCTCCGAGCTCCACCTCGTCAAAACGGATCGAGTCCGGAAGCTCGGGATCCTTGGCAACCATCTCGCTCACGTGGGCGAGGGTGCCGGGAACAATGAGCCCGTCTTCCTGCCGCACGCCGGATATGGCGCCACCAAAAGAGAGCACCTCGATTACCTCGTAGGTGAGCTGCTCCTTGAGAAGGGACTGAACCAGCTTCGGCTCCGCCCTTCCCTGGGTGACCTTCATGATCTGGCCCACGAGAAAACCCATCGGCTTGGCGTCGCCCTCTCGAATCTGGGCAACCGCTCTCTCGTTAGCCCGGAGCACCTCATCCACGATGGGAGAGAGCTCCGCGGGATCGGTGATCTGCTCCCATCCCTTGTCTTTGATAATCTCAGAGGGGTCTCGGTTCTCGCCAAAAACCATCTCCAGGGTTTGCTTGGCGATCTTTCCGTGGATCTTGCCTTCTTCGAGAAGGTTGAGAAGCTCCGCCAGCCGCTCCGGGGTGAGGGCGCTCTTGTGGAGAGTCTCGTCACGACGATTGAGGAGTTTTCGCACATCTCCCTGGAGCCAGGTTGCCGCCTCTTCGGCTCCGGCGCCGGCCTTGACCGCAGCCTCGAAGAAATCCGCCAGGGGCTTCTCCTCGCAGAGAAAGGCAGCCTGTGCGTCACTCACACCGTACTCCGCCGCAAAGCGCTCTCGCCGCTCCGCCGGGAGCTCCACCAGCATGGACTCTACGCTCTCGAGAAACGCCTTGTCCGCCCGAAAGGGAGGGAGGTCCGGCTCCGGGAAATACCGGTAGTCGCTGGCGCTCTCTTTGGTGCGCATCGACTCAGTGAGATCGCGGTTCTCGTTCCAGAGCCGGGTTTCCTGCTGCACCGAACCGCTCCGCTCGAGGATCTCCTGCTGCCGGTCGAGCTCGAAGTTGAGGGCGCGCTTAACGAAGCGGGAGGAGTTGAGGTTCTTGATTTCGACCTTGCTCCCGAGCCCCGCGCCCCGCCGGTTGACCGAGCTGTTCGCGTCGCACCGCATGGAACCCTCTTCCATGTTGCCGTCACAGACCCCGAGGTATCGCACAATGCGGCGCAGCTCCTGCAGGAGAACCTCCGCCTCCTCGCCGATCTCCAGGTCCGGCTCGGTAACGATCTCCAGCAGCGGCGTCCCGGCACGGTTGTAGTCACAGAGGGACATGTCGCCGACGTGGATCATCTTGCCCGCGTCTTCTTCCAGGTGCACCTCGTGTATTCGAACCCGTTTCTTCTTCTTATGGAAGGTGAGGTCCAGGTAGCCGTTGGTGCCCAGGGGCTGGGCGAACTGGCTGATCTGATAGTTCTTCGGGAGGTCCGGGTAGAAGTAGTTCTTTCGCTCGAAGCTGCACTGTGGCGCCAGCTCACAGTTGAGCGCCCGGGCTACCAGATACCCCATCCGGATCGCCTCTTCGTTCAGGGTAGGCAACACTCCGGGATAGCCCATGCAGACCGGGCATACGTTGGTGTTCGGCTCATCGCCGAAGCTCGCCCGGCAACCGCAGAACACCTTGCTCTGAGTCTGAAGCTGAATATGAATCTCAAGACCGATGTAGGACTGGTACACGAATCAACTACTCCTCGAAGGGATCCATCTTCGGCGCCCGCTGCAGGGGCATCGCCTCGCCGAACCGGCGCGCCACTTCAAACAGCCGCGCCTCCTCAAAAGCCGGAGCCATGATCTGGACCCCAACGGGCATTCCCCCTTCCGTTCCAGCGGGAATCGCCAGGGCCGGAGAGCCGGTGAGGTTTGCGGTGCTGGTAAATTTGTCTGCCAGCTTCTGCTGAAAAGCGTCGAGCTCCCCCTCTCCGTGGGCAAACGCCTGCACCGGATAGACCGGCATCATGATCGCACCCACCTGGGCGAAGACGTTGTCGAACTCGTTTCTAATGGCCGTACGTATCTTCTGCGCCCGCAAGTAGTACTGATCCTGAAAGCCCGAGCGGAGAACGTAGGTCCCGAGAAGGATTCGAAGTTTTACCTCGTCCCCGAAGGCCTCGCTTCGCGCCTTGCGAACCAGCTCCTCCGGATTCTCCGCATAGTCCGGGCGGTAACCGTAGCGCACGCCGGTAAAGCGCGCCAGGTTGGCGCTCGCCTCGGCGGTAGCGATGGTGTAATAGGCGGGAACAACGTAGTCGAGCATCGGAAGGGGAACTTCTGCCACCTCGTACCCCTGGTCCTTGAGAACCTCGATCGCCCGCTCGTACCCCTTCTTGACGCCCTCGCTCAGTCCAAGATCACCGCCCAAGACCCCGATCCGCTTGACCATTGGCTTGTCCGTCGGCTTGTCCGCTGGCTTTCCCCGACCGCCGACGGCTCCAGCTGTCCCGGCACCCCGGGGCGGCGCCACGGAGCTGTGATCGAGCCCGTCCCGGCCACGCATCACCGCAAAGACATCCTCGCAGAGGTCCACCGAGTCCGCCACGACGCCGATGCCCTCCAGGCTCGAGGCGTAGGCGACCAGACCGTACCGGCTTACCGCGCCGTAAGTCGGCTTGAGACCGTAGACACCGCAGAAGCTCGCCGGTTGGCGAATGGAGCCACCGGTGTCGCTACCAAGGGCGAAGGGAACAATCCCCGCAGCCACAGCCGCGGCGGAGCCTCCGCTGGAGCCACCGGGCACCTTCGTCGGGTCCCAGGGGTTGGTAGTTTTCTGGAGGGCAGAGTTGTCAGTGCTCGAGCCCATGCCGAACTCATCCATGTTGGTCTTGCCGACCGGATGAGCTCCCGCGGCCAGGAGCCGTTCCACCGCCGTAGCGGAGTAGGGGGAGAGCATCGGGTCGAGCATTCGAGAACCGCAGGTGAGCTTGAAGTTCCGAAGGGCGATATTGTCCTTTATGCCAAAAGGGAGGTCCTGTATTCGGGCCGAAGCCTTTCTGCGTGCCTCCCGGTCCTCGTCGCTGTCGGTCTCAGGGTCGTAGAGCTCTCCCGGACTCAGAGAGGCGGTTACCGCGACCCCCCGGTTCGGATCGAGCTCGAGAAAAGAGCCGATTTCTTTATCACGCTTCTTGGCCCACTCGGCATACGCCTCTCGCCGGGCCGGATCGTTCAGCACGTTGTTCCACATAGGTTCTTACAGGACGTTCGGAATTACGATAAAGCGGTCCTCGAGGTCCGGAGCATTTTCGAGCATGTCATCGCTAATGATGCTCTCCCGGACCCTATCCGGGCGGGTTCGATTCTCTGCGAGGAGCGCGTGAGTGGTAGGTTCGAGATCCGAAACGTCGACCTCGTTCATTTTTTCAAAGTAGGAGACCAGCTGGTCCACCGCAGCTATCAGCTTGTCCGTTTCTTCTTCTGCCATATCGAGATAGGCGAGATCGGCGGTAAGGGCAAGCTCCTTGGCATCCATATCGGCTAACTATGCCAAGGCGGGATAGGGGTGTCAAGGACGGCAAACCGGGCGTCGAAGACAATCTTCTGTCCCAAAACTCATTATGGGACGCTGAAACCCTATCGGTCGGCTATACTTGGACAAGGAGGCTCCATGAGAAGAAACGTACCGCTGGTAATAGTCGTCTTACTGATAGCGATCTCCGTAAGTGCCCAGGAAGTGGAGGAGGGTCGCGGGAGGAGTCCCCGATTAGGAATCCAACTCGATAGCGACGGGATCGTCGGGGTTGTCACCCGACTCTCATTTCTGGAGGCAGGGTTCAAGGCGCAGGCAACGCTCTACGATTCCTCGGCGGAAGACACTTCGCTTCCCAGTCGGCTTCTCTTGGGTGCCCATGTGGTCTATCTCTTTGGAGATTCCGCTTCGCCCCGCCGTTTTGGGGCCGGAGTAGACGTAAGGACCGCACTCGGCGTTGACGAGGTTCAGTATGACGAGTATCTCGACCTGGGTCTCCGGCTTACGGTGGATCAGTTCCTCGGATCCCGGGTATACCTCACCGGCATTCTCCTACCATTCTGGGTCGAGACCAGAGACGTCTCCGATGTTGAAAGCGACTGGCAGCTCGTTGCGACTATTCCTAGGGCGGCAATCGCCTTTACGTTTCTGTTCTGACGCGGCCGCGAGTGGTCTGGTGCCGGGTGTCTCGTGCCGGGTGGCGGCCGGGTATCAAAGGACCGGAAACAGAGAAGCCTCACCCTTTAGGAGGTGTGCAGTGCGAACTGGGCCCCGCCCCGGGACTAAACGAGTCCATCTTCCCACGTTCGGGTTGCACACTCCGAAGTGCACACTTCCTAATAGGTAAGGTCTTCGCCACGGACCTAGGGCTTGATGGGGCGGACGATCTTTCGGCCAAATCCGAGGCCGGTCTCCGAGTCGGGTAGTAACCCAGCCGGACTGTCTATTCGTAGTATCGGTCCACGGCCTCTTCCGCCCACGCCTCGAGATACCCCAGTTCCCAGACGAGGTCGAGGATCGTGTACCGGGAGCGTATGTCCCTGGAGTGGGCCACTGCGCGGTACGCCCGGTCCTTGTCGATGCCGAGCTCCTTGTAGCGCACCGGACCGCCAGCGCTGCGGAGCTCCGCCTCAATATCCTCAGGCTGCCGCAGGGTGCCCGAGAGCTCCCGGATGATGGAGTGCCACTCTTCCTTGAGGGCTGCCAACCGGGCTCGAAGTGTCTCCCGATCCGGGTAACCCGCCTCGGCGTGGCCCAGAACCGCCGGGGCCAAGGAGCCGAAGCGCTCCTCGATGAGCTTCTTGTGCTCTTCCCAGGGCGCAAGACGCCCGGCGAGGCGTTCTGGATCGATCGACTCCGGGGAGAGCTCTCGAAGCTTTTGATAGAGGAAGGCGGCGGTGATCGTTCCGACCCCGACCTGCCGCCCGTGAAGATCGTGCTTTTCGCCGTTGGCCACGGCGATCATATCTATATAGTGGCTTATGAGGTGCTCGCCCCCGGACGCGGGAGCGGAGTTGCCCGCCACGGTCATCGCAAAACCTGAGAGGATGAGTGACGCCGAAAGGCGCTCCACCGCGTCTCGATCCCGAACGGCGAGGCCCGGGGCGACCCCCTCGAGGAGCCTCCAGGAGGCGTCTATTACTTCGGCGGCCTCGGTGGAGTGGGTGCTGCCGGTAAGCCGGTTGGCCACTATCCAGTCCGCGTTGGATACGGGCTTCGAGGCGAGGTCGCCGATCCCGCTCTGTATGAGCGGCGCCGGCGCCTGGGCGAGAACGTCCACGTCGCCGACGACGACACGGGTGGGAGTGCAGGGCTGGGTGGTCTTTACGCCGTCGGAGAGAACCGCGGCTATTCCCGAGGTGTAGCCATTCATGCTCGGGGCGGTGGCGATGCAGCCCGCGGGGTATCCCGCCTTGTACGCCCCGAACTTCGCGACGTCGTTCAGGGTGCCGCTGCCAATTGCCAGGGCCGCCGTGGCGCCGGCCTCACGAACAGCGTCTCGACACGCCGCCACGGTCTCCTCGTCGCAGACCGGCTCATCCGCCCCCGCCGGGACCGGAGCGTCCCACCGCTTCCACGCCTGTCCCGCCATGTTCAGGGCCTCGGCGGTCCGCTCACCCGCGGCCTTCCAGGTGTGGTCGTCGCAGACAACGAGCCAGAGCCCACTGCCGAGCTCGCTCCGCAGCGGTTCCACGCACTTCTCAATTGCCCCGGTATCCAGAACCACCGCCTTGGTCTCCAGGCGGTCGCGGTATTCTCCATGAATCTTATCGAGTAGTTCTACCATGCTGTCTCCCGTGTGCTGGGAGCATACACCGAACCTGCCGATGTGGAAACAGAGGGCCGGCCCAGGCCCGGCAGACAAAAGCGGAGCGGCCTGTAGGAGCGGTCGGTAGGTGGTGCCTGTTCGGGCTGCGGAGTGAGTTGAGCTGATTTGACTTCCGTCCTTACATAGGATATTTTTCACCCTTACTTTGCAAGGGTCTCCAGCATATCCCGGTTAAGCCGATACACACGCTATAACCTTTGTATTACCTTGTATAGAAAGCACTTCGCTTAGTTGTTGGTGAGGGGACTGTGGTTAAGAGTGAATTTCCCGCAATACATTTCTACGATCAAGATTTTGTAGATATCTACGATCAGACCTGGGCGTGGATCCAGGACTACTGGCACAAAGGAACCGCCGAGAACGGTCTCCAGTCTCGATTCTTCGCTCATCCCGAGACGAATCGAATAAACCAGTTCGAGGCGCTGTTTTCTACCTTCTTTCTCGTCTATAGCAACCGAATCTACCCCGTGATTCCACAGCTGGACAACTTCTACGAGAAGCAAGAAGAATCCGGCGCAATTCGGTGTGAGTACGACATCAAGAGTGGCAAGCCGATCCTCACGGACGAGAATCCGGAGGCCGTGGGTCCCCCGCTTTTTGCCTGGGCGGAGTACAACCTCTATCACAAGATCGGCAACAAGAAGCGGATCAAAGAGGTTATGCCGATCCTGGAAAAGTACTTCACCTGGCTCGAAGAGACCTTCAAGGATGAGAATGGCCTCTACGCCGTGCCCCACGCGGCGACCCAAATGGGCAACGCTCCCCGGGACAAGGGCAGGTACTTCGTAGACTTCAACACCCAACAGGCGATTAACGCCCTCTATATGGCGGAGCTCGGGGACATCCTCAATGACAAGGAGATAAGCTTCCGCTACAAGCGACAGTACTTCTCTCTCAAAACCCGCATTAACAACCGGATGTGGAATGAGGAAGCGGGGTTCTATTTCGACCTGGACGAGAAGGAGAATCAACTCTCGGCAAAGACCATCGCCGGATTCTGGCCCCTTCTCGCGGAGCTTCCCAACGAGGCCAAGATCGACCACCTCATCGGCCATCTCAAGAACCCGGAGACCTTCGGTACGGAGAATCCGTTTCCGACCCTCGCGGCGGACGAGAAGGAATTCAGCGAGAAGGGCAACGGCTTCCGGGGCTCAGTAGTTCCTCCCTTCACCTTTATGGTGATCAAGGGTCTGGAAAAGTACGCCAAGTACGACCTGGCCCGGGAGGCTGCGATTCGGCACCTCTACTACATGCTCGACACGCTTCACCCCGAGGGCAAAGAGAAGGGTAATGTCTGGGAAGCGTATATGCCCATGCGAGACGGGCCGGCGCACTGGGACGGAAACAAGGAGTGGCCGCGGTCGAAGCTCCTCTCCTTTGTGGCACTCTCGACGATCACCCTTATGATCGAAAACGTTGTGGGCCTCTATGTCAGTCTCCCGCGAAAGACTGTTGACTGGATCGTGCCGACTCTGGAGATTATGGGGATCGAGAACCTCAATCTCAAACGGAACACCGTCACCATCTTGAGCAACAAGACAAGCCGGGGCTGGGAGATCCGCCACGAGTCCGAGAAGCTCTACTACTTCACAATCGATATCATTGGCGATAAACGCAAAACGCTGCCGATTCCCTCGGGCAAGTGTTCCATGCTCATCGACAAGCTCTAGAGGTGCTGCCGACGGTACTCAGTCGGTGAGACGCCCGTAGCTCCACGAAACACCGTTGCAAAGTATTGACTCGAGCTAAAGCCGCAGGCAAAAGCTACGTCGGTAATCGATGAGGTCCTATTCGCTTCGAGTTCCCTCTTGGCCATCTCGATCCTGCAGCTCCTGAGGTACTCCACCGGCGTCATATTGGTTATCTCTTTGCAGTTTCTGCTGAACTGTGTTCGACCGAAACCACACGCCTCGGCCATGCCCTGCAAGCTCCATGGTTGCCTGCATTCTTCTTGAAGCCTTTCGAGAAACAGCGCCGTCGCGCGACTGCCGGAGCAGAGCTCCGGGTCCTGGCTAATTCCTCGATCCGAGAGGTGGTCGAAGAGCTCCAGGAGCAGGTCATTAATGCACACGGCGATTCTCGTAGAACTCTCTTCGGGATCCTCGTTCTGTAAGGTTGCAGCGAGCATGCGGAATCGCTCCCGGACGCCGCGACCAACGTCCCAATAGGGCTCCTCATTTTGTCGCAGTAGGCGAGTGAGCTTCTGGATATCCGAGTCCGAAAAGAGCAGCCAAGCCGGCCACTTCCAGCTCTGGTTTGGACGACGCACTCCCACGTCGAGAATGAACCAGACTAGAGAACTGGGCGAAATGTAGGGATCTCCGACTCGGTGCCGTTGCCACGGTCGGGTGATTGTCATCTGTCCTTGCCGAAGGAGACAACTCTCCCCGTCAACGGAAAAAGGAACTTTTCCCCGAAGGACATAGGTGAGCTCGATTCCCTCATTGTAATGCCAGTTAAGACCCCAGGATTGCGGAACTCGCGCATCCCAGAGCCCGACGGAGCTGAGCCCCGCCAGCATGCCTCGCGACATTTGGCGCCCCGGGTAACTGCCGTGGCCCCAGGCCTGGAGCTTCACCGCTCCCCTCGCGGCTGCCTGCTTTAGGGGTTCACAGGTATCAGCGCGATGCTGTATCGCTCCTCTGTAGACCGCAGGGCTCATAAGGCTCTTCCTCCATGTTCGAATTCTACCACGGGTCATTTCCGAACGACAGCTCGCTATCAACGACGCAGTATGGAGTAACCAATCTCCTGAGGAGGAACCTATGAAAGTCGGGTGTTTTGCGTTGATAGATCCCTTTTCGGTCTTGGAGCATCAGCTGGACAGGATCGCGGCAATGGGCTTCAAGTATGCGGACGTAACTGAGAACTCAGACGGGGCGGACCTTGGCGTGGGCTTCGGATTTGCAGCGGTCGCCAGCCTGGATGCAAACCCTCATGATCTACGGCGTATGTTCGAGTCTCGAGGGCTTACCATAACCAGCTTCTGCGCTCACTCCCTTTTGCTTGATCCTCCAGCACCGTGGCGCTATGGCACCAGTCAGATAATTAAGGCTGTCCGAGCGGCTGCGGCCATGGGGGTCCAACATGTCATAACCACAGAGGGGGAACCGCACACCGAGTACGGTGAGAAACTCACGGAAGAGCAGGGAGTCTTCACCATAGCAGAGAAACTGTACGAACCCTTGCGCATGGCGGCGGACTTTGGCGTGAAGATCCTTCTGGAACCTCATGGCCCATATACGGACTCCGTTGAACGCATGGAGATGATCCTAGATCGCTGTAACTCCGATGCCCTTGGTATCAACCTGGACACAGGAAATCTCTGGCTCGGAGGAGGAGACCCGGTAGCATTCGTCGAGAAGCTGGGTCCGAAGATCGAACACGTGCACTGGAAAGACATGCCCGCGGACTTGGAGTCAAAACGAGGAACCGTCTTTGGGGCCGGCATGGCGACCATCCCCCTGGGCAGTGGGAGCGTAGACATCGCGGGTACGGTGAAGGCGCTAAAGAAGAAAGGGTTTGACGGATACACGACCCTGGAGGTCGCGGGAGATGACGCTCTACAGAAGAGCGTGAAGTACCTGCAATCCCAGGGTGCGGTATAAGACATAGCGTCACTGAGAGTGTGTGGCGGGACGGGGCTGCCCAGGAGCCCCGTTTCCACCAGCTGTATGCCGCCCGGTCTAGCACCCCAAGGGATGAGACAGTGGCGTCCCTTTACGCTTCCCCTTTGCGCTTCTTGATCTCTTTCTGAAGCAGGGCAATATGCTTTGCCGGATAGACTCCGGTGGGGCAGACCTGACTGCATTTGAAATGACGCTCGCAGGACCAGACGCCCCGGTCTACGTCGACCTCCGGAAGGAGCTCCTCCGCCCGCTCGGGGTGTTTTTCCAACTCCCGGTTGTAGGCCGCCAAGGCGGCGGGCTTCATCCAGTTCTTGGTCACCGGACAGGCGGAGACACAGAGACCGCACTCGATACAGTTTTCGAAGCGCTCGTAGACATCGATCTCCTCAGGGGTCTCGGCGTCCTTGTTGGTCTCGCTCGGTCGTCGGTAGTCGGCGGCTGCGGGAAAGTCCGCGAAGAGGGATGTAGGATCCACCGCCAGATCGCCTTTGTGCTCGAACATCGGCAAGGGATGGACGGTCACCACCTCCGTGCCGAGCTCGTAGACGTTGGTCAGGCAGGCGAGCGCCTTCTTGCCGTTTATAATCATGCCGCAGGTGCCGCAGGAGCCATGGTGACAGGAGTGGCGATACATCAGGGTGGAGTCGATCCGGGTCCGGATGTACTCGAGAGCGTCGAGAACCGTGGTGTACCTGTCGCAGGGGACCTCGAACTCGTCGATCCTCCCGGCGGCTCGCTGCTCCCGGGCGATGGAGAAGGTCAGGGTGGTGGTATCAGTTGTTACCGGCATGGACTCCTCCTGAGGCGAGGGATGGGTTGTAGAATGCACGATGAGGCAGCAGAGCCGTGTCAGCGGTGGTGCAGGGAATTTCCTCTCCCAGAATCTCGCAGAGGGCGTCGACGGTCTTCTCCGCCATGGCTCTGAGCACCGTCGCCTTGCCGCCAATAACGCTCATAAACCCTAGGACGCCGTCCTGTTTCTCATGGTCAATGCAGTTGAAATCCCGGCTCAGATTTCTCCCGTCCGCTCCGTCCTCCGCTCTTCCGGCGAGGGGCCGGACCGCAGACCACGCGGCATGGTAGGCTGTCTCCCCGAAAGCGGGAATCATCTCGCTCGCCCGGCGGGTGAGATACTCGATATCCTCATGTCGGGCAAGGATGCTATCCGGGTCGTCGGTCTCCCACTGGGTCGAACCGATAATGGAGAGCTTTCGCTGGGGCACAATAATGTCCCCGTCCCCGGCGGGGTGGAGGTGGCTAATGACCATATTGTTGAGCCGCTTCTTAACGGCGACCATCGAGCCCGGTGCGGGGGTTATGGGAAGATCGATGTCCACCATTTTGCAGACCCAGCCGGCCCAGGCCCCGGTGGCGTTGATCACGAAGTCCGCGGGGATATCGTACTCCTCCTGAGAGGCGTGATCGAGGACCCGTACTCCCCGGACCCGTCCATTTTCGACCTCGATACCCACCACTTCGGTGAAGTTCTTGACCACCGCGCCCTTGGACTGGGCGGTGGCAAAGAAATGGAGCGGCAGGCGCCAGGCGTCGATGGTGCCGTCCGGGACCTGAACGGCCCGCTTTATCGCCGGGTTGAGCAACGGCTCCATTTTGAGCGCCTGGTCCAGAGGGATGTCCTTGGCGGGAATAGTGGCTTCGCGACACGCCTCGATAAAGGTGTCGCCAAACTCGACATCCTCGTCGCTCAAGGCAACAAAGAGGCCGTAGTTCATCTCGAGGGACTCCGGCGCGATCTTCTGAAGGATTCGCACCTCGTCCATACACTCCTTGGCAATGTTGCGGTCCCCCACGGCGTATCGCGCTCCGGAGTGGAGCTGGCCGTGGTGACGGCCGGTTGTCCCGGCGGTTAGCTCGCCCCGTTCTACCAGGGTCGCTCGAAAACCGCGTTGCGTCAGGTCGTGGATGATGGCGGCCCCGGTACCGCCACCACCGATCACCACTACGTGTTCACCGCTCATAAACTGTCAGACATCCTCCCACTTTCCGGACTCTTCGGATCTGAAGAGCGCGTCGAGTACTTTCTGGTTATTCAGGGCGTCCGAGAGCGGCGTCGGCAGAGGATCGCCATTCTGGAGTGCCTCCGAGAACGCTTCGAACATGAGTTGGTACTGGTCCTCAGGCCCGGCCTCATAGACTCGCTCGCCTACGCCGGTAGAGATGTAGCTCGGCATGGTGACATCAGGATAGATGTTGAAGGGTACCTCGATCGCCATGGAACCGCCGCTGCCGAGAATCTGCACGCCTTGCTGATCAAAGGTCTGGGTTCCCACACTGAAGGTGGCGTGGCCGCCGCCGGGGAACTGCATGATCGCTGATGAAAGGACGTCAGTTCCGAAATCCTTGCTTCGATCCACGAGACTGAGCACCCGAACCGGTTCCTCACCGAAAATCAGCCGCGCCGAGGAGACCGCGTAGCAGCCGATGTCGAGAATGGCGCCGCCGCCGGTCTCGAGCTTGTTTCGGATGTTGGTCGGATCGGGGTTGTTGTAGAAGAAGTGCGTCTGCACGGCGTGGATCTTGCCGAGCTCTCCGCACCGGGCGAGCTCGCGAGCCCGAACCCACTGGGGATGGAACTTGTACATAAACGCTTCCATCACCGGTACGCCCTTCTTCTCACTGTAGTCGATCGCTTCCTGCACCTCCGCGGCGTTGAGACCGAGGGGCTTCTCGCAGAGCATCGGTTTACCGGCGTCTACGGACTTCTTGATCCACTCCAGGTGCAGGTTGTTCGGAAGGGGATTGTAAATCGCGTCGATCTCCGGATCAGCCAGGAGCTCTTCGTAGCTGCCGTAGGTCTTCGGGATTCCCCATTCCTTTGCCGCGGCTTCGGCCTTGGCTTTGTTTCGCGAGGCTATTGCGCTTACTTCTACCGCCTCGGAATGTATGAGCGGCACAACAACGCGCTGAATAAAATGACCGGATACGCCTAGGACGCCCCACTTTGTTTGTTTCATTTTCTCTCTCCCACGTAACACTTGTAACTGTAAAGCCCATTCAGCGGTTTTGCAACCCTGAATTTCCTACTCACCTATTTCTCTCCCCTCGAGGGAGCCTAAGGTCGTTTGTGATGAAGAGTCCGAGTCTCTTCGTCTGCGTAGCTGTCAACGAACCAGTCGATGAGCCGGCGGGAGACGCTCACGGCCCCGGGTATTTCCGGAAGGTCGAGCATCTCCTTCGGGGTAAACCAACCGGCCTCGTCGATCTCCTCCTCGTCGACGGCTATCTCCTCGGTAGCTGCGGTGGCGGTAAATGCCACCATCAGGGAGTACGGAAATGGCCAGCTCTGGCTGGCGAAGTAGTTGATCTCGGCGAGCTCGATGCCGCTCTCCTCCCTGACCTCCCGGGCGACACACTCCTCCAGGGACTCTCCGGGCTCGACAAAGCCCGCGAGCACGCTGAAGAGTCCCTCCCGGAACTTCGTCGCGTGAGCCAACAGAAGCCGCCCCCGGCTCACCACCGCGACAATCATCGCCGGGGCTATTCGCGGATACTCCCGGTGGCCGCAGCGGGGACACACCTTGCCCAGCTCCGTCTCGGCCCGCTCCTGCGCTGAGCCGCAGCGTCCGCAGAACCGGCTCTCCCGGTCCCACCGGGAGAGCTGATACCCTCGGGCGCTAATCCAGAAGTTATAGTTGCTGAGCTGACGAAAGGAGCTCCGCCGGTTGACCCAGTTTCCCTTCTCCCCGGGGTTGGCCTCTTCTTCTTCCGGCTCCTCCAGAAAGAGGGCAAAGTACTTTCGGCCCCGGTGCCGGCCGATGTAGAGAGGCTCTTCCGGGACCTTTACATCGGAGAGCCGCGGAAAGGGGTCGGGCTCCCGGTCGATGTAGACGTCCTGTCCTCGAAAAAGGAGGAGCTCCCCTTCCTCATCCGGCTCTCCACCGGCGTAGCGAGTGTCAAAATCTGGCGGTAGGGGTATCGTTGGCCTCCTCTCAGGTCACTTTGGCGCTGCGTACGAGTCGGTCAAAGAGGTCCGGCAGGACGCTTTTGACCAGCAGGCCGAAATAGAGGCGTGGAGTCATGGCGACCCGACAGGTCCGTTTTCCCCGCTCGACGGCGGTCATGATCTTTGCCGCGGCTCGATCCGGATTCATGCCGGAGGCTTGCACCTCATCCATTTTGCCATGGGTGCCGCCTTCCCCGGTCAGGGCGTTCCGGGAGACCTCGGTTCTGACAAACCCCGGGATTACCACCGTTACGGGAATACCCTCATTCCAGAGCTCCGAGCGAAGGGAGTAAAAGAATGAGTTCATCCCTGCCTTGGACGCGCTGTAGCCTGATCGCTGCGGGCCGGTGAGCTCTCCGGCGATACTCGATACCGCGGCGATCCGTCCGCCCCCGGCGGAACGAAGCAGTGGCAGTACCCCGAGTGTGAGGTCAATGGCGCTCATGAGGTTTGTCTCCAGGAGCTTGCGGTAAACATCGGGAGCAGTCTCCGCCGCTACCGAGCGCTGTGAGACACCGGCGTTGTTTATCAGTCCGTTCAGAGGCTTCTGTCCGACTATTGCAATCGCTTCCTTCCTCGCCTCCGGGTCGGATACATCAAAGGGAACCAGTTCCGGGCGCGGCTGCTCTGCCTTACCGGCGCTCTTGGCGATACTCACACAGGAGTCCGAAACATCCTGCAGGCGCTCGAGGTTTCGTCCCGAGAGGACGAGGCGAGCCCCCGCCGCGGAGGCGGCCAAGGCGAGACTACGACCGATCCCGGAGCTCCCGCCGGTGATCCAGATCCTTTTTCCTTCCAGCCAGCCCAAGCGCTACTCCTTTCCTCCAAAGATAGCGCTCAGGATACCCCGAAGGACAATAAACGCCACGATGGCTACCGCCAGGAGGGTGAGCATCGGATCTCCGAAAATGAGAAAGAGCTCGGTGTGGTAGAAGTACACACCCCCGGAAAGCGTGAAAATCATGAGGATCAGCATCCCCACAGGATTGAGCATCCAGGGAACGTAGTAAAAATCCACGGCCCGCTTAATCAGCAGTGAGGTAAGGATGAAGGAAATCAGCGGCAGATAGGTCGGCACGAAGGAGAGCTCACCAAAGGTTAACGCCTCGGTAAGAATGAGATATCCCGTGGCCGTTGCGATAGCGGCGGTGGGAATGGCGGCCAGATAGGTAAGCAGCGCGTAGAGCCCGTTCCAGGGAGGGCGTCTACCTCCGTAGACGCTATGAAGAAAACTGAGGGCAAAGGCGACGACGGGAATGAGCGCAACGTATATAATGAGCGCGCCCTGATAGGTGGACAGCCGTGAGAGTAGTTGGTCAATTGCCATGCATAGAGCTCCATCTACATAGTAACTGAGAAGAGATATGGGAGCAAACGCGATGAGCAGCTACATCGGCGAGTCCGCAGCACTAGTTACCGCCCTCTTCTGGACCATTACCGCCCTCTCCTTCGAGGCCGCAGGTAACAAGGTCGGCTCCCTGGCGGTCAACCTCTGGCGCCTTGTTATCGCCTTTCTCCTCTTTTGCGCCTATTCCCTGATCTTCCGGGGTACGCTGCTTCCCATGGACGCCCCGGACCATGTCTGGATCTGGCTCACCGCCTCCGGTCTCGTGGGCTTTGTCATCGGGGATCTTTTTCTCTTCGAGGCCTTTGTCCTCATCGGCGCCCGGATCGCCATGCTCATCTACTCCCTGGTACCACCCCTTACGGCGCTCATTAGCTACTTTGTCCTCGGGGAGCTTCTCTCGGGCGTTCAGTGGATGGGCATGGTCCTGACGGTCACCGGAATCTCCGTGGTTGTCCTGCAGCGTAACGCCCCGGCCCGAAGAGCCACCCGCCACCCTCTTTTGGGTATCGGCGCGGCCTTTCTCGGCGCCCTGGGGCAGGCGGTGGGACTAGTCCTGAGCCGCTACGGCGCTCCTCGCTACGACGCCTTCCAGGCGACGCAGATACGTGCAATCGCAGGAATAATCGGCTTCGCCCTCTTCTTCACGCTGGTTCGGCGATGGCGACCGGTGGTGGAGGCTCTGCGGCACCGCGTGGCGATGCGGCAGATATCGGTAGGCGCTTTTTTCGGGCCCTTCCTTGGGGTCTCCCTGGGACTCTACGCCGCGCAGAATACGGAAACCGGCGTTGCCGCGACGATTATCGCCCTGGTGCCGGTGCTCATGATCCCCGCGGCGATCTTTGTGCTCAAAGAGCGGGTCACTCTGAGGGAGGCCGCGGGCGCTCTCATCGCCGTAGCAGGAGTGGCGCTCCTCTTCGTGGATCCGGTGATTTAGTCGGAAAGAAAGGGTTGCTCTCCGGGCTTGTTCTGCAAAACCCCTTCGATGCGTCCCATCACATCCTCGCTGAGCTTCTCGGCCAGATCAGAGGCTTTCATGTTCTGTTCTACCTGCTCGACCCGGGAGGCGCCGGTGATCACGGTGCTCACGTTACGATTCTTGAGCAGCCAGGCGAGGGCGAGCTGCGCGGTGGTGGCCCCGAGCTCTTCGGCTATCGGAGTGAGCTGCTTAACCTTCTCTATGCGGCTCTTGCCGTCAGGCCCCTCGATCATCTGGTGAAGGAACTCGTACCCTTCGAGAGCGAGGCGGGAGTCCTTCGGGATGCCGTCGTTGTACTTGCCCGTAAGGAGCCCCGAGGCGAGGGGAGACCAGGTGGTGGTGCCCAGGCCGATTTCCTCGTAGAGCGGCGCGAGATCCACTTCGACATTGCGCCGGTGGAACATATTGTACTGCGGCTGCTCCATGGTCGGCGGAATCAGGTTGTACTGCCTGGCCACGCCGTAAGCCTGCATGATCTCCGTGGCGCTCCACTCAGATGTGCCCCAGTAGAGCACCTTTCCCATCTGTATGAGCTCGGTCATAGCCCGGACTATCTCTTCCACCGGCACTTCCGGGTCCGGACGGTGGCAGTAGTAGAGGTCCAGGTACTCGAGCCCCATGCGGTCGAGGGCCTGGTCGCAGGCTTCTCGGATGTGCTTTCGGCTCAAGCCCTTCTGGTTGGGGCCGGGATTGTCCACTCCGCCAAAGTACACTTTGCTCGAGACAACGTAGCTGTCCCGACGCCAACCGGTGTCCCTGAGCACTTCGCCCATGATCACTTCCGCCTGCCCTCGGGCGTAAGCTTCGGCGTTGTCAAAGAAGTTGACCCCCGCGTCATAGGCGGCGATCATGCACTTCTTTGCCTGTTCAACCTGCATCTGGTTCTTGAAGGTGACCCAGGCGCCAAAGGAAAGCTCACTCACCTTTAGCCCTGATCGTCCGAGATTTCGATATTTCATGCCGTTAAAGATAGACACGCAGACGCCCCGGGACCAGCCCCAATCGGCGAGAAGTCAGCCGGCGGCCCGGGGCCACTGCGATCGGCCAGAGGCTGGTCGGCGCCCTCACGAGCTCCCTGGCCCTCGGCCGGGGCCCGGCACCCTAGGCCAGAGAGAGGGCGACCTCCATCATCTCGCGAAAGCTCGTCTGCCGATCCTCGGCGCTGAGCTCCTCCCCCTTGACGATGTGGTCGCTCACCGTGAGAAGCGCCAGGGCCTCCCGGCCGTAGTAGGCGGCAAGGGTGTAGAGGGCGTTTGCCTCCATCTCTATGGCCATGACGCCGTACTTCGCCCAGAGCTTCCAGCTATCCGGGTCCGGCTGGTAGAAAGAGTCGCTGGAAAGAATGTTTCCCACGTGGAAGGTAAGTCCCATCTCCCGGGCGGTGGCGACAGCCCGCTCCACCAGCTCGAAGGAGGCCGTGGCGGAAAAGTCCAGACCGTTGAAGCGAATGCGGTTCATGGAAGAGTCCGTGGAGGCGCCGATGGCGATGAGGAGCTCTCGCATCCCCACGTCCTTCTGGATCGAACCGCAGGAGCCGATTCGGATCGCCCGCTGCACGCCGTACTCCTGGAAGAGCTCGTTTACGTAAATGGCGTGGGAGGGCATGCCCATGCCGGTGCCCTGCACCGAAACCGGAGCCCCCTTGTACCGCCCCGTATAGCCATACATACCGCGAACCTCGTTGTAGAGCACTGGCTCTTCGAGGTAGTTCTCCGCCACGAACTTCGCCCGAAGAGGGTCTCCGGGAAGAAGAATCGTTTCCGCTATGTCACCTTTC
>CAYZHV010000028.1:0-6914 GCA_964478055.1 uncultured Spirochaetaceae bacterium | reverse complement strand
CTTCGCCCGAAGAGGGTCTCCGGGAAGAAGAATCGTTTCCGCTATGTCACCTTTCGTTGCACCAATGTGTACACTCATCGTTTCTCCTTACACTCAGTAGTCGTTGTGCCCCGGAGCCGCACCGTCCGGGCCGGTTGCCTGGCGGCGGCTCCAAGGTGCCGGACGCAATGAGCTCCTACTAGAGCGACTCGGCGAGCCAGGAGCCGAACTCCTCGAGCTCCCGCCGTTGCTCCGGAAAGAGGTCCGCCACGCCAGTCACCGCTTCTTTCACTTCCTCCGGATCATACCGGTGCCCCGGAAGCTCCGCCATCAGGGCGTCCACCATCTCCGGGAAGAGGGAGTCCGAGTAGATCTTCGCCTTCTCTATCCTTCCCCGCCTGGCGTCTATGTGGACATCCATGTTACCCCAGTCGAAGCGGGTCTCCATGGAGTGATTAAACTCCGGAGTATTACCGAAGCGCCACTCCCAGTCTTTCATCTGCTCAAAATACTCATTCAGGGAGGGAATTGACGCCAGGGTCTCGTAGTCGAGGTGCTCCACCTCGCACCGGCTGCGGTGGTACTCGAAAAACGCCTCCATCACCGCCTCACAGATCTGGTCGTGGTCGAGGTGGGGAACGTACTCATTGAGATTGGCTACCCGACTCCGCACGGACTTGATTCCTTTGGAGACGAGCTTTGCCTTCTGTGGATTGAGGTAGTCCTGCAACCGGGTCAGATCCGCGTCTATCAGCAGGGTTCCGTGGTGAAAGGAACGCTCCCTGGTGTGTTTAAAGGCACTGCCGGAGACCTTTCGCCCTTCCACGAGGATGTCATTGCGACCGGACTTCTCCGCGGTTATGCCGAGCCTTCCGAGGGCGTTGATAATAATCCGGAAGTTGTCCTCCTGGTTGTACCGATCCTTGGCACTCAAAAAGGTAAAGTTGGAATTACCCAGGTCGTGAAAGACAGCCCCGCCACCGCTCTGCCGCCGGGCGAGATAGACGTCGTCTTCGTCCATCTTCTGCACCTTGCACTCTTTCCACGGGTTCTGATGCCGCCCGATAACGACGGTGTCTGCGTTCCGCCAGAGAAAGAGGACGTGCTGCCGCGGGTCGAGCTCCCGGAAGATCCAATCCTCCGTGGCGAGATTGAACCACGGGTTGGTTATGTCCGAGCGTAGAACGCGAATCTCCTTGTCCATGGGTACCAAGGATGGAGAGGAGAGACGGGAAATTCAAGTGGCTTTCGTTTCGGAGCCTCCGGTGATTTTGACGCCTCCCACGTGATATGGTGTGCCTGCTATGAGACCACGGCTTATCTGCTTTCTCGGTAATCCCGGCCAACAGTATGCACGAACCCGACACAACGTCGGTTGGATGGTGGAGGAGTCCCTCCCGGGGAGCCGGAGTTGGCAGGGCAAGTTCAAGGGACGATTTGCCAAGGAGGGGCAGGTCTATCTGCTCGTTCCCGAGACCTACATGAACAAGAGTGGTGAGAGCCTCTCCGCCTGCGCCACCTACTTCTCCATCGATCCTCAGGAGATCCTGGTGGTACACGATGAGACAGAGTTACCTCTGGGGACGATTCAGCTCAAGGAAGGTGGTGGAACCGCCGGGCACAACGGCCTCAAGTCAATAAGGCAGCAGATAGGAACGGAGAAGTTCAATCGCCTCCGGCTAGGGGTTGGGCGACCGGCTCGTGGGAATCTTTCCTCCTACGTTCTCTCCGCTTTTCGTCCGGAGGAGGAGCCTGTTCTCACCCGGGTGTTGGATCTCTGCGGCCGTGTCCTAAATGACCTGATCAACCGTCGGAGCTCCTCGGAGCTCGAGACGCTACTGAGCGGCAAGAAGCTCACCGTGGCTCCGCCCGGCTGAACTCTTCCCAGCTCTCGGTCACCGGGTCCCACTGCCACATCTCACCGCCTTGGGGTGGTAGGGCGAGGAACCGAGGCGCCTCGTCGCTCTCGAGATAGATAAAGGTCTCATCCCGGTCGTACTCCCGGTAGCGCACCACCCGTTCTTCTACACGGCGCTCCCAGGCGCCCTCACCAACGTAGACAAAGCTCCCCCGATCCGTCTCGAATCGGAGCGGCTCCGCCGCGGGTCCCGGCCCCTCCTGATAACGAGTCAGCACCGCTTCCAGGGCCGGAACCGCCCGGGGGCCGCGGATGTTCTCTAACAGGGTGCCGTCCGGGGCGTAGATAAGTATGGAGGGATACGCCTCCACCGGGAGCTCGAGATGCTCGTCCTGGTAGTCGTAGAGTTTCAGGGAAACGTAGGATTCTTCTACAAGATCCCTGATCTCCGGGGTAGTGAGGGCGGTCTCCTCCATCCAGCTGCAGGGGCGACACCAGGTGCCGGCGGTGACGAAGATGAGAAGGTTCTTTCGCTCGATCTCCGCCCGCTCCCGAGCTTCCGGGAGGGATGTCTCCCATTCGACGGCTTGCGCCGAAAGAGTCGCCGCGAGAAGAAGAAGGAGAGTGCTCAGGAGAAACTGTCGGAAACGCACAATGCTAACCCCAACTTAATCAAAAGCCCTTAGAATGCGGCACCGAAAGGAGATCTCCCATGCCGGAAAAGCTCTTCCTGACCGAGCAGGAAGTCACATTCGCCGAAGAGAAACCGATCCTGCAGCGGTACGAGCCGGGTCGAATCAACAACCAGACGATAGCCCGAATCGCCAGCAATTTCCACTACTGCTGGGAGGATGAAAAGATCTTCGCCCTGGCGGACAAGCTCCGGGAGAGCGAGTCGGTAATGGCTCTCGGGGTTGTAGACCGTAGAGGCACGGTTGTGGGCATCATTGTCCGGAAGGACTTCTTCAACACCATGGTTCGCCCTTACGCCCGGGACGTGTTTCGAAACCACCCGGTCAAGGAGATCATGCAGGAGACGGACCGCTACGACGTAAACATGAATCTCTTCTCGGTCTCCGAAGAGATCTCTGACGATATGCGGCGGCCGGGGGTGACCTACTATGTCCTCACCAACGAAGAGGGCCAATTTCGCGGTATCTTCTCCACCCAGGACATGCTCCTTTACCTCTCCCAGATTACCCAGAGCGATATCGCCCTCGCAAGAAAGTTGCAATCCCGGATCGTACGGGAGCGGGACTTCGTCGTGGGCCGGGAGTTCGAGTTCGTGGCTAGCTCCCGGACCGCCAAGGGTGTCGGGGGTGACTACTACGAGATCCGACAATTCGAGGAGAATCTATGGGTTACCGCTCTCTGTGATGTAAGCGGCAAAGGTGTAGCCGCATCGATTATCACCGCGATAATCTGGGGGATGATGAGTATGTACTCCTTTACGCGAGGCGGCCTAAAGGGGTTCGTACGATCTCTCAACGAGTACATCGTGAGAACGTTTGAGTCAGAGAAGTTTGTTACTGGTCTTTTCATCGAATACGACGAAGATCGCGGGGAGCTCTCGGTCTGCGACATGGGCCACTCCCACTTCTTTCTCTTTCGAGAGGGAAAGCTGATGCGGCTCAATACAAATCAGCAGAACCTTCCGATCGGAGTCGCCCCGGAGATAGATCCCAAGGTGGACGCCTTTCATCCCCGGAAGGGAGATACCCTCTTTATGATCACCGACGGCCTCACCGAACAGACAAACATGTCCGGGGAGGCGTACACTCTCGAACGAATCTCCAAGTTGATGCGAAAGCACCAGACGGAACCAGTGGAAGTCCTCGCGGATAAGCTAACCAACGATTTTCATGCTTTTCGAGGGAAGCGGAGCCTCAATGACGACGTCACCTTCGCACTGATGCGCTTTGCGCCGCAGGAAGTGCGCCTCTAGAGCCGGAAGTCCCGCTTCACGGCTACGGCGTTGCGTTTCTCGTTGTAGACCACGCCGCGGTTCCAGTACTCAACCGCGGCCATCATGGCGTTTCCGCCGTCCTCGTCACCACTATTCTCCGTTCTAAAGGAGAGGTAGTTCATCATCCCTTCGAAGTCCTGCTTCTGATAGCACTCGATCTTCTTTCGGTAGAACTCGTTCCACTCTTCGAGCTGCTGAAATCCCTCGCCCTCGTCTTCGACAATAAGCCGGGCAGCGGTCTCAGAAAAGCCGAACCAGATCTTAATGTTCTTGCTCTTGTCGTTCTTGTTACCGTGTTTGACGGCATTCTTGAGGAGCTCGCTTATTTGCTGCTCGAGAATGTTTATCTCCTGTAGCTCCGCCGGCGCCCGTTGGGCGATAAGATTGCTCAACCGGCGCACATGGCTCAGGTCAATGGCGAACTCTTTGTGATAGAGGCCCTGGGTGTCAAAAAGAGGGCTCTCTTCGTCGACCTTGAGCTGTCGCACCCCGTCTTCTTCCTTCTGTTCTTCCGCGGGACCAAACTCCCGGGTTACGCTACTCACATCCTCCCCGATCGGAAGAAACCCGTTGAGCTTGGTTAGCTCAATAACTTTCGCCACCGGTCCCCGCACGCCGGTGAACCATACGGTTCCGTTGCGCTTCTGCGTACCGGTGTAGGCGTAGAGGAGCACTCCCACCCCGCTGGAGTCGAGGTAGGTAAGATCGCTACAGTCCACGATCATCCGTTTGGAGCCTTTCTCCCAGAGCTCCTGGATCTTCTCTTTGAGCTTCGCCGATGAGTAAAGATCCATCTCCCCCACCGGACGGAGGAGCTCAATTTGGTTATCCACTTGGCTATGCTCTACATGCACGTTCTTCGCTCCTTAGTTGGCAAGCAGCCGATTGACCGCGTCTTCCAGTGACTCGGCGATCGGAAAGAAGCCTGAAAGACTTGTCAGCTCGATTACCCGCTTCACCGAGCCACGAACATTTATGAAACAGAGACCTAACTGTCGTTTCTTGCACTGCGTGAAAGCGTAGAGAAGGACGCTTATTCCGCTGGAGTCTATGTAGTTCAGGTCATGGAGATCCAAGAGAAGAGACTCTTCGCCGCCTTCGATGTGCTGAGTTAGCAAAGACTTCAACTCATGGGAGTTGTAAAGATCCATTTCTCCGGATACGTCTATCTTGAGGATCCCGGGATCTATTTGTTTAGCGTTGATTTCCATCGCTTCCCTCGTTGGGCCCATTGGAGGGTGCGGATGTTACGATTTGATTATTTTGTTCCGCGGACCGAAAGTTCCTGCGGTCGGAAGATTGGTAAGGCTCTATCCTAGAGAGCCGTGCGGTGTCGCAAGGAGCGGGCGATTGTCAGGCGATCGGCATACTCCAGATCTCCGCCCACCGGCAGACCCAGAGCGAGACGGGTAACCTTGATATTTCGTTTTTCGAGCATCTTGGAGACATAGAGAGCCGTTGTGTCGCCCTCCACGGTGGGATTGGTGGCGAGGATAACTTCTTCGATCCCCTCCTGCTCCAGACGGCTCATGAGCGAGCCGATGCGAAGGTCCTCGGGTCCAATACCGTCAATGGGCGAAATGACCCCGCCGATGACGTGATAGAGCCCCCTGTACTCATGGGTCTGTTCCAGTACCGCCACGTCCTGAGGCTGCTCCACCACACAGATCACCCGTCGATCCCTGCCGCTGTCCCGGCAGATCTCGCAGGGGTCCTCTTCGGTGTAGTTTCCACAGATCGAGCAGGAGACGATTCGTTCCTTGATGCTTCCGATCTGCTCGGCGAGCTTCTGGTTGTAACTCTCCTCCGCACCGAGGAGGTGATAGGCGAGGCGGGTCGCACTCTTCTTTCCCACCCCCGGAAGCCGGGAGAGGGAGTCGATGAGCTCGTCGAGAGCGTTCACGTCCTATTGTCCAAAGAGCCCTGGAGGAATGTCGAGACCTCCGGTGAGGTTGCCCATCTCCTGCTGGAGTTGCTCCCTCAGCTTGGTGGTGGCGTCAGTAAAGGCCGCGCGAACCAGATCCTGGGTCATCTCCTTGTCCTGCTCGGTGATCACCTCATCGGAGATCTCCACCGAGAGAACCCGGAACTCGCCATTTATCGTCACCCGGACCATATCGCCCCCGGCGGTGCCGGTGACGCTCATGCTCTTGAGCTTGGCCTGGGATTCCTGCAGCTTTTCCTGAAGCCCTTGGAAGTTCTTTAGCAGATCCATGGGGTTCATTTATTCTTCTCCTATTATTTCGCCCCGAAAAACTTTCTTCACCATCTCCACGTTTTCATCCGACGGTGCCGCCCCGCCGTCGTCTCCCTGATTGTTGCGCACCTCCACCTTGAGGGAGACCTCTTCATCCAGGGCTTCCTGAACGATCTCTTCCACAAAGGAGCGATCCTGTTGTACTCCCCGGGCAGAGAAGGCGTCTCCAAATACGAGGGTGAGGGACTCTTCGTCGAGCTCCCAACCGGTCGCCTTCTCCAGGGCCGCGCCGAGGGCGGGCTTCTGCTTTCGAATTTTGACCACGATCTCCTGCACCTTTTCCTGCTCGAGGACAAAGGCGTGCTGACCCGCCGGAGTACCGTAGGTGGGCGTCCGGGGTGCGGTCTCCTCGGTGCTCCATCCGCCGCCTGTCTCCGGCTCCCGAGAGCCTTCTGCAGCCGGCGCCGGCGAGGCGGATCCAGCCGCCCCGGGGCCGGATGTAGTCTCCGGCGCTCCGTCCCACACCTCAGACGCCTGCGTTGCCGTCCCCTCTGCTCCCTGTCCGGCAGCAGCAGTCTCGGCGGTCCCGCCGCCGGCGCCCTGGGGTAGCTGCCGGGCCGCCTCCTTGAGGCTCCGTAGCTCGGCGACGATCTCTTCGGTGGTGAGGTAGTCCTTGAGGCCCGCGAGGCGGCTTACGGCGATCTCCAGCTCGAAGCGCTGGTTCAGGGAGTACCGGACCGACCGAAAGAGATCGAGGAGGATGGAAACCGCTCGCTCAGCCTGGGTTGCCGAGTAGGTACGCACTACCCCCGGGGCAAAGCGGTCCGGGGCGAACCCTAGCAGCGCCTCCTTGGAAATACCCGCCTTGTAGAAGAGGAGGGCGCGAAAGTAGTCGGTGAGGTCGATAATGCACT
>CAYZHV010000027.1:0-24924 GCA_964478055.1 uncultured Spirochaetaceae bacterium | reverse complement strand
CGCCGCACGGAGCTCGACGAGGAGTGCCTCGCCTCTTTTGCCCGGGCCGGGGCGTTTCGTTCCTTTAAGGTGGACCGGCGGCAGGCGCTCTGGGAGATTACTGGCTCCGCCCGGCGGCTGCGAAGGCGAAAGGAGATGGTGCAGCTCGAGGAGGAGAGCCCTCGGTTTCGGCAGCTTTCGGCGTATGACCTGGTGGCGTGGAACTACGAGCGTTCTGGCCACAGCAGTGATGCCCATCCGCTCGAGCCTTTCCGGGAGGAGTTGCGGCGCCGGAATCTGCCGGATGCCCGGGAGCTCGCCCGGGGCAAAAACGGAACCAAGGCTTCCTACGCCGGCCTCGTCATCTGTCGGCAGCGCCCGGAGACCGCGGGAGGTACCCTCTTTATCACCCTGGAGGATGAGACGGGCTTCGTGAATCTGGTCGTCTGGAAGCAGGTGTTCAAGCGGTTTCGCACCCTTCTTCTCACCTCAACCTTTTTAGGGGTGACCGGAACCCTTCAGTCCCACACAAATGTGGTCCATCTGGTGGTTGAGGAGTGCTGGAAGCCGAGGCTAGAGGAACAACCGGTGGACGCGGGGAGCAGGGACTTTCACTGAGCAGTGCGATCCTGTGACACCAGGGTGGCCGACAGCGCAGATCCTTGGAAAGGGCTCCAAGAGTTCCCCCTGGCTGCCGACACTGACGGTAGGAGGAATCGGTGATTTTCCGTCTACTAAAGCACGCGCATATAACTCTCTTTCTGCTTGTTGCTCTCCTAACTCTCACGGAAGTGGGCGCCCAGGAGGAGGCAACACCGTTTCGATTTCGCTTCCGGGAGGGGGAGCGATTCAGAATTCTCGGCATAAACCGGCAGGACGTGTATTTAAACGACGTTCTGAGCCACTCCGCGGTAATCGTTACCCGGGTAGTGGAGGAGACCGCCGCCGTCGACGAGGATGGCGCGGTTCTCGAGGCGACCTATCAGGTAACCGAAGAAAACCTCGGGACAATACGGGCGTACAACCTGGAAAAGGAGTACGCGGCGCGGTTCGGCCGGGGGTTCAAGGGTGAGCACCGGGAGCTGGAGCCGGCGTTTATGCCGGTCTTGCGCAGCTTTCCCACCTTTCCCGATGATCCCGTCCGCCCCGGGGAGAGCTGGTCCGCCGAGGCCTACGAGGTACACGACTTTCGCCGAGGCTATGGCATCGAGGAGCCCTACCGCTTTTCAATGCCCGTGGCGTATCGCTACGAGGGTACCAGGAACCGCGACGGAATGACCGCCGACCTCCTCCGAGCCTCCTATAATATCTTTCACCAGGGGCCAGAGTACTCCGGCTCCCCCTACTACCCGAAAATCATCACCGGAAACTCCGAGCAGGAGCTCTACTGGGACCGGGAGCTCGGGAGAGTGCGCTACTCCGAGGAGGAATACACCTTTCTCTTCGTGCTCAACACCGGAGACCGGGTGGAGTACCGGGGCTGGGCGACCTATGAGCTGGTGGAGATCCCCGCTCTCGAGCGGAGAATCCTTCGAGAAGAGCTGGAGGTGGCGGCTCTTCCGGCCCCGGACCAGGGGGCAGTCGAAGCGGACGACGGATCCAGTGGACCCGGCCAGAGACCGCCGGAGCAGGCCTTTTCCGTCGAGGATCGGGAGGAAGGGGTCACCATCGTGCTGCAGGATGTCTACTTCGAGCCCGACTCTCCGCGGCTAACGGAGGCTGCCCGGCGGACAATTTCCCGCATTGCCGAAGTCCTGCGGCGGGTGCCGGAAAACGACATACTGGTGACCGGGCACACCGCCCTCGCCGGAAGCCGTGAGGGAAGAGAGCTTCTCTCAGTGGAACGGGCTCGGCGGGTCGCCGAGGCGATCGTGGCGGAAGGGAGTCACCGGGAGGAGCAGGTACTCTACCGGGGATTGGGGGCGCGGCGCCCGGCGGCTAGCAACGCCACCGAGGAGGGGCGCCGGCGTAACCGGCGGGTGGAAATCACGATTCTCGAGTAAGAGGCCTCCGGCCCGGGTGCCGCCGGTAGCGATTCAGTCACCACGGCAGCGCCTCGGTCCCCGGCGGGCCCTGGCAACAGTGCGCGCCCGGGCAACAGTCCCATCCTGCGCCTGCTTCCTCGCTTAAGCGATCATACCGTAGAGAAGCTTGATCTCCTCCGGCCAGAGTTCGGGCTCGTTGGTCTCGAGGATCAAAGGCATATCTTCCAGGCGGGAGTCGTTCATAATGGGGCGAAACGCCTCGACCCCGAGGGTCCCTTTGCCTATCGCGGCGTGCCTGTCCTTTCGGCTTCCGAGGTCGAACTGGGAGTCGTTGATGTGCATCCCTTTCAGGTAGTCGAGACCGACGACGGAGTCGAACTCTTCCATGGTGCGGTCCCATCCGTCCGCTGTAGAGATATCGTACCCCGCGGCGTAGGTGTGGCAGGTGTCCAGACATACTCCGACCCGGTTCTTCTTATCGATGAGCTCGATAATCCGGGCGAGATGCTCGAAGCGGTAGCCCACGTTACTCCCTTGCCCGGCGGTGTTTTCCAGGACCAGGACCACCTCGTCGGTTTTAGCGATAATGCTATTCATCTCCGAGGCGATCAAGGCGAGGCACTCTTCTTCGGTTATGAGCTTTACGTGACTTCCGGGATGGAAATTCACCAGGCCGATCCCGAGCTGCCGGGCCCGCTCCACTTCATCCTGTAGTGCCGCGGCGGACTTCTTTCGCTTCTCCTCCTCGGGGCTGCCGATGTTTATGAGGTAGCTTGCGTGGGGGAGCACCTGGCTTAGGGGTATATCGGCCTCGGCGATGTTTTTTTCGAAGCCGGAGATATTCTCCTCAGTTAGGGGTTTTGCGTTCCACTGCCGCTGGTTCTTGGTAAAGAGGCCGAGAGCCTTGCCGCCGATCTCCTGCTCATTGACGGGGGCGTTTTCGACGCCCCCGCTGGCACTCACATGAGCCCCGAGATATTTCATATCGGTTTCGCGTTTTCTATGAGATAGCGCTCGGCCTCGGCGTTCCAGAGGCCGTTGTGACGGTCGACTATCTCCGCGAGACGGGCGAACATCGGGTCGCTCTTTCCCTTCTCAGCGAAGTCCTCGATTGCGGTGAGCTCCATGCTGACGTTGGGGTACATCAGCTTCTTCCCCCCCGAAATCTCCGGGAGCCGGATCGTGGTGTCCGCCACCGCGTCGAGACCACCGACGTGTGTAATCATCGCGGAGGGGTTAATGACGCCCCGAGACATCATGTCCAGGGACTCCTTCATATCTTCGGTGTTGCCTCCACTGGTACCGACAAGGTGGTGGGAGGCGTAGTGCACGTCGTAGATGTTGATCTGCGCTGATAGCTCCGGCTTAGTTGGCCCAGCGAAGAAGTTGAGACAGCCGTCGTAGCCGAGGATACGGTCTGCCTGCTCGAAGAGAGCGGCTACCGGGGCAAATACCATCACATCGTCGTAGCCCTCACCCTTGGTGTAGGATTTGAGATGCTCCACGGGATCGTCGACGTTCTTTGTGTTTACGTAGTGGAGCTCCACACCATGTCGGGCCGCCTCTTCCGGCGTATAGAGCTCGCTCGCCCGCTTGAGCCGGGCGTCATCTATGTCGGTGACCACGAGGAGGGAAGGGCGCCGCTCGTTGTGTATGGCGTAGTCGATGGCACCGAGACCCATGGGACCGACCCCGGCGAGGATTGCCATGTTTCCACCCTCGACTATACCCATGTCATGGACGTAGCTATCCTTCCGGGTGTGATACATGGCGTGAAAAGTGCCAACGATACAGGACATCGGTTCCGCCAGGGAACCCATGTAATACGCCTCTCCGGTATACTCGAGGAGGCACCCCTGTTCCATGACGACCTTGGGAATATTGATGTACGTGGCATCGCCACCGATGTACTGAAAGGAGTAGCCCGGGGCGGCCATGCCACCCATATAGTCCGGATGGTTGATCGCCGGCTGAATCGAAAAGCGCTGTCCTTCCTCGAACTGGTCCTTCCAGCGACTTCCAACTTTAACTATCTCACCGCAGAACTCGTGGCCGATGATGACCGGATTCTTGTCCACGTCCTCGGGTACGCGCTTGTGTCGGGAGCCCTGGACAGTTTCCTTGTGGCTCGACATACAAATGCTGTCGGAGATTATGTGGGCAAGAATCTCGTCCTCGCCAATTTCCGGGAGCTCAAACTCTTCAAGGCGGAGATCGTTCTCTCCGTAGAGACGGACTGCTTTGGTTTTCATGGGTCCGAGTATACACAAATGAGGAGGGTTTGGGGAGTGTAACCGTTTTCATGGCGTTTGATTCCTCCGGGGTAGGTTGGCTACCTTCTACCACGTGGTACATTTTCCTGAGTCGTTCCTTTGGGGAACGGCCACCGCGGCGTTTCAAATAGAAGGCGCGCCTGAAGCAGACGGCAAAGGGCTTTCGAGCTGGGATGAGTTTGCTATGCGACCCTCTACAATACTCGACAAGAGTTCTCCCTATCCCGGCTCGGACCACTACCGGCGCTGGCGGGAGGATGTCGATCTGATGGAGTACCTCGGTATCGGGGCGTACCGCTTTTCCGTCTCCTGGCCCCGGGTGCAGCCTACCGGCAGGGGGCCTCTAAACGAGAAGGGAGTCGATTTCTACAGCCGTTTGGTCGACGCGCTTCTCGAGAAAGGCATTAAGCCTTTTGTCACCCTTTTTCACTGGGATCTCCCCCTGGAGCTAGAGAAGCGCGGGGGCTGGGAACGTCGGGAGGGGAGCGACCGGTTTGCCGAGTACGCCTCCCTCATGGCGGATCGCCTCGGTGACCGGGTGAGCCACTGGATAACAATAAACGAGCCCGGGACGGTGACCAACTTCGGATACCGTCAGGGGGTTCACGCTCCCGGCAAGGCGAGCCTGGTGGCCGCGGCGAGGGCGGTACACTTTATGCTCCTCGGGCACGGCAAGGCGGTGCAGGCGATACGGAGCCGGCGACCCGAGGCCAAGGTCGGGATTAGTAATATCATCTCTCCGGTTGTCCCGGCCCGGGAAAAGGACCGTAGGATAGCGGAGCGGCTGGACAAAGCGGTCAACCGCCTCTTTCTCGACCCGGTATTCAAGGGGCGCTATCCCCTGGGACTGCACCGGCCCATGGGACTCATCCTCCGGGAGGCTCGGCCGGAGGACTTTGCCACCATGGCGGAGCCGATCGACTTCCTCGGTGTAAATCATTACGCCCGGATGGTTGTCCGAAAGACCTGGGTCCCCTTTATCGGGCACAAGATTCTCGACGCCTCCTACGAGGGGGTCCGTTTTACCGATATGAACTGGGAGATCTTTCCCGAGAGCTTCTACGATGTCCTTCGCTGGGTCGATGAGGAGTATGGACCGATCCCGATATATGTGACCGAGAACGGAGCGGCCTTTAAGGACGAGGTAGAGGGCAAGGAAATCCGTGACCAGGAGCGCATCGATTATCTTAGGAGCTATCTTACCGCCCTTCATCGCGCCATGCGCGCCGGTGTTGATGTTCGGGGCTATTTCGTCTGGAGTCTCTTGGACAACTTCGAATGGTCAGAAGGACTGAGCAAGCGGTTTGGGCTAATTCACGTAGACTATCCAACTGGAGAACGAACGGTGAAGGCGAGTGGCCACTGGTATCGCCGGGTCTGTCACGGCGACGGCACTGTCTTCACCAACAGCGCAGAGGAGGAAGCGTTTGGACAAGAAAGTTAGCGTCGTCATACCCGCCTACAATGAGGAGGAGCTCCTGCCGGTGCTCCTGGACTCTCTCAAAGAGCAGACCTTTCCTGACTTCGAGGTGATCGTCGCTGACGCTCACTCCGAGGACAGGACAGCGGCTATCGCTCGAGAGAAGGGCGCGCGAGTGGTGGAGGGCGGCATGCCAGCCAGGGGAAGAAATGCCGGAGCGTCCGCGTCAGAGGGTAGGTTTATCCTCTTTCTCGACGCTGACGTCAAAGTACCGCCGGAGTTCGTGGAGAATGTCCACGATGAGATGGAGCGGCGGTATGCGGATCTAGCCACCTGCGAAATCAGACCAATCTCGGAGGTGGGCTTGGACAAGGCGCTTTTTTCCCTGGCCAACTCTATCGTTCGCTATACAGCGAAAAGCGAGCCCCGGGCTCCCGGGTTTTGCATATTCTGCACGAAGCGGCTCTTCGAGCGGGTGGGGGGATTCGATGAGACGATTACCCTCGGTGAGGATCATGACTTTCTCAAGCGCGCCTCCAACTTTAGGCCAATGATCTGGCTCTACGACAGCTACATGGAGGTGAGCGTCCGGAGGCTCGAAAAGGAGGGGCGCCTCGGTTACGCGGTAAAGGCTCTCCAGAGCGATCTCTACCGGAACCTGGTGGGAGAGATTCGCAATAATGAAATCGAGCATGAGTTCGGGGACTTCGAAAAGGACGAGGAGACCCGAAAATCAACCTTGGATAAGCTCGAACGGCTCATTATCGATAGCGAGAAGCGACTACGAGAGATGAAAGAAGACCAGGAGGGAGTGATCGCCAAAATCGGCGTTCAAATGGAGGAGCTCCGGGAGCAACTTCGGCGTCTCCAGAAGCGATAGTTTCATTTCTCCGCCGGATATGCTATGAGCCTAGGAATGCGCCTTGTCTTTCTCGACACTCAGAGCGCCCCGGCTGGGCTGGACTTTGCACCGCTAAAGCAACTAGGGGAGCTCATAACCTACGAATCTACCGAGCCCCTCGAGAGCTTCCACCGCGTCGAGGGGTGTGACATTGTAATAACGGTGGGGGTTCCCATCTCCCGACCTCTCCTGGACTGGGCGCCGAGGGTCCGGCAGGTAGTTGTGCTCTCACCATCTCCGGATCTAGTTGACATGCAGGCTGCCCGGGACCTGGGCGTCAAAGTCAGTGTGCTCGGAAGCGATCCGAATCTCGCCGAGCGCGCGGCAGCGGCTATTCGTGGAGCAGGTGGATGAATCTCCGTCATCGAAGCCGACTCATTGTCATTATTGCAGTGGCCTTTACCTCCGTTTCGGCGATTCTCATTCGTCTCTCCTCCGCTCCACCTCTAACGATCGCGGCGTATCGAATGCTCTTTGCCTTTCTAATGATTGCTCCTTTTGCTCTTCGGGGCGTGCGGGGACTGAGCAAGCGGGACGTTTTTCTGACCATCTCAAGCGGGACCTTTCTCGCTCTCCACTTTGCTACCTGGATCACCGCGGTCACCATGACCAGCGTTGCCAGCGCCACGGTGCTGGTGAGTCTCCACCCGGTACTGGTCCTCGCCGGGACTGTGCTTTTCTTCAGGGAGAAGCCGCTGCCCGGAGCAGTTCTGCTCATACTGACGGCTCTGCTCGGTACGGTCATCCTCTCCTGGGGGGACCTCCGTTCGGGCACTGGCGATGTCCGGGGAAACCTCCTGGCCATCGCCGGAGCCGCGGCGGTTTCGGGGTATATGCTACTCGGTAGTAATCTCAGGAGGCGGGTGGGGGCGCTTCAGTACAACGCTATGGTCTACGGGGTTGCCGCCGCTCTCCTCTTTCCGCTGGCCCTACTCTGGGGATCGAGCCTTGGCGGCTTTGCTCCGGAGGAGTACCTGATCTTTCTCGGCCTCGCGTTCTTTTGTACCATTCTCGGACATGCGCTTTTCAACTGGGCGCTCAAGTTCGTCAGGGCGACTTTCGTCTCATCCTCGATCCTCTTGGAGCCCGTTTTCGCTACGACAATGGCAGTCTTCATACTTGGGGAAATCCCTTCCATTCTTACCCTGGTCGGCGGAGCAGTCGTAATGGCAGCCCTCTACGGGCTCGCCCGGGGGGAGCGGAAGGCTGGCGTAACCGTTGAAGAGAACAAGGAGGTAACAGGATGAGTGATTACACAATCCTCCTGGGAGAAAGAATATATCGAGATCCCTGGAACCGGATCGACGAGGGTGCACTGGTCGTTCAGAGGGATAGAATCGTCTGGGTAGGCCCAGTCGCGGAGCTCCCGGAGAGGTGGAAAGGGAGGGGAGAGCGTAAGGAGTTCCGGGGGAAGGTGATACTCCCGGGCTTCAACGACAACCACCTCCATACCGCGGTTTTCGGAGATAACGAGACCTACCCGAGTCTAACCGGACTCAATGAAGAGGAAATCCTGGGGCGCTTGGAAGAGAGCTTTGCCCAGTGGCCAAAGAATGAGCTAATTATGGCTTTCGGCTGGGACTATCCGGACTGTCCGGAGCCGCACCGCTCCCTTCTGGATCAGCGATTCCCGGAAAACCCGGTGGCGCTAATTCAGTTTTCCGGACACGGAGCCTGGGTCAACAGCCAGATGCTCAAAGAGCTCGGGATTGATCGGGGGACTCCCGATCCCGATGGTGGCGTTATCGTCCGGGACGAGCGTGGCGAACCTACGGGCATCCTGCGGGATGCGGCACTCCACCCGATACACCGCGAGCGCTTTATGGTGCTTCATCGGGACCGGAAGCGACTCACTTCGGCGGTGGAACGGGCCCTCGGCCACTACCGGAGCTACGGCATCACTTCCGTGCAGGACAACACCTGGCTGCCGCAGACAATCGGCGTTCTACGGAAGCTCAAGAAGAGAGGCGACCTCACGAGCCGCTTCTCCTGCTGGCCCTACGGTGTCATGCCCTTGGTCGCCCGGCTCACGGATCTCCGCCGTTTCGACCGGCTCTGGTTTCGAAAAGGGCCTTGGAAGTATTTTCTCGACGGCACGTTTTCCACACGGACCGCCTGGCTCTTGGAGCCGTACCCCGGGGAGCCTGAGAACTACGGAACCCCCGTACTAAAGGGCGAGGAGCTCGACAAAGTGCTCATCCGGGCGGCAAAAAAGAAGCGGCAGGCGGCGTTTCACGCTATCGGGGACGGAGCGATTCACGAGTTTCTCGACCGCCTCGAGGCGGTTGCTCGGGAGTATCCGGTTCTCAAAGAGCTCCGTCTCAGGCTCGAGCACGCGCAACTCGTTGATCCCCTCGATATGGAGCGGCTCCAGGAGCTCGGGGTTCTAATCGCCGCCCAGCCCCACGCGATGGGTAATCCGACAAAGGACGTGGAAATCCTCGGAAAAGAGCGAGCCCTTCACGCTTATCCGCATCGATCTCTCCTAGAGGCGGGGATCCCGCTCTCCTTCGGCTCCGATATTCCCGGGGAACCGACGGTACGTCCTTTTCAGGCGATTCACTATGTGGTCAACCGCGAAGGCCCGGAGGCGCTCACCCCGGAAGAGGCGGTTTCGGCCTATACCCTCGGTAGCGCCTACGCGGAGTTTATGGAGGAAGAGAAGGGAACCCTGGAGGAGGGCAAGCTGGCGGATTTCATTGTTGTCGACGCCGATCCCTTCGATAGTGCGTCGGAGAAGCTCCAGGAGATCGAGGTGTCGGAAACCTGGGTCGGCGGCCGGCAGGTCTTTGCTCGGAGCGCCGAGGTTGCTCCCAGCTCCCCAGGCGTGTAAGATTTCTGGTAAAGCACCGCAAGAAGAAGGCTAAAGAGGTACAGCCGTGAGTCTCCGTTTCGACGACCCGAATCTGCCGCAGCAACTGGCGGAGGCATCTAATGAGGAACTACAAAACGCTCCCTTCGGCATAATCCGGATGAAACCTGACGGGACGGTTACGTTTTACAACCGAGCTGAATCAAGGTTTTCCGGAATAGGGGAACATCACGCCATTGGACACAACCTCTTCCGCGACGTCGCTCCCTGCACGAACAATTTCATGGTAGCCGAGCGTTACAAACAGGAAGAGCTCGATCTGGTGCTGGAGTACGTTCTCACTTTTGTCATGGATCCCACGGAGGTCACCCTGCGACTCATACGCCGGGGTGAGCTGCTCTTTATGCTTGTGAAACCAAACTGATGGAGCGGTCCGAACAGCTTCTCGCCTTTCTCTACCGCATACCCGTTGCGGTGATCGAGCTCGACGATAATGGAACGATCGGGCTTATGAACCCTACCGCGGCGCAGTATCTCCTTCCGGTTACCGGAGGAAAGAAGCCGGAAAACTTTCTCGATATTATCGAGCCCCATGTGCCGGAGCTTCGGGATCAAATGAAGAGCCTGGAGGGTCCCTCTGGTACGATTGTTGGGGACCGGCGGCTTCGCATCGGGGAGCGAGATTACAGTCTGGATCTCCGAAAGGTGACTAACACACTCTTTATGGCGACGATTTCGGATGTCACGGAAGCCCTCGCTCGGGAACAGCGGGTTCAGGAGGCCCTGGCACAGGAGGCGGAGCAGCGCGGACGCAACGAGATCGCCGCCGGAGCCCTTCATGACATCGGGAACGCCGTAACCGGACTTGGTACCACCGTGGCCCGGACGCTCGGGGAGCTGGACTGGCCAGAGCTCGACAGCTTGAGCCGACTTGAAGCGTACCTGCAGCAACGACGAGATCCCCTCGAACAAGCCCTTGGCGAGGAGAAGGTGAGTCTCCTCTTCGATCTTCTCCAGGAGCTAGTCTCCGGGTTGGAAGCCCGGAAAGGTGACGTAGAAAGTGACCTGAACGAGATGGCCGGGACCCTTTCGCACATCTCGGAGATACTGACTATACAGCGTTCCTATACGAGCGAGCGGCCGGGAATCCTCGGCAAACACGTGGACCTCCGGCGAGTGCTTGATGACGCCGTGGAGATGCAGGCGGTGAGTCTGGCCAACAGGGGTATTCGCGTAGAACGCAACTATCCTCAGGAACCGGTCTCGGTCCGGGGGGACCGAACAAAGCTCGTCCGGGTGGCGATGAACCTGCTCAGGAACGCCGCGGAAGCGTTTGATCGCGGCTCAGACCGCGCGGAGGGGCGAAGGATTAGGATCTCCGTCTCCCGAGAGGAGGGATGTGCCACGGTCGTCATTGATGACAACGGACCCGGGTTCAGCTCGGACGGAGGTTCTTCAAAAGGGGCCTCTGGCGGACTCGGACTGAAAGGAGTGATCTCGATGATAGAGGCCCACCGGGGAGGGCTTGAGAGAGGGAGCTCAGCCCTGGGAGGAGCGATGGTTCGGTTCTGGCTTCCCTGTGAGGAGGAACGGGACGGTGAGTAGCGATCTGAATACCCGCATACTCGTGATAGATGACGAAGAGGCGATTCGGGCGAGTTTTGCGGAAATCCTGGCGCCGAGGAGAAGGGATCAGGGGAAGCTTTCATCTTTGAGCAGACAGCTCTTTGGTGAGGAGCGGGCGCTTCCGAAAAAGAGCTCTCTTTTCGATTTTCAGGTAGACCTCGCCGGTAGTGGAGAGGAGGGTCTCAGGCGGGTCATCGACAGCGTGGAGGCCGGGATACCCTACGCGGCGATTTTTGTGGATGTCCGCATGCCCGGGCTCGACGGGCTCGAGACGGTGCAGGAAATCCGAAAACACGACAGTCGGGCTGAGATTATCTTCATTACGGCCTACAGCGACTACGAGATAGACGAAGTTGTCCAGCGTGCCGGGGCCAACGTCGGCTACCACACAAAGCCTTTCGCGCCGGAGGAGATCAGACAGCTGGCGACAAAAGCTGTCTACGAGTGGAACAAGAATCTCAGCCTGGAGGAGTTGATTTCCCTGGTCTCCGAGCTTCGAACCACCGAACGAGAACTCGGCGTTCTCCTCAAGAACATTCTCCATCAGGTGGCGGATCTTCTTGGCTCGAGCTCCGCCCTCATAGCCTCCAGACAGGAAGATGGATACGAGCAGTTGATCGGCATGGGGCTTTTGTCGGACGAGGGAACGGCGAAGGCGGTTCTCGAACGGATGCCGAGCATAACTGACTCCGGAGTCTTTCACGACGAAGAAGCGATTTATTATGGCCTCTCTCGGTTCGGCGTGGTCGCGCTCTTCGAAGGGGACGGAGGAGCACTAACTAACCACCGGATCTACATGGCTCGGCTCTTTCTCGAGGAGGCCGCCCAGGCTATTCAGAACGCCGAGCTCCGGGAGGAGCTCTTGCGGCAAGAGAAGCTTTCGGCCGTGGGACAGGGAGTCAGCATGGTCGCCCATGACCTTCGCTCTCCCCTGGGCAACATTCTCTCCCTGGTTGACCTTCTGCAGGAGGACCGGTCGATCTCCCGGGAGAGCAGGGACCTGATTGATCTCATCGAAAGTTCCGCTAAGAGTGCTGCGAATATTGTTCACGATATTTTGGACTTTGCCAGAGGCAACGGCCTGAAAAAGATGGAGACGAGCACCCGGGAACTCTGCGAGCTTGTTGAGCGGGAAGCGCGTCGGACCGTCGAGGAGAGCGATGTGGAGCTCCGGGTGGAGGATCTGGCGGACCGGGAGATACTCTGCGATCGCAGCAAGCTCGCTCGGGCCCTGGTTAACCTCGTTCGGAACAGCGCCGAGGCGCTTTCCCGAGAACGGAGAAGCCGGACGCCAAAAGTGGAGGTTCGGTGCAAGACGGAGGGTGAACTGGTGCTCTTTGAGGTGAGAGACAACGGCCCGGGCTTGCCGGAGATGGTCCGGGAAAATCTCTTCGTTCCTTTTGTCTTCGGGAGCTCTGGAGGTCGGGAAAAGCGTACCGGTCTGGGACTTGCGATTGTCAAACAGTTCGTGGACCTTCATGATGGTACAATAGACGTTGAAACCAGCGAGAGAGGAACAACCTTCAAGATAGGAATACCCGGGTGAAGACGTACGATGCCGTTATCGTTGGCGGCGGAATGGGCGGCATGATCGCCGCAAACTACCTCGCCAAGTTTGGAAAGCGCACTATCCTACTGGAGCAGAACCATCAGGCCGGCGGGAATATGTCCGGCTTCTGGCGCAAGGGGTTCTACTTTGACGGAGGGGACCAGTCCTTTGAGAGCCTCGGGATTGTATTTCCCATACTCCAGGATCTCGGCGTCTATGATAGTGACGGTTGGCTAAAGGCGAGCTTTCGGATGAGCTCTGGAGACTTCGATTTCCTGGTGAACGACCTCGATGAGGTGGAACACTCTCTGCAAAAGGCATTTCCCCGGGAGCCCGGGATCGAGCCGCTTTTTCGGGAGATAAAGGAGGTCTCCCGATTTCTGAGCAGCTTCTACAACCCCTGGGAGTTTCCCGTTCTCAATGACTTTCGATTCTGGAAGCTCGGCTCGGGGATTCCCTGGCTTCGGAAACTCAAGAAATGGAGCACCTTCGACTATCGAAAGAAGGCGTGCGGGGTAATTCAGAACCCGGAGCTCCGCAGCTGGTTTACCAACATCGGCTATTACCAGATGCCCTTTCTCTTTTTCGCGGGGTTCTGGCACATCTGGGCCAAAGACTACTGGTATCCCCGGGGAGGCATGCAGGCGCTCCATAACCGTCTCGCCCAAGCGTATGAGGCTCGAGGAGGGGAAATACGGTACAATCGTCTCGTAAATCGGGTCGAGCACGCCAACGGCGAGGCGCGAGCGGTGATATGCGAGGGTGGAGAGCGCTTCGAAGGAAAGAAGATCATCTACGCCGGGGATTACAAGGAACTCCTGCGATCGATTCTGGAGCCGGAGCTCTTCAAGTCTGAGCGGCGCAAGAAGCTTCTTGATACCCGCCTCACCGAGGAGATCGTAAGCATCTATCTCGGGGTCAACATGGACTCCAAGGAGCTCTCGGAGCGCCTCGGGGCGCATCACCCTTTCTTTTTCCCGAACTACGACGTCATCTTCCCCGACGTAGAGAGTCCCCGGGACATACACAGCCGCATGTGGGTCGCTCTAAATCACTTTGGCCTGGAGAATCCGGAGAACGCGCCTCCCGGAAAGTCCTCTCTGGTGCTGCAGACCTACAGCTCTTTTGGCTGGCAGAACTACTGGGATAATGGCTCCGAATCGTACCCGCGGAGTGGGGAGTACAAAAAGCTCAAGGATCAGGTGGCCCGGGAGCTCGTTAGGAACGCCGAGACCCTCCTTCCTGGGCTCTCGGAGAAGATCGAGTATCAGGAAGTAGGGACGCCCCTGTCGCTCCGGCGTTTCACCCGGAACAGCCACGGCTCCACCGGCGGCTGGTGCTACAGGGAAGACCTCTCGCCGGTATTCCGGATACCGCAATTCAACATGTTTCGAACTCCTTTGCGCAATCTGTACGCCGCCGGGCACTACTCTCTCTGGCCCGGAGGTGTCATATCCGCCGCCCTCTCCGGGAGGCTCGTGGCGAACCTCGTTGCGGAACGGCCGATTCTCTCGCCCTTAGGAGATGAGAGCAGATGAGAAGAAGTATCCCCGCAGTCGAGATGACCACGCCCCTGGAGCTGAGCGTGGAGGAAGAGAATCTCCTGGATATGCACAGCGTGCTCAACGTGTGCAACGTCGTGCTCTTCGAGCTGCTCAATCTCGAGCACGCCGCGGGCCCCTCCCCGGCGCTCAAAGAGGCGCAGACCGAAGTGAGCCAGGTGGCTCACCGGCTCGGCGATCCTGAGGAGGCAGCGGCGGCAATCGAGAACATTGAAGGCCTTATCGGCCGGGTAGAGTCGGCGGTGGAAGACGCGGTCAGCCGGTTTCCCGGGCTCGCTTCGAAGGTGGAGGTCATCGAAAGCCGGGCGAATCTGGACTCGATCTTCGATATCCTACGGGTCCGGGCAAGAGAAATCGCAGCGCGTTCGAAGGATCCCGACGCCTGGGTCGTCCACGACATAGAGGAGCTTAGAAACAACTTTCTTCACGTCTTTCAGGCGATCGAGAAGAACAGCAAGGGGGGCTACCGAATCGTCTACAACCTCGCTCAGCACGAGGAGGGGGACTACTACGTCAACTTCCAGATTTCGAGCGAAGCGGGCTCGAAGATTCGAATGCCCGCGGTCTTTCAGGATGTGATGCGGGACCTCATTGCAAACGCCCGAAAGTACACCGACCCCGGTGGCCGCATCGAAGCGGCTCTCTACAGCGGGAGAGGGAGTCTCAACTTCGTCGTGGAAGATAGTGGTCGCGGTATTGCGCCGGAGGAGCTTACGCGACTCCTCTCCTTCGGTGCTCGAGGCGCAAACGTCACGGACCGACCTACCCGAGGCGGTGGTTTCGGTCTTACAAAGGCGTACTATGTGACACGGAAGTTTGGTGGCCGAATGTGGGTTAGCAGCGAAGTGGGCACCGGTACCCGTATCGAGATTAGAATTCCCGAGGCTCAGTAGTCAGACATCCTTCAATCGCAACGCTAGAACTCCTCCCCCTGCAAGAAATAGCAGGAGCAACAGAGCCGCAACTTCCGGGCCCCAGATCCCGGTAACCGTTGAGACAAGAGCCGAGAAGAGGATCGTGGCTCCTCCGATAAGGGTATTCGCCCCCGCCGCGAGAAGCGCCCGATTTTCGTCTCCCGCAGCGTTGACCAGATAGGTCTTTCTGCCGACTCGGGCGCCGGCGTAGGCGATATTGTGTAGAAAGATAACCACACCGTGTCCGAGAGCTCCACTAACAACAGCGCCCAGAGAGGGGAGAAGAAAGAAGAGCGCTCCCACAATAACTCCGAGAAGGGGTGCCACCACCAAGACGAGCCGCGCGGAGCGATCCGTGAGGCGACCCCAGACCCATCCCGAGAGGAGAGCGGCCCCGGCGCTTGCCAAGAGCAGTGTTCCCAGGCCGGAGAAAGAGAATCCGAGACGCCGGGCGGCAATCACGACGTAGAGCGGTTGGAGCAGGGCGATGGAGAGATTGAGGCTCCGGGCCGCGACAAACCGGCGAATGTTCACGTTCTCTGAGAAGAGAGAGATCGCCTCTCGAACCGTCTCTATCGGTTTGCCGCCACCGCCTGTCGCTCCAGGAAGCTCGTCGATCCGACGAAATAGGAGGCCCGAGATCAACCAGAGCACCGCAGCCACCAGGAGTAGGGCAAGAAAGGCTGTGGAGTGCGCCTGCTCACCTCCGAGTCCCGCAAGGAGCAGTCCCGCGCCGAGGGCCGCGGCGCCCCCAATCGAAGCGCGGAGGCCGAGCAGAGTGCCTCGTCTCGGCTTCGGGATTGTTTTACCCAGGGTGTCCTTGAAGCTCAGGCTCCCAACGCCTGAGGAGATACCGAAGAGCAGGAAAAGCAGAGCTACGGCGATCCCCGCTGTGGTTGGCGGGAGTACGAAGAGGACCCCCGCCATGAGGACAAGAAGTCCCGCCTGCAGAAGGGCGGCAAAGGCCCAGACCCGGTTGCGTAGGGGGCGGCGACGAACCTCCGCAGCTAGAAAGAGCTGCGGGCCCAGGGACCCGGCGTCTTTGAGGGGCAGGAGGAGCGCGTTTATCGCCGGTGGAACTCCGAGAGAAGTGAGAAGCCAGGGTATGGTGAGTCCCGGATGGGCAAGTTGCTCGGCGAGCTTCGAGAAGGCGCCGCTGCTCACGTTCTTCAGGGCGTTCCCGGGGACTTCCCGACACGCCTCCTCCGGTATAGCCTCGCATACACGCACCTCCTCTTCTCCGAAGAGAAAGTCGTACAACTGTTCCGTTCGTTCGTTATTCACTGCTTCTCTCCAATCATTTCGAGAAACTCTCGCTCCCCGATGATCTTCGTCCCCTCTTCTCGGGCCTGATCCAGTTTGCTCCCCGGGTTCTCGCCCAGGAGCAGGTAGTCCGTATTGCCGCTGACGGCGGAGGTGACTCTTCCGCCGAGCTCTTCAATCCTGCGCTCCACTTCTTTTCGGCTGTAACGATCAAGAGTCCCGGTCACGACGAAGTTTTTCCCAGAGAGAGGCCGAGCTCCCGCGGATCCCCCGGCCCCTCCGGGTTCTAGGCCGAGAGAAAGCAGCCGATTGAGTACCTTTCTATTCTCCCCCCGGGAAAAGAAGGAAGCAACGCTCTCGGCGGTCTCGGGACCAATCTCCTTCACCTCCCGGAGCTCCTCGACTCCCGCCTCCATGAGAGACTTAAGGGTTCCAAAGCTCCGGGCCAGAACACGGGCAACGTGGGTCCCGACGTGTCGGATGCCGAGGGCGTATATGAATCTGTCAAGAGAAGGATTCTTGGACCCTTGAATGGCCTCGTAGACGTTCTTTGCAGACTGCTCCGCAAAGCCGTCGAGCTCCATCAACGCATCCTCCGAAATGGCGTAGAGGTCCGCGATGTCTTTGACCAAGCCCTTACTGACCAGCTGCTCGATATTCTTCTCTCCGAGGTTTTCGATATCCATAGCTTCCCGAGAGACAAAATGCTTTAGAGCTCCCTGGAGTTGCGGAGGGCAGGAGAGTCCTGCGGGGCAGATGTGGTACGCTCCTTCCCGCTCTACGGCGCTGCCGCAGGCAGGGCAGTTCTCGGGCATGGAGAAAGGCTCTGCCCGGTTGGCCCGGTCCGGATTGACGACTCCCACTACCTCGGGGATAACATCCCCGGCCCGTTGTACCCGAATCCGGTCGCCGGGACGCACATCCTTTCGCGCCACCTCATCACCGTTGTGGAGGGAGGCGCGGCTCACCGTTGCTCCTCCGATGTTGACCGGTTCCAGGAGCGCTACCGGGGTTAGAATGCCCGTGCGCCCAACCTGAACGATGATCTCCTCGAGAGTCGTAATCTCCTGACGGGGAGGGAACTTCCACGCCATCGCCCAGCGCGGGCTGCGGTTCCGGTAACCGAGATGCTCCCTCAGATCCCGCTGGTCGAGTTTGATTACCACGCCGTCGATCTCATAGTCGAGGGTTTCTCGCTTTTCCAGGATATCCCGGTAGTATCTGGCGGTCTCTTCCAGGGTGGAGACCCTTTGGTTGAGGGGATTGGTCTTGAGACCCCAGGTGGGAAAACGACGGAGGAGTTCCCAGTGGCTTTCCGGGAGCTCTCCTGCGCTCGCGAGGACCTCGTAGAAGAATATGTCCAGGGGAACCCTGGCGGTTTGAGAGGAGTCCAGCTGCCGGAGGCTACCGGCAGCGGCGTTTCGAGGATTGGCAAAGGTCTGCTCTCCGCCCTGGGCCCGACTCTCGTTGAGCTCCTCGAAACCTGACTTGGTCATAAAGACCTCTCCCCGAACCACGAGGAACGAGGGGAGATCCTTTGCACCGCGCAACTCGAGAGGAACGGCTCCAACTGTCCGGATATTTCGGGTGATTTCTTCACCCTGCCGGCCGTCACCCCGAGTCGCGCCCCGCTCCAACTTTCCTTCACGGTAGGCTATTTCCACGGAAAGACCGTCTAATTTCGGCTCCATGACGAAAGAGGGCTTCTCCCGCAGCTCTCTACCGATGTAACTATAGAAGCTCTCGACCTCCGCCCGCTCCACGGCGGAGTTGAGACTTAGCATCGGAGCGTAATGGTCTACCCTCGGCAGTTCATCCATCGGCGGAGCGCCAACGCGCTGGGTAGGCGAGTTTTCGCTCCTGAGCTCCGGAAACGCCTCTTCCAACTCCTGCAGGCGACGGAAGAGCGCGTCAAAGGTGGCGTCGTCTATTGCCGGGGCGTTTTCCACGTAGTAGAGACGGTTGTGGTGTTCAATCGCCTCCGAAAGGAGGCTCGCTTCCCGTTTCGCGTCCTGCTTCCCCAGCTTTCCTGCATCCCGAAAACTGGGCTCTATCGGTGGCTCGAGATAGGGGTTCTGCATCTGATACTCCTTTCTCACCGCTTGATCGCATTGAGAAGCTCTTCCGTTCCAAGGGTGTTTAGCACATCCTTTGCCTCGATCCAGCCCCTCCGGGCTTGGCTCACTCCGTACCGCATGAAACCGAGGTGCCGAGGCGAGTGGGCGTCTGTTGAAATCGCGACTCTGACACCGCCTTCCGAGGCCTGACGGGCGTAGGTGTCCGAGAGGTCGAGGCGCTCCGGTTGGGCGTTTATTTCGAAGGCAACGTTTCGCTGTGCGGCGGCCTCGATAAGCCTGGGAAAGTCGAGCTCGTAGCCAGGTCTGCTGTCGAAGCGGCGACCCGTGGGGTGGCCGATAATCGTGCAGTTCTTATTATCCATCGCACGAATGAGACGCTCCGTCTGCTGGTCTCTCTCTCGATCCATCTCAGAATGAATGGAGCAAACAACCAGATCCAGACGCGAGAGAAGCTCCTCCGATAAGTCCAGGGAACCGTCGAGGTTTATGTTGACCTCCATGGACGCCAGCAATCGGAATCCGTCCGACTCCTCGTTCAACCGGGCAATCTCGTCGATCTGCTTGGAAAGCCTATCCTCTGAGAGGCCGTTGGCCACGGTGAGTCCTGGAGAATGGTCCGTGATCGCCAAGTACTCGTATCCGTAGGCTCGGGCCGCTTCGGCCATCTCCTCCAAGGAGGCCGAACCGTCACTCCAGTCGGTGTGGGCGTGGAGGTCCCCCCTGATATCCGGTAGCTCGAGAAGGTTCGGAAGGGAGTCCTTTTCGGCGGCATCGATCTCCCCACGATTCTCCCTGAGCTCAGGGGGAATCCATGGAAGTCCGAGAAGGGCGTAGGCCTCCTCTTCATCCTTGCCTGCTCTCCGTTTCTCTCCCTCGAAGATGCCGTACTCGCTCACCTTGTAGCCTCTCTCCTGCGCACGGGAACGGATCGCTATGTTGTGCTCTTTGCTGCCGGTAAAGTACATCAGGGCGGAGCCATAGCTCTCCGGGGCCAGGAGTCGCAGGTCCACCTGCTTACCGCCCCGTAGCAGGACCGAGGACCGGGTTTCCCCCTTGGAGATAACCTCCTCCACCAGGTCGTAGGCGGTGAACCGATTCATCAGCTCCGCGGGTTGGGAGGCGATAACGAGAATGTCCAAGTCTCCGACACGCTCCTTTCTACGCCTGTAACTGCCGGCCACCTCGATCCGGTCCACACCCGGGGCCTCTCTGAGATAGCTCACCAGCCCATCGGCGATTTCCTCCGCTTCGGAGAGAAGCATCCGGTCCTTGCCTTCCTGCTGCTTCGCCTCGGCAACTCGCTTCTGAATCGAATCGGTCAGTTTCTCGCCGAAGCCCTCCAATTCCGGGAGCTTCCCCTCATCGATGGCGTTCTCCAGAGAGTCGAGTCCGTCCACACCGAGCTCTTTGTAGAGCTGTCCCGCCCGCCGCGGCCCCAGCTCGGGTATGTCCAGCAGTTCCAGGAGCCCCGGCGGCAGCTCTTTTTTTAGCTCCTGGAGCTGAGAGAGGCTCCCGGTCTCCACGATTTCTTCGATCTTTTCCGAGAGGCTCTTGCCAATACCATCTTCCTTGGAAAGATCCTCTCCTTCCGCGACCATTTCCGCCGCCGGTCGTGGGAGGCTCTCCACCGAACGGGCCGCATTGCGGTATGCTCGGACTCGGAACTCGTTGGCGCCTTTGATGTCCAGGAGATCCGCGGTTTCGTTGAGTAGGCGACTGATTTCTTTGTTATGCACTGGCATCTCTAGCTCCCGGAGCCCGGGTAGGGTCCCCACTAGAAGCTACTAACGCTTCTCCCTGCCTCGCCACCGCGCAGGTTCAAGTCCCTCTGGGTCCTAGCCACAAAAAAGCCGCCCGACGCTTTTCAGCGCCGGACGGCTTTTCTGGGCCCAGAAGGACTTGAACCTTCGACCCACGGATTATGAGTCCGCTGCTCTAACCAACTGAGCTATGGGCCCTGTTTGGTGATCACCAATAGGTACCAGAGATCGCCCGGGAGGTCAAGAAGCGCTTTACTGCGGCATGGTGGGGGACTATACTCGATTGCACAGGAGAACCGCCATGCAACTCATTCACACGGAGATTCCCGTCGATCTTCTTCGTAATCTGCCCGAGGGTATTAAGGTGCTCAGTCGGCACGGCAAGGAGTACCTGGTTGTGGAACGGCTCCATTCCTCCAAGGGGGAGAGCCTCATGTCGGATACTGTGCGCATTCACGGGGAGCCTTCTATACGTCTCGGTGTACGCATCGGCGCGACCGCAGGGATCATCTTTGTGGACGCCTTCTGGGGAAGCCACGCGAAGCTCTACAGCTTTATTCCGGAGACCGGGGCGGATGAGACGGTCCTCGACGAAGTGTACGTTCCCGAGAGTCACACCTCCCTCATGGTCGATCGCCCCTGCGATGTTGAGGGATGCAGTTGCAAGAAGTCCATAGAGTTGAGACTCCCGGAGGATTCGGGGGTTGTCTACGTCTGCGCCCGACTCGGCTGTCCGGGCCACAGGATCGAGCTCAAGGAGCTTCCGAAGAGTGTCTCCGAGACCGTAAGCCGGATCAACTTCATAGGCGAGGGAGACGACGAGTTTCTCTTCACCGTCTGACGGCCAGGAGTTGGGTGACCACACCGAGCCCGCGGTGTCCCTTGCCCTCCCGTAGCTCGCGGTGAAGCGATCGGTTGATCAGCAGCTCACTATCGAAAAGAGTCTCTTCCACGAGCTCGGGAGTAACCATCATTTCCGGTTCCGGCGGGCCTCCGCTCCTGAGACCACTGAGTCGCTGCTCCGGGTGAAAGAACTCTGCCAGGATGTAGCCGCCGGGTGTGGTAAGCGCCTCGAGACGTCTTAAGACCGCCTGCTGCCCAGGTTCCCGAACGTGGAGAAACGTCGAAACCACGAGGTCGAAGGTCTTTTCCGGTTTCCAGTGGAAGAGATCGCTTCTTACCGCCTCGAGTTGCACCTTCCGTGACCGGGCGAGGCCGAGAGTTTTCTCCAAGCCAACTTCGGACTGATCGATTGCGACAGTGTCAAAACCCTGCTCAGCCAGAAAGACTGCATTTCTCCCTTCCCCTGCGGCGACGTCCACGGCGCTGGAAGATGCGGGATCCAAACCCTTTCTAATGAGTTCCTCGACAGTTTCCGCGACAAAGTCGTTTGGATCGACCCCATAGCGAAATCGCTCACTGGCGTACAGCCGGTCCCAAAAATTCATCTCTGTAAGCTACTGATGCCCCCGGGCAGGATCAACACGGTTGTTGAAACTGGTAACTTGACAGAGCCCACGCCCTTCCGTAGCGTTCCCTCATGCTCGAGACCAGGGAATCTCAGACTTTTAGGCAGGGCCTCAAATCAGCCCTCCCCATCGCTATTGGCTACATCCCCGTGGCGATAACCTTCGGGATTCTAGGAAAGACCGGCGGAGTCGCCTTGGCGCCGGTGGCGGCGATGTCTCTTTTCGTCTTTGCCGGAGCCGCGCAGTTTATGGCGCTGAGCCTCATGGTAAGCGGCGTAGCGGCGGGGCAGATAGTTCTGGCGGTCTTTCTTCTCAATTTGCGCCACCTTCTCTTCACGGCGAATCTCTCCAGGAAACTGCCGAGACTCTCCGGTCCTGCTTCGGCGCTGATCGCCTTCGGCGTGACCGACGAGGTCTTCTCCGTTGCCTCTGCGGAAACGCAGCTGAGACCCCGCTATCTCCTGGGATTGGAGCTGGGGGCCTGGAGCGCCTGGTGCGGGGGAACGATTCTCGGATACCTGGCGGGTAACCTCTTGCCCGCGGAGCTCGCCGCGGCCTTCGGGACGGGGCTCTTCGCCCTCTTTGCTTCCCTGGCGGTCTGGCAGGTTCGGAGTGGGGGCGGGAGGGTCCTTCTGGTTGTTCTTCTCGCCGGGGGGCTCAACACGGTGTTTCGGCTGCTCCTCGGCCTCGCAGCTGGCTGGGCCTTTGTTATCGCGATGATGTGCGCCGCCCTGGCGGGGCTTATACTCGAGGAGGTGCATCGTGGGTAATCTGCTGCTTCTGATCGCCGGCATGGCCGTGGCAACCTACGTTTCCCGATTCGCGCCGTTCTACCTTCTCCCAAAAGATGGCGTACCGGAGCCGGTTGAACGGTTCCTCACATATGTCCCTGCCGCCGCCATCGGGGCGCTCATCTTTCCGGACGTCCTCCACGGCCCCGAAGGCCATGCCATGGCCTCCCTTCTGGCGGCAGCAATGGCGGCGATTCTCGCGATGAAGAGTCGAGCCCTCTGGATAACCGTTGGTGGCGCGATCCTCGTCGCCTTCCTTGCCATCAGCTTCGGGGCTGTGTAGGCTCAACCGTAGAGGAGTAATAGTGATGGAAGAGCAAGCGGACGTTGGGCTTATCGGCCTCGCGGTCATGGGGCAGAACCTCGTGTTGAACATGAACGACCACGACTATACCGTGGCGGTCTACAACCGGACAAAAGAGAAGATCGACCGTTTCGTTGATGGCCCCGCGAAGGGTCGCGAGACGATTATCCCCACCTATTCGGTAGAGGAATTCATACAGAGTCTGAAGCGACCGAGGCGGATACTCCTCATGGTTAAGGCCGGCGAAGTGGTGGACAAGTTTATTGATTCGCTCCTCCCGCACCTCGAAGAGGGAGACATTATCATGGACGGCGGTAACTCTCACTTTCCTGACTCAACCCGCCGAACCGAAGAGCTCGGGAAGAAAGGAATCCTTTTCGTAGGAAGCGGCATCAGCGGCGGCGAAGAAGGGGCGCGCTACGGCCCATCAATTATGCCTGGTGGCAACCCGAAGGCGTGGCCGGAAATGAAGCCCGTCCTCCAGGCGATCGCCGCGAAGGCTCCGGACGGAGCCCCCTGCTGTGACTGGGTCGGAGAAAACGGCGCGGGCCACTACGTGAAGATGGTTCACAACGGAATCGAGTACGGGGACATGCAACTCATTAGCGAGGCGTACCATTTGATGAAGGTTGGCCTCGGCATGACCCAGGAAGAGATGCGTGACGTTCTTGCCGCCTGGAACGAGACCGAGCTCGACAGCTTTCTCATAGAAATCACCCGAGACATCTTGGGCTACAAGGACGAGGAGGGGGAGTATCTCCTGGAAAAGATTCTCGACGCCGCCGGACAGAAGGGCACGGGGAAATGGACCGGGATCAACGCCCTTCACAACGGCATACCGGTGACGTTGATCGTCGAGGCGGTCTTCGCGAGAAGCTTGAGCGCCCTCAAGGAGCTTCGAGTGGAGGCCTCACAGACTCTAACGGGGCCGCGGGGCATCATCGAGACCGACCGAGACCGTTTTGTCGAGGACATTCGAAAGGCCCTTCTCGCCTCGAAAGTGGTTTCCTACGCCCAGGGCTTTATGCTCATGAAGTCCGCCTCCGAAGAGCACGGCTGGAACATCAACTACGGCAGTGTGGCAGCCATGTGGAGAGCGGGATGCATTATTCGAAGCGTCTTTCTCGGCGACATAAAGAGCGCCTACGACAAAAACAGGGAGCTGAACAACCTGCTCCTGGACGACTACTTCAGAAGGATTGTCCACGATGCCCAGGACTCCTGGCGGCGAGTGGTCTCCGAGGCCGCCCTGGCGGGCATTCCGGTTCCCGCCTTTTCCACGGCTCTCGCCTTTTATGACGGCTATCGCAGCTCCTGGGTCCCGGCGAACATGATTCAGGCCCAGAGAGACTACTTTGGTGCTCACACCTATGAGCGGGTAGACAAGCCGAGGGGAGAGTTCTTTCACACGAACTGGACAGGAACCGGAGGGGACGTCTCGGCGAGTACCTACAACGCCTGAGAGCCGCTGTCGCCACTGGGCGGGGCTACTTGCTCTTTACCAGGACCTGCGGAAACCCGAGATCCCGGAGGCGCTCCCGGTATGAGTCGACTTCGCCCTCGGGAACGCTTTGAATGAGCACCCGGTAGACTTTGCGATTTGCCACCTGTTGAATGACCGGCGAGAGACCGCCCTCCCGCAGCGTATCAGCCACTGCCGATGCGTTGGACCGGACCGAGTAGGAACCAACCTGGATCGTTCGCAACTCCGTCTCCCTTTGCAGGTGGAGCACCTCGAGACGGACCATCCCAACTCCGGCGGCGGTGAGCCCGATGGCGTCCGCCGCGGCCCGGGAGAGGTCAATAATTCGGTTCTCTACAAAGGGCCCCCGGTCGTTAATACGGACCACCACGGATCGCTCGTTTCGAACGTTCGTTACTCTGACGATGCTGTTGAACGGTAGGGTCCGGTGTGCTGCAGTGAGCTGATTTGTGTCGAATGTCTCTCCGTTGGCGGTCATCCGTCCCTGAAAGTGGCCGCCGTACCAGCTGGCGTATCCGGTCTGGACCACATCGACGTCCGAGGCGGCTACGCTTGATAGAGCAAAAAAGGAGAGAAGAAGCAGCAGAAGAGCCATAGACACGCGCATACACCTATTCTATCGGCCCCGGGGGTGGCTTTTCTTGATGATAATCTGCGCCGCCGGTATAGTGTGTGGCCATGAGCAACATGACCCACTGGGCCGACATCAACGCCGAAAAGGTGATTCGGGCGAAAGGGGATCGCCCCATATACAC